>NZ_JBHVVN010000005.1:0-321406 GCF_042882685.1 Pseudarthrobacter sp. NPDC058196
TAGCGTGGGGGAAACGCCCGGTCCCATTCCGAACCCGGAAGCTAAGACCCACAGCGCCGATGGTACTGCACCCGGGAGGGTGTGGGAGAGTAGGATACCGCCGGACACACATTGGTCGAGGCCCCAACCACACGGTTGGGGCCTCCCACATTTAAACACCACCACGCCCCGTGAAGGGGTGGATATAGCCTCCGAATTCGGTGATTAACCTCAAAAAGTCGCGGAAACACGCGGAATTTGCGGATCGGAACGTCCCAAGCTGGTAAGTTTTCGAACAGTGGCTTGCGCGCATGCCGCGTGCAGGCTTCAGAATCAAGAATCGTCCAGGAGGACATAAATGGCTAAGAACCGTAGTGAACTTGTTGCAGAGGTAGCTGGCAAGGCCGGCACCAGCCAGGCTGCCGTCAACTCCGTCCTCGACGCTCTGTTCGAGGTTTTCGAGACGTCTGTTGCCGCCGGCGAGAAGATCACCATCCCGGGCTGGCTCGCCGTGGAGCGCACCGACCGCGCAGCCCGCACCGGCCGCAACCCGCAGACCGGCGAAACCATCCAGATCGCAGCTGGCCACAGCGTCAAGCTGACCGCCGGCTCCAAGCTGAAGGCTGCTGTCTCCAAGAAGTAGAGCATTCGCCCGGTCCGGCATGCGCCGGCTGGAAAGGAGCGGCAACCCCATGGGTTGCCGCTCCTTGGCTTTAAGCCGGATTCGCCGCCCGGGCAGGCGTAGCGGACAATGGAATGGTGTCTTCTGCCGCAAAACCCCGTTCTACCGCGCCCCAGTCCGAACCTGGCAAGGGAGCCCCGGTCCGGGACGCCGGGATCCGTGGCATTCCGTTGCCTTGGCAACTGGCGGGACTGGCAGCCCTCATCCTGGGCCTCACGGCAGCACTGCTCTTCTCCGGCGCGGCAGCAGCCCGCAGCGTCGCGGATCCCGGCGCCCTGGTCCGGTGGGGTCTTCCCATCAGCAAGGCCATCCACAACGTGTCCCTGGCCACCGTCGTCGGCGGCCTGATTTTCGCCGTCGGCATCCTCCCCAAGAACCTCAATGCCCGCGGCCGCGACCGGGAAACATCCCGGGATGCAGGCCCCGAGCACCCAGCCTTCACCCGTGTCCTGGCCGTGGCAGCCGCCGCGGGCGCGGTGTGGACGCTGTCCGCCATTGCTGTCCTTGTCCTCACCTACGCCGATGTTGCGGGGCAGGCGCTCTCAGGGGACCCCGCGTTCACCCAGGCCCTGGTGTACTTCATGACGGACATCGAAACGGGCCGGGCGTGGCTCGCCGTCACCATCATCGCCGCCGTGGTGACAACTGCGCTCTTCGGCGTCAGGTCTCCCGGCGGCCTGTTCCTCACCCTCATCCTGGCCCTCATCGGCCTGGTCCCGGCAGCGCTGATCGGGCACTCTTCAAGTTCCTCGGACCACGAAGGGGCCATCAACTCGATGGGCCTTCACCTGGTGGGCGTGAGCGCCTGGGTGGGCGGCATCGTTATCCTGGCTATGCTGTCCGGCATCCTCACCGGGCCCAAGGCCGGTACGGCAGCAGACATTACCGAACCGACGCTCCGCCGCTTCTCCACGCTGGCAGGCTTCGCGTTCGTGCTGGTTTTCGCTTCCGGCATCATCAACGCCAGCATCCGCGTGACCAGCTGGTCGGACCTCTTCGGATCGGCCTACGGCCAGCTGATCCTGGCCAAGACGGCGGGGGCCGTGGTGCTGGGCGGCATTGGCTTCATGCACCGCCAATGGGTCATCCCGCAGCTTGGCCGCAAGGGCTCCACCATGTCGTCCCGACGGGTGCTGTGGCAGCTGATCCTGGCCGAGCTGCTGGTCATGGGGGCCACCTCCGGCATCGCCGTGGCCCTGGGCCGGTCAGCACCGCCGCAGCCCACCACCCTGGCACCGGATGCCTCCCCCGCCTTCATCCTCAGTGGCTATGAGCTGCCCCCGGAACTCACGCCGGGACGCTGGCTGACCGAATGGCGACTGGACTGGCTCTGGGTTGCCGTAGCCCTTTTCGGCCTGGTGTCCTACTTCCTCGGCGTGGCAAAGGTCCGCCGCCGGGGGGACAGCTGGCAGTGGTTCCGGTCCGTGAACTGGGTTATTGGCCTGGTTGTCCTGACGTACATAACGTCCGGGCCGCCGTCGGTCTACGGCCGGGTCCTCTTTTCCGCGCACATGGTGGACCACATGGCCCTGACCATGGTGGCACCGATCTTCCTGGTGCTGGGTGCGCCGGTGACCCTGGCACTGCGGGCCCTCCCCGCCCGCAGTGACGGCTCCCGGGGCACACGCGAGTGGCTGATGGTGTTTGTGCATTCGAAGTTCTCGCAACTGGTGACGCACCCGTTGTTCGCCGCGGCAAACTTTGCCGGCTCGATCGTGCTGTTCTACTACTCGGACCTGTTCGGATATGCGATGCGCGAGCATGTAGGCCACGAACTGATGAACCTGCACTTCCTGCTGACCGGCTACATTTTTGTGCTGACCATGATCGGCACCGACCCGCTCCCGCGCCGGGCGCCTTACCCCATGCGCCTCCTCCTGCTCCTGGCCACCATGGGCTTCCATGCCTTCTTCGGCGTCTCCATCATGGGTGGCACCGGCCTGCTGGCGGCCGACTACTTCGGCAACCTCGGGCGCGCCTGGGGACCATCCGCCCTGGGTGACCAGCAAGCAGGCGGCGCCGTGGCCTGGGGCATTGGCGAAGTACCCACCCTCCTGGTGGCGATCGGCGTCGCCATCATGTGGTCGAGGTCGGACCAGCGGGAGACCAAACGCGTGGACCGGGCGGCGGACAGGAATAACGACGCCGATCTGGCCGCTTACAACGATATGTTTGCCAAATTGGCTGAACGCGACGCCAAGCTGGCTGACCGCAACAAGCTGGAAGGACGCTGATGAGCGAAACCGTACGCACGCACGCCCGGGTCCGGGCCTCCGAACTGGTGGGCCGCAACTGGTTGAACACCGGCGGCAAGAGCCTGGACCTCGAAGCCCTGCGCGGCAAGATCGTGCTGCTGGACTTCTGGACCTTCTGCTGCATCAACTGCCTGCACGTCCTGGATGAGCTGCGGCCGCTGGAAGAGCAGTATTCGGATGTCCTGGTCACCGTGGGGGTCCACTCGCCCAAGTTCGAGCATGAAGCGGATCCGGTGGCGCTGGCCGCCGCCGTGGAGCGGTACGAGATCCACCACCCCGTCCTGGACGATCCCGAGCTGGACACCTGGAAGGCCTACACCGCCCGCGCCTGGCCCACCCTGGTGGTCATCGACCCCGAGGGCTACATCGTGGCGCACCTGTCCGGCGAGGGCCACGCGGACGGGCTGGCGGTACTGATCCCCGAGCTCATCGCCGAACACGAGGCCAAGGGCACCCTCCACCGGGGTTCCGGCCCGTACGTTGCGCCCGAGGCGACCTCCGGCACGCTGCGCTTCCCCGGCAAGGCGTTGTTCCTGCCGCCGGGCCGCGGCTCCACGGCCGTGGCGGAAACGTCCGACGCCGGCACCGCCGCGGATGCCGCCGCCAAGGGTTCCTGGCTGGTCACCGACACCGGGCACCACCGCCTGGTGGAGCTCGGCACGGACTTCCAGACTGTCCTGGCAACCTTCGGCTCCGGCACCAAGGGCCATGCCGACGGTCCGGCCGCCGGTGACGACGCCACCGCCCGGTTCAACGAGCCGCAGGGCCTGGTGCTCCTCCCGGAAGACGTGGCAGCCAAGGCCGGGTACGACGTCGTGATTGCAGACTCAGTGAATCACCGCCTCCGCGGACTCTCCCTCAGCTCCGGCAAAGCTTCCACGCTGGCCGGCAACGGCATCCAGCGCCTGCTGGAGACCGGACCCGCGCGGGTGGACGAGGAGGCAGCCGGCTTCACCGGACGCCTGGGCGGGCACCCCCTGGAGGTCTCCCTCAGCTCACCGTGGGACGTTGTCTGGTCGAGCAAACTCAATGCGGTAGTGGTGGCCATGGCCGGAACACACCAGATCTTCAGCTTCGATCCCCTGACCGGCGCCGTGTCCATCGTGGCGGGCAATGGCTTGGAAGGACTGCTGGATGGTCCGGCCCACGAAGCCTGGTTCGCCCAGTCTTCCGGCCTGGCCGAGGACGCCGACGGCAACATCTGGGTTGCGGACTCCGAAACGTCCGCGATCCGCAAGCTGGTCATTGGCGAGGACGGCTCGGTGACTGTTGAATCCGCCGTCGGCAAGGGCCTGTTCGACTTCGGTTTCCGCGACGGTCCCGCAGCCGAGGCCCGGCTGCAGCACCCGCTGGGCGTGACCGTCCTGCCTGACGGTTCCGTGGCCATCGCGGATACCTACAACGGGGCCGTGCGCCGGTACGACCCCGCATCCGGCACGGTGTCCACCCTGGCCCGTGGCCTCGCCGAGCCCTCCGACGTGATCGTGGACCACACGCAGTCCGCCGGCTCCGAGCCGCTGCTGGTGGTGGTGGAGGCCAACAAGCACCAGCTGGTGTACGTCCCCATCCCCAAGGAAGCGCAGCAGGTGGATGAAGGCGCATCCCAGACCCACCGGCCCAAGAGCCCCGTGGCGTCGGGGCCGCTGGAACTGACGGTCCGCTTCACGGCTCCCACCGGGCAGAAGCTCGATGACAGGTGGGGAGACCCCACGCAGCTGAAGATCTCCTCCACCCCGCCCGAGCTGTTGGTCTCCGGCGGCGGAACCTCCGTGGGGCTGCTGCGCACCCTTGAATTGTCCCCCGACGTCCCCGAGGGCGTGCTGCACATTACCGCCCGTGCCGCGGCGTGCGACGGGCCCGAGACCGAGGACGGCGAGATCCCCGACCACGCAGCCTGCCACCTCTACCAGCAGGACTGGGGCATCCCGGTGGTCCTGCAGGCCGACGGCGACACCGAGCTGGTCCTGGACCTCCGCGGAATGGACTGACCCGGCTGGGCCTTCAGCTGAACTGGCCCGGTTTTCGGCCTTCCAAACCTGAAAACCGGGCCAGTTCTCTTCCTGCCGCACCAAGAACTGGGCCAGTATCCACATAGGCTGACTTTCTCCTCACGTCAGCGCCCGACTCCCAGCAGTGTTGTCGGATGGACGTAACGGAAATCATCACGTCAGCCGGCGGAGTTCTGCTGCGGCGCGATGTGCTGGCGGCAGGTGGCACAGAGACGGGGCTCCGACGGGCGATCCGCAGCGGCTCCGTGGTCCGGCTGGGGCAAGGCCTGCTGGCCGTGCCGGGCGCTGACCCGGAGTTTGTGGCCGCCGGCCGTGTCCGTGGTCTGTTGACGTGTGCCTCGGCCGCACCAAAATACGGCCTGTGGCAGCTGCGGCCCGCCACACGGCCCCACTATTGGCAAAGCAACGGGCGGAGCACAGTCCGCTGTGTCAGCCACCGCCTTCCCCTGACACAGCGGCCACCCCACCGGACCCTGGCGGCACTTCCCGATGTTCTCCTCCACGCGCTGCTGTGCCTGCCCGAGCTTGAGTCGCTCGTGATGGTGGAGTGTGCCTTCAACCGCGGCGACATCGAGCTGTCCTACCTTCTCCGGCATTTGGACGGGAAGCGGTGCGGCAAGGCAAGGACCGTTGTGTCCAAGGTGGAGCGCGGCGCAGACTCGCTGCTGGAGACGCTGGCCCGGGTGCTGTTCAGAGACGCGGGCATAGCCACTGAAACCCAAGTCTGGATTGACGGCATTGGCCGTGTGGACTTTCTGCTGGAGGGATTCCTCATCGTGGAGATCGACGGAATTGCCTTCCACCTTGAACCACGGCAATTCAAAAAGGACCGCCACAGGGACAACATGGCGGTGCGCTACGGCCTGCCCGTGCTCAGGTTCTTCTACGATGACGTAGTCCACGCCCCGGAATCTGTCCTTTTGCAGGTGCAAGAGGTGCTGGCGCGGGGTTCGCTACGCTGGCCGCAGCCAAACCAGCCCAGTTTTCGCCGTTATTGGGTCTAATGCTGCCAAGGCTAAGGCAGGGAGGGCTCTAAAACCGGGCCAGTCTGGCACCGGAGGGGAGGGGGCCTAGAAGCTCAGCATCGGGGTGACCTTGACCGTGTCACCGGCGACGTCCAAACGGGTGGTGAAGCTGAAGTCCACTTCCGCGTCCAGGGGATACCAGGCCCCGGTAAAGGCATTCTGCTGGAGCGCCTCCACCTTGGCCTTGCCGTCCAGCGGTGCCACCACCCAGCGGCCGCCGAACGGTTCCACCGATACGCCCGGGTACTCGGTGACGGTCCACTTGATGGTGCCGTCCTGGACTCTGTTGTTGCTTGCATAGTAGAAGGGGCAGTCGGGCTGGAGCTTCTGTTCCTTGACGGCTTCCGCCGCGCAGCCGTCAAGGAATTCCCGGACCTTGGCCGCAACGTCGCTCTTAAGCTTGTCAGTAGCCTGGGTCAGCAGGTTGAGCGGAGCCACCGGGGTGTCCTTGGAGGTGACGGTGGCGCGGGTGGCCGGCGCCGAGAAGTACTGCCCGTTCAGGGATGCCTCGTACTCGCCGGGATAGAACACGGCAAAGGAATTGCGGCCGCCCGGCATGTTTACCGGAACGCCGTTGACGGTTGCCTCATTGCCGTTGACCACGGTCACGTCCACCGTGGGCAGCCGGGACGGGACAAAGGCCCAGGTGTTGAAGAAGAGCCACTCGGTGCCGGTCTTCTGCAGCAGGAATTCGGTGCGGAGCCGGCTGCCGTCGATCGTGTACTCCAAGGGCACCATCACCTGGTTGCCTGGTCGTTCCTCGGGATCGCCGACGTTGACGTTGGACAGCCGGGATGCCGCCGTCTGCAGTCCGCTGCCGTCAAGCATCGCGGCGTTGCCGGGCGGGACAGTGGCGCGCAGGATGCCCAGCGCCCGTCCGCCGTCACCGCTCCTGAGCGCGTCGAGGTACTCCCTGACGGGCTGCTGCGGACTGGCCACGGTGTTGTTCACAATATTGATGGCCACGACGGCTCCGGCGATGGCAAGCATAAGGCCCAGCAGCCATCCGGCCGCGATCCTCACCAACGCTTGACTCATCTGCACGTTTCTTACAGTAACGGCAGTGCGGACGCACTCTAAAGTTGGGGTCCCCCCTAATCCGGCGGGCGGGACACCGATAAGTCCCGACGGCGGGTGGCCGGGAGGTCAGCGGGCAGGGCGTGCCAGCGGTGCGCAGCGCGTACCGGCAGCCAGGCAGCAGCAGTGCACCGGAGTCAGCGGCGGCGGCGCCGGGTGGAGGAGGTGCCGAACACGCCGCGGAGCAGTTCGCGTCCCAATTGCGTGCCCATGGACCGCGCCATGCTTTTCAGCCCGCCACCCAGGGCGCCGCCGAGCACTCCGCCCAGATCACCCATCACGCCGCCGGGCTGGGATTGAGGCTGCGGCTCGGCGGGCGGCCGGGGAGCTTGGGACGCGGGGGCCGGGGTTTGCGCGGGCCTGCTGCTGGGCCGGCCCAGGATCTCCTCCTCGATCCGGCGGGCCTCGGCGTCAACGTCGTAGCCGGCCGGCGCGGACTGGCCGGCTGGTACGCCGCCGGACGGTTCCGGCGCGGCCGGGCCGGTGGGTGCCGCCCCCTTGCCGGTGAGCTTTTCATAGGCGGACGGGTTGTCCACCGCCGTCCCGTACTTGCCCAGCAGCGCCGAGCCGGCCACCGTGCTCCGCACCAGCGCGTCCTCGGCAGGACCCATCACGGATTCCGGTGCTCGGAGCCGGGTGAGGGCCACGGGCGTGGGCGCCCCCTTCTCATTCATGACGGTGATGACGGCCTCGCCGATTCCCGCCGAGGTCAGCGTTTCCTCGAGGTCGTAGTCGCTGAGCGGGAACGTTGACACCGTGGCCTTGAGTGCCTTGGCGTCCTCGGGGGTGAACGCGCGCAGGGCATGCTGCACCCGGTTGGCCAACTGGCCCAGGACGTCGGCGGGCACGTCTTTGGGGGTCTGGGTGACGAAGAAGATGCCCACGCCTTTGGACCGGATCAGCCGGACGGTGGTGGTGATGGCGTCCAGGAACGCCTTGGAGGCGCCGTTGAAGAGCAGGTGTGCCTCGTCCAGGAAGAACACGAGCTTGGGCTTGTCCAGGTCTCCGGCCTCGGGCAGGTCCTCGAACAGGTCTGCCAGCAGCCACATGAGGAAGGTGGAGAACAGCATGGGCTTGGTCTGCAGCGTCGGCAGTTCGAGGCAGGTGACCACACCGCGTCCGTCCGGAGCGGTGCGGAGGAGCTCGGCAGTGTTGAATTCCGGTTCCCCGAAGAACTTCTCCAGCCCCTGCGCCTCAAGGTTCACGAGTTCGCGCAGGATCACCCCGGCGGTTGCCTTGGACAGGCCACCGAGTTCCTCCAGCTTGTCCTTGCCCTCGTCCGAGGTGAGGAACTGGATGACGGCCCGCAGGTCCTTGAGGTCGATGAGTTCCAGGCCGTTTTTGTCCGCGAAGTAGAAGACCAGCTGCAGGCTGGATTCCTGTGTGTCGTTAAGTTCCATGATCCGCGACAAGAGGACGGGCCCGAAGGAGGTGACTGTGGCGCGGACCGGGACACCGTTGCCGTCGCCGCCAAGGGCGAGGAATTCCACCGGAAACGCCTTCCCCGCCCAGGGCTGGCCGATGCTTTGGGTGCGGGCCGTCAGTTTGTCGCTCCCGACGGCGGCCGTTGCCAACCCGGAGAGGTCGCCTTTGATGTCGGCCAGGAAGACGGGGACACCGGCGGTGGACAGCTGTTCGGCCATCATGTGCAGCGTGACCGTCTTGCCCGTACCGGTGGCGCCGGCCACCAGCCCGTGCCTGTTCATCATGGCCAGCGGCAGCCGCACCGGCGCGTCCTTGTGGAGTTCGCCGTCGATGATGGCGGCCCCCAGCTCGATGGTGGCACCCTCCAGTGTGTAGCCCTGCTGGATGGTGGCAAGCTTCTCTGCTGTGGTTTTCGTGGCCATGGCGTTAGCTTAGCGGCGGGCTGCCCCGGATGGGACGGTAACTGCGTGGTCAGTTCCGCGGCCCGCCGGGCAGGTCTTTCGTGAACGCCAGGGGCCCGATGGTTTCCGGGTCCGCCGCCAGGTCGAACTGCGCCTGGTAGCCGGTGTGCAGGTAGAGGTGTTTGGCCTCCGGCTGCCGTGGACCGGTGGTGAGGTACAGCCTGGTGTAGCCGCGGGCGGCCGCCAGGGCCTCGAGTTCGGCGAGCACCAGGCGCGCCAGGCCACGACGGCGGTGGGCCGAATGCGTCCAGATCCGTTTCAGTTCCGCCGTGGCGGGGTCGTACCGGCGGAACGCGCCGCCGGCGATCGACTCGCCATTTTCCTGGATCACCAGCAGGGCGCCATGGGGGCCCTCGAATTCGGCTGCCGGGTAGCGGTTCAGTTCCTCTGCCGCGGCGCCGCGGCCGAACAGGTCCCCGTAGCGGGTGTCGTATTCGACGGCGAGCTCGTCCAGGAGTGGACGGACGCGGGGATCGTGCATGGGCAGGCTGAGGACGGTCAAGGCATTGGGGTCCAGGGGCTTCGGACGGAGGCCGGGTTCTGCGGTCACTGGTCGTTCCTTGTCACGGGTCAGGTCTTTCCGACGGCGGCTGGTTCTGGAGTTGCTGGTTCTGAAGCTACCGGTTTTGCGGGTTCCGGGGCGGACGGGCTGGCCAGGTCGCGGGCAGCGCCGAGGATGGTCCGGGCGAGGGCGTCATTTTCGCGGAACGGCGCGGCGTTGGTGTGCGGACGGGCGAAGGCGCCGGCGCCCCACCCGGAGGTTCCCGGGCCCACGCCGAAGAGGGCGGGCTGGGGTGCGCCGTCCGAATCCACCAGCTGGTGCCGGGCCGAGACCAGCAGTTTTCCGGTGGAGTGGATCCCGTCCGCGGTCAACAGCTGCTGTTCGCTGCCCAAGCCGCTTCGGTGCAGCGAGGCGAGCACCGGGTTGAGCGAGCGGGCAACGGACGTGGACGGGAGCCGCGCTTCGATCAGGGCCGTGGACGCCACCGAGACTCCGGACTGCCGCGAAGTGGCCACGAAGGTGCCGGTGGCTTCGTCGGCAGCGACGTCCAGGCCCGGCCCCAGGAACTGCAGCAGGCCGGCCCGGTGCAGCGCGAGCATCTGGCGCAGCCGGTGCGGCGGGGGCCCGGAATCGACGAAGCTGAAGAAGCCGTGCCACCAGCCGTGGACCACCTGCTGGGAGCGCGCGTTCAACCGCTCCGGCGGAACCACCCGGCCCACTTCCATGTACACGTGCAGCAGTGCCACGAACAGGGCCAGCGTCTCCGGATGGTCCGGGCTGTCACGCAGGGCAAGGTCGTGTTCGATGTAGCCGGCCACGGCGTCCTGCACGTCCTGGTGCCCGGTGAAGGTGCGCCCGTCGAAGGGCCGGTCCAGCCGCTCCAGGTCCAGGCGCAATGCGGGGTCCGGGACCGCGGCGGCAACCAGCGATTCGCGCCCGCCGCTGTACCAGTCCAGCTCCCCGTAGCGGGCGGCGAACTCGTCCCATCCCATGGCGGCACGTTCGGGGCTGCCCGTCAGGAGCTCGCGGTAATAGTAGGAGCCGGCTTCCTTGGCGATGAGCGGCCACAGGTCCCGGCGGAAGTCCAGTTCACCCTGGCGCTCCAGCAAGGAGTCCACCGCGGCTTTCGTGAAGAACTGCAGCGGCCCCGGTGCCTGTCCGCGCAGGGCTGCGGAAATCTTGGAGTGGTACGGCACGCCCCGGCGCGAGCCCGCCCACAGCCGGGGTTCGCGCCCGGACGGAAGGTAGCGGAGCCCGCCGTCGGACGTTTCCCGGAACCTGCCGCCGCGGCCCTCCATGAGCAGGACCAGCAGGTCCACGAAAGCCAGGCCCATCCCGGAGACGATCACGTCCTGCCCGGCGGCGATGGGGGAGTAGTCGACGTCGGTGGTGTAGCCGGGTGCCGCGTGGTAGCCGCCGTGCCGGGCGGCGAAGTCCGAGAACCCCGCGGATACGGCGTCCGGGCGGGAATCGGTGTGGCCCAGCGCCGTCACCACGATGTCCGCGTGCAGGGTGCGGCCGTTGCCCAGCTCGACGTCGTGCCCTCCGCCGGGCCGGGGCGTGATGCCCACGGCCGTGGTGCGGTGCACGGTGACGCTGCGGTCCAGCGACTTGGCGGCGCGGCGGAAGAACCACTCGAGGTACTGGCTCTGCAGCTGGCGGGTGGGAAACGTGATGCCGGTGAGGGCCCGGAGCTGGTCCCACAGGGGCTGCGGGAAGTCCGGGACATCGATGATGGAGGCGTCCAGCACGCCCGCGGCCCATTCGGCCAGGCCAGGACCGGGTGCCGCGGGTCCGGCGCAGTCCACGGACCCGTCGGTGAACATGGTGATGTCCGCGGCCATGGAGTTAAGCAGGAGGCCCGGGTCCTGGTCGTACCGCCAGATGCGGCCGGAACCCGGGATGTGCGGTTCCACCACATGGAGCTGCAGCGGGCCGGCGAAGACGTCCGGCCGGTTGGCCGCGATCCGTTCGAGCACGCCCGCCGTGCGCGGTCCGCCGCCGATGAAGACGATGGCCGGGATGGTGGCTGGCATGGGTACTCCTGACGGCCGGGGCTGGGTTGATTGCCCATGCTAGGCAGCCGTGACGACGCCGGTCGAGCGCCTGGTCACGGCCGTTAACCCCGCGTCACAGCGCGTTAAGGGACGCAAAAAACCGACGCATGACGCCGTGCGAAGCCCCGTGAAGTATTGCAACCTGCCGCCTTGCTGGCCCGTTCCGGCCGGTCCTAGATTTGCAGCCAGCACCGGCCGCCACGCCCCGTTCCAACGGGCAGCGGCCTACAAGGAAAACCCAGCACGAGAAGCGAGGTGGCGCATGAGTTCAGCAACAGGGGTGGCGCAGTCCCAACAGTCGCAGCCGGTACCGGCTGCGGAAGCGCCGCCGGCAGGAACAGGCACGTCCGGCGCCGGCGGCTCCGCCACGGAGGCGGCGCCCCGGGTGGCAAAGGACTACTCGTCCTACCGTGTGGTGGCCGCCAAGCATCCGTGGCGCTGGGTGGGGACTGCCGTCGTCGCGCTCGGTGTCCTGGCCGTGGCATGGTCGCTGGCCACCAATCCGCGCTGGGAGTGGGGGGTTGTAGCCCAGTGGTTCACCGCCCAGTCCGTGGTCAACGGCCTGGTGGAAACACTGAAGCTGACGGCTATCTCCGGTGTCCTCGGGTTCGTGCTCGGCTTCATCCTTGCGCTCATGCGGCTCTCGGCATCGCCGCTGCTGGTCTCGGTGTCCTGGACCTTCTCCTGGATCTTCCGGTCCACGCCGCTGCTGGTCCAGATGCTCCTCTGGTACAACCTGGGCTACCTGTACGAAAAGATCAGCCTGGGGATCCCGTTCACCGACGTCCGGTTCTTCGAAGTGCAGACCACCACGTTGATCAGCCAGTTCGCCGCAGCCGTCCTGGGCCTGACGCTCAACCAGGCCGCCTACTCCGCGGAGATCATCCGCGGCGGCATCCTGTCCGTGGACCAGGGCCAGCTGGAGGCCGCGGCCGCACTGGGCATCCCGGCCTGGCGCCGCTCCACCCGGATCGTGCTGCCGCAGGCCATGCGCGCCATCCTGCCCACCGCGTTCAACGAGATCATCGGCCTGGTCAAGGGCACCTCGATCGTCTACGTGCTGGCCTACTCGGAGCTGTTCTACACGGTCCAGGTCATCTACAACCGCACCCAGCAGGTCCTGCCCCTGCTGCTGGTGGCCACGCTCTGGTACATCGTGATCACCTCCGTGCTGAGCGTCTTCCAGTACTACATCGAACGCCACTACTCCAAGGGCGCGGTGCGGAACCTGCCGCTGACGCCCCTGCAGAAGGCCCGCAAATTCTTCGCCACCCACGCGGCAGTCCCCAACCGGAGGAACTTCTGATGACTGACACCCTCACCGCCCCCACAGCCACCCGCGGCCTGGTGGAGATCACCGGCGTCCGCAAATCCTTCGGCCCCACGGAAGTCCTCAAAGGCGTCAGCCTCACTGTGGAACCGGGCGGGGTGGCCGTGATCGTGGGCCCCTCCGGCTCCGGCAAATCCACCCTGCTGCGCACCATCAACCACTTGGAAAAGGTGGACGGCGGCCACATCACCATCGATGGACAGCTGGTGGGCTACAAACTCCGCGGCGACCGGCTGCATGAGCTGCGGGAAAAAGAGATCCTGAAGCAGCGCACCGACATCGGCATGGTGTTCCAGAACTTCAACCTGTTCCCGCACCTCACTGCCCTGGAGAACGTGGCGGAAGCCCCCGTCGTGGCCCAGGGGCGGTCCAAGGAGGAGGCACGCCGCCGCGGCCTGGAACTGCTGGACCGGGTGGGGCTCAAGGACCGGGCCGGTGCCTATCCCCGCCAGCTCTCCGGCGGCCAGCAGCAGCGCGTCGCCATTGCCCGCGCCCTGGCACTGGACCCCAAGATCCTGCTGTTCGACGAGCCCACCTCCGCACTGGACCCCGAGCTGGTCAACGAAGTGCTGGACGTCATCCGCGAACTCGCAACATCCGGCACCACCCTGATCATCGTCACCCATGAGATGGGCTTCGCCCGCGACGTGGCGGACACTGTGGTGTTCATGGACCAGGGCCAGATCGTGGAGCAGGGCACCCCCAAGGACATTTTCAGCAACCCCCAGGAACCGCGCACCCGGAGCTTCTTCTCCAAAGTGCTGGAACCGGCCTTCAACATCTAAAGGACCCACCCCATGGCTTTCTCCCTCCGCGGCCTCCACCGCAACCGCGCACTCGCGGTGCTTCCCGCCGTCGTCCTCCTTGGCACCGCCGCGCTGGCAGGGTGCGCCGACCCCGGCGCCTCTGCCGCCGGCAACCCCAGCGGCGGCGCGCAGACGACGGCGGCCCGCAACGGCGTGGTCTACAACACGTCCCCGGACCAGCAGCGGATCCGGGCCGAGAAGGACCCGGCGCTCGCCGTCAAGGTTCCCGCGCTGATCAGCAAGGACGGCAAGCTGACCGTGGCCACCACGGCCGGTTCCATCCCGCTGTCCTTCCACGCGACGGACGACAAGACGCCGATCGGCTCTGAGCTGGACATCGCCCAGCTGGTGGCGGACAAGCTGGGCCTGGAGCTGGATGTCCAGGTCACGTCCTGGGAGAACTGGCCGCTGAAGACCCAGTCCGGTGACTTTGAAGCCGTCTTCTCCAACGTGGGCGTGAACAAGGACCGGGTGAAACTGTTCGACTTCGCCAGCTACCGCGCCGCCTACATGGGCTTTGAGGCCAAGAAGTCCGCCACCTATGACATCAAGGGCGCGGACGACATCTCCGGCCTGAAGGTCTCCGTGGGGTCCGGCACCAACCAGGAGAAGATCCTGCTGGCCTGGAACAAGGAACTGGAGGGCAAGGGCAAGGCCCCGGCCACCCTGCAGTACTACTCGTCCGACGCCGACACCATCCTGGCGCTCTCCTCCGGCCGGACAGACCTTAACATCGCCCCCTACCCGTCCACGGTGTACCGGGAAAACACCCGGGACGACCTGAAGGTGGTGGGCAAGGTGAACGCCGGCTGGCCGTCCGAAACCCTGGTGGCAGCCACCACCTTGCGCGGCAACGGCCTGGCGCCGGTCATCTCCGAAGCCCTCAACTCGGCCATCAAGGACGGCTCCTATGGCAAAGTGCTGAAGCGCTGGGGCCTGTCCGAGGAAGCCCTGCCCGAATCCAAGACCATCACCGATGAGAACTTCGCGGCCACCCAGGCAACGGCCACCGCCACGCCGTCCGGGAAGGCCTCATGAAGTTCCAGGTCCTGGATATCATCCCGCACCTGAAGAATCCGGTCACGGGGGAGATCGTCTCCACCGCGGACCGGCTGAACCAGGTGGTGGAAACCGCGCGCCGGGCGGAGGAACTGGGCTTTGACAGCTTCTCCGTGGGGGAGCGGCACGCCGGGGAGTTCATCTCCTCCTCGCCCACCACGGTGCTGGCAGCCATCGCCGCGGTCACTGACCGGATCCGGCTCCACACCGGCGTCACCGTACTCTCCGTCCTGGACCCGGTCCGGGTGGCGGAGGACTACGCCACCATTGACCAGCTCAGCCGCGGCCGCCTGGAAATCACCATCGGCAAGGGCAACGAGGTGCTGCAGTACCCGTTGTTCGGGCTGGACCTGGCGGACCAGTGGGACCTGCTGGCGGAAAAGTACCAGCTCCTGCGCCGGCTGTGGCGGGAGGAAGGCGTCACCTGGAGCGGGCGCTTCCGGCCGGCGCTGGTTGAGCCAACCACCACCACGCCGCGGCCGTTCAACGGTCCACCACGTATTTGGCACGGCTCTGCTACAACCTTGACCTCTGCGGCGCTCGCCGGCAAATGGGGTGACCCGCTGTTCACGGCCAACGCCATCCAGCCGCGCGAAAACTACGCGGTGCTGATCAAGCATTACCGCGAGGAATACGAACGGCACGGCCACGATCCGCGGCACCAGTATGTGGGCTCGGGCTGCGGGGCCGGTGGCGTGTTCATCGCCGGCACCACGCAGGAGGCAATCCGCCAGTTCGGCCCGGTGTACGAGGCCCTGACCGCCAACCGCAACGTGCCGGGCAACAATTCGCCCTTCCGCGATATCCAGCACGCAGTGGCCGAGGGTCCGGCGCTGGTGGGCAGCCCTGAGCAGGTCATCGACAAGATCCTGAGCTACCACTCGCTGTACGGGCATGACCTTCAGTCCATCTCCCTGCCCACCACCCTGCCGTTCGAGCAGCAGCTGGAGATCCTGGAGCGGTTTGCGCTGGAGGTCATCCCGGCCGTCCGGGCGGCGGCCCCCACCACGCTGTGGGAAGCCGGCGACCCCTACGGCAACCGCCCCGAATTTGTCCGCCCGTCCACCACCGCCAGGAGTGAGAATGTCCTTGTCCACTGAAACCGCCCTCGAGTCCTTCGACGCCGACTGGCAGGAATGGCACGCCGCCCACGAACAGCACCGTGCCCACCCGCACGGCTTCCTGGCGGTGACCCACCTGCACTGGCTGGGCAGCGAACCCGCCCGGCCGGAAGGTGTCCCGGGCACCTGGAGCGTGGCGGCCGACGTCGTCCGCGTCCTTTTGGAACCGGGTGACAGCCTGCAGCAGGACGGCACGGAGCTGAACACGGAAGCCGGCGCATCGCTGGAGTTCGGGCCTGTCGAAGAACGCGGCGGCATCAACCTGGTCTCCGGCGAGACCGTCATTGAACTGGCCAAGCGGGGCGGCGAGTACATCGTGCGGCCGCGTCACCCGGAAAACCCGCTGTTGCAGGCCTACCAGGGCACGCCCGCCTACTCCCCGGATGCTGCGTACGCCGTCCGCGGGACCTTCGTGCCGTTCGAGGCGCCGCGGCCCACCACCGTGGGTGCCGCCGTGGAAGGCATCCAGCATGTCTACGAGGCTCCCGGCGAGATCCGCTTCAAGCTGGGCGGCCAGGAGCTGGCGCTGACCGCGTTCAACGGCCACGCACCCGGCTCCCTGTCAGTGCTGTTCACCGACCAGACCTCCGGCAAGACCACCTACGCGGCCAACCGCTCCCTCTCCGTGGTGCCCGCCGCGGACGGCTCCGTGGTGCTGGACTTCAACCGGGCCGTGAACCTGCCGTGCGCCTACACGGACCTGGCCACCTGCCCGCTGCCGCCGGCCGAAAACCGGCTGCCCGTGGCCGTCGAAGCCGGCGAAAAGATTCCCTACGAACGTCAGGACCAGCAGTGAGTACCTTTGAAAAGCCGGGCTTCCTGGCGATCGAGCTCGACGGCGCCGGCTGGGACGGTGCGGACCTTGCCCGCGCCGTGCTGGCAGCAGAGTCGGCCGGCTTCCACGCCGCCACCTTCACCGACGCGCCGGCGCCCGGCCGGGCCAACGCCCTGCAGCGGGCAGCCTTCGCGGGGCCGGGGACGCACACCATTGCGCTGGTCCCGGAAGTGGACACCGCCTACACCGAGCCATTCCACGTCTCCACCCAGCTGGCCAGCCTGGACTACGTGTCCGGCGGCCGGGCCGGGTGGATCGCCACCGCCGCAGATGCACCTGAGGCGGCCGCCGCCGTCGGCCGTTCAGCCGTGACCGGCGAGGCGCTGGGGCAGGAAGCGGCCGCCTCCATCGAGGTGTCCCGCCGGCTGTGGGATTCATGGGAGGACGACGCCGTGATCCGCGATGTTGCCACCGGCCGGTACATCGACGTGGACAAGCTGCACTATGTCGATTTCCAGACGCCTGCCGTTTTTGCCGGCGCGGGCTATTCCGTCAAGGGGCCGTCCATCATTCCGCGGCCGCTCCAGGGGCAGTTGCCGGTGCTGGTTCCCGCGTCCCTGCTCGGAGAAGTCCCGGCGGACGCGGTGGATGCCGTGCTGGTGTCCGCGCCCGCAGCGGAACTGCTGGCCGCCGAGGTCCGCGACGTCCGGGCCCGGGTGGGGGCGTCCGTTGCCGTCATCGCCGAGCTCGACGTCGTCCTGGACGCCCGCGGCCAGGACGCGGCGGCGCGGGATGCATCGTTCGACGGCGGCCGGGCGGCTTTTGCAGGTTCTGCGGCGGCTCTCACCGACTTCCTCGCCGACCTTTTAAAGGAGGCCGACGGCGTGCGGCTGCACCCGGCGTCGCTCTTTGTTGACGTGGAGGAACTGGGCCGGCTGGTCCTTCCGGAACTGCGGCGCCGCGGAGCACTCCGCCCGGTGGTGCAGGACGGAACCTTCCGCGACCTGCTCGGCCTGGAGCGCCCGGCCAGCCGCTATGCAACCGCCGCCGCTGCGCCTGCCGGTGCCGGAAAGTAAGGGAAAACCATGACACAGCACACCCGTGCTACATCCGATATCTTCACTCCGAGCGGGCAGATCCAGTTCGGTGTCTTCTTCCAGGGCGTCAACTCGGGCACCATCTGGAAGGCGCCCGAGTCGGGCTCGCAGACGGACTTCGAATCGTTCCGCCGGATCGCCCAGACGGCGGAGCGGGGCCTGTTCGCCGCGTTCTTCCTGGGCGAGGGGCTGCGCCTGCGGGAGCACTTGGGCCGCCCGCACGCGCTGGACGTGGTGGGGCGCCCGGATGCGCAGACCATGCTCGCCGCCCTGGCGTCGGTGACCACGAACATCGGCCTGGTGGCCACCCAGAACACCACCTACAACGATCCCGCCGATTTGGCGCACCGGCTCGCCTCCCTGGACCTGATCTCGGGCGGCCGTGCGGCGTGGAACATCGTGACCACCGACAATGCCTGGACCGGAGCGAACTTCCGCCGCGGCGGCTATCTGGACCACGCCGACCGGTACAAGCACGCCGAAGCATTCGTGGAGACGGCCAAACGGATCTGGGACTCGTGGGAGACGCCGGACGGCCCTGCCCGCCGGGTGCTCCATCAGGGGCAGCATTACACCGTGGACGTCACGCCCCGGCTGCCGCGCAGCGCGCAGTACCGGCCGGTGCTGTTCCAGGCCGGGGACTCGCCGGAAGGCCGCAATTTCGCAGCCCGGCAGGCGGACGTGATCTTCTCCGCCCACCCCAAGTTCGACGCCGCCGTGGAGTTCCGCAAGGACCTCGTGGAGCGGTCCGTGGCTGCCGGCCGCGGGGCTAACGCTGTTCAGATCATGCCGGCCAGCGAATTTATCCTGGCGCCCACGGCGGCCGAGGCCGCTGAGAAGAAGGAATGGGTGCGCAGCCTGCAGATCGGCCCGCAGCAGGCCATTGCCTACCTGGAGCAGTTCTGGGGGCGCGAGCTGTCCTCCTACGATCCGGACGGCCCGTTGCCGGAGATCGATCCCGTGGTGGAGGAAACGTCCGAAACCTGGGGCAGCGGTTTCCACGGCGCCAAGGCCCGGCAGCTGGCGGACCAGTGGCGGGCGGAGGCCAAGGACAAGGGGCTGTCCATCCGGCAGTTCGTCACCTCGAAGACCGCGCGGATCGATTCCACCTTCACCGGCTCCTACACCGCTGTGGCCGACCACCTGGCCGAGTACGCCCGGGTGGGCGCCGTGGACGGGTTCAACATTTCGCCATGGCTGGTCCCGACCGGCCTGGATGACATCGTGAACCACCTGGTCCCGGAACTCCAGGAGCGCGGCGTGTACCCCACCGGGTACCGGGGCAGCACGCTCCGCGAGCACCTGGGGCTGGAAACGCCCGTGCGTACCGCCGATGAAGCGGCCGCGGCGGTCCGCGCCTGATGCGCTGGGCCGGTTTTGCTAGAAGGGCCGGCTATTCCGGGAGGGACGACGACGGCGGCGAGGTTCGTGCCGTCGTCGACCCTTCCGGCGGGGATCCCTCTGTTGTGGCCGGTCCGTCCGGGACCGTCAGCCTGCAGCTGACGGTATGGGAGCAGTGGATCTAGGCTTGCTGCCGCGCTATGCCGGTCCCTAGTCGGTTTCCGGGCTTTGGCAGTAGAAACAGGTGCCGGCGTCGCAGTCTTCCGCTGTGTCCTGGTCCGTTTGTCGCTCACTCATTCCGGTTCCTTTCCGTGGGGGTTGTGAAGTAGTACCCCTGGCAGGGGTTTGCCCGGGACCCCTGCTGGGAGCCCGGGCAAACACTGGGGGTGGTGGCCTGCCGGCCGGTTAGTGGGCCAGGGCCGGCTCGGCCAGCTGCACCTTTTCTGCCTCGGTGGGCACGAAGCCTGCCTGGAGCTCGGAGCGGAGCTTGCCCATGTCCAGCTCGCCCTGCCATTTGGCGATTGCCACGCAGGAGACGATGTTGCAGACGGTGCTGGTCAAGGCGCGGGCCTCGCTCATGAACCGGTCGATGCCAACGATGAGGGCCACGCCGGCCACCGGCAGGGTGGGCATGACGGTCAGGGTCGCCACCAGGGCCACGAAGCCACTGCCGGTGACGCCCGCCGCGCCCTTGGAGGTCAGCAGCATCATGCCGAGCATCAGCAGGATCTGGCCCCAGCTCAGGTGGATGTCGCAGGCCTGGGCGATGAACATGGAGGCGAGGGTGAGGTAGATGGCCGTTCCGGTGAGGTTAAAGGAGTAGCCGGTGGGGACCACGAGTCCCACGACGCTCCGGTCGCAGCCGATCCGCTCGAGCTTGGACAGCAGGCGCGGCAGGACCGGTTCGCTGGAGGACGTGGCCAGGACGATCAGGAATTCGTCCTTGAAGTAGCGCAGGATCTGCCAGAGGCTGAAGCCGGTCACCTTGGCCAGGATGCCCAGGCCCACCACCACGAAGACGATGCAGGCGGCGTAGAAGGCAAGGATCAGCATGCCGAGGTTGCCGATGGAGTGGGCGCCGTACTTGCCAACGGTGAAGGCCATCGCCCCGAAGGCGCCCAGCGGAGCCACCTTCATGATGTAGCCGAACATGATGAAGAGCAGCTTGTTGAAGCTGTTGACCACGTTCAGGGCCAGCTGGCCCGGCGCGCCGAGCTTGCTGAAGGCGAAGCCGCACAGCAGTGCAATGACCAGCACGGGCAGGACTTCACCGTCGGCGAAGGCGCCAACGAAAGTGGTGGGGATGATGCTGAGGATGAAGTCCACGGGGTTGCTGCTGGGCAGCTGCGTGGTGTACTTCTGCGCCACCGAGGAGTCCAGGTGCGTGGGGTCGATGTGCATGCCCGCGCCGGGCTGGAACAGCATCACGGAGGCAAGGCCCAAAGCGAGGGCGAGTGCCGTCAGGGCGTAGAAGAGGCCAAGCGAGCGGACCAGGGTGGGGCCCACCTTCCTGGTGTCCCGCAGGGAAGTGATGCCTCCCACGATGGTGCAGAACACGATGGGCGCGATCATGAACTTCACGAGCTTCACGAATCCGTCGCCGATGGGCTTGAGGGACGAACCGAGGTCCGGCCACAGTGCGCCCACAACGACGCCGAGGGCGACTCCGATAAGTACCTGGACATACAGGTGTCCGAGGATGGATTTGATCTTCATTGAACAACTTCCTGGTTGGTGCAGCCCCTTAATGATGGGGCAAAGAGATGGGGGTTTTAGGCGGACAGCTCTGCGGCCGGGGCCACATCGATATCTGCGGTGGCGATGTGGCGGGCTGCCCGGTGGAGGGCCACTTCGCTGACGGTGCCGGAGTCATCGGTGATGATTTCGGCGGTGATCACCCCGGCGGGCGTCCCGATCCGCAGAACGCGGGGACTTCCGGCGGTGGTGGGCTGGCCTGCCGCGTCAGCTACGACCGAGGACGGCTGCGACGCTGCGAGGGCTACTGCCACGGCTGAGGTCAGGCCTATGGCCGGGTGGGGCGCGAGCATGGACAGCATCCGCACCCGCACGTCGTGGCTGCCGGCGCTGATGGTTGTTCCGTCCGCGGCGGTGTAGTCGCCGGCAGGCGCCACAACACCGACCTTCGGGACAGCGTTCTGCGGCGGATCCTCAGGCTTCCGCAGCCCCATGATGAGGCCTGCTGATGCCCGGGCCGCGATGAGGTCCGGCAGTTGGGCGGTGAGGTTGTCCGTCATCGAGGAAAGATCGACGCCGGCCTCGTCGGCGGGCAGGAACACGGCGGGCGCGCCGGCATCCACCATCGTTGCGCTCAGCGTGGTGCCGTTGACCTCGAGCTGGTCCACCGTGTTGCCGGTAGGCAGGAGTGCGCCGGTGTTCTGGCCCCAAGGACCGTGGAACGAGAGGCTGACGGGAACACCGGCTGCACTGCTGCCCGGAACCCGTGCCAGGCCCGACTTGGGAATGTGGCCGCCGGGAGTTGGAACCGCTCCGCTGAGCACAGCGCCGGACGTGACGTGGCGCATGCGGACCGTGGTCATGCCGTCCCGGGCGGGAACGATACCCGTCTGGACTGCGAACAGGGCAATGGCGGTGGCGCAGTTTCCGCAGTTGGAGCCGAGTTCAACGGTGGGGTCACCGATCCCCACCTGGGCGAAGAGGTAGTCAAGGTCAGCCTCGGGGCCAGGGGTTGCCCAGATGACGGCAGCCTTTGACGTGGTGGACGTTCCTCCCCCGACGCCGTCCAGCTGCCGCGCATCCGCTGCGCCGAAAGCGGCTGACAGCAGTGCGGGGATGTCCTCGCGGGTGGGGGCGTGGACGGCCACGTCCCTGGCATCGAAGAGCCAGCACTTGCTGGTGCCGCCCCGGTACCAATGTCCTTTGAGTCCCACTGTCTATCTCCCTCGTAACTTGCAGGTGCTCTACTTCACAGCACCTCGTACTTCTACGATCCGGGATGCGAGGCTTCAGCACAATCGCAAATAAGTGGACGACTATCTACTTTTGCTAAACTCAGTGCATGGCAATCCTCGATCTCCACCGGCTCCATGTGCTCCGCGAGGTGGGCCGTTCCGGCTCCCTGACCTCCGCTGCCGCCGCCCTGTCCTTCACCACCTCGGCGGTCTCGCAGCAAATAGCCAAACTCGAGCAGGAGATGGGCGTGGTCCTCATCGAGCGCCATCCGCGGGGCGTGGTCCTGACCGAAGCGGGGCATGCCCTCCTGCACTACGCCGACGACATCGACAGGACCGTGGAAGCTGCCCGCGCCGAGATGGGGGAGTTCGCGGGCCTTCGGCGCGGCCAACTCCGGCTCGGGACCTTTCCCACCGGCGGGGCCTCCCTGATGCCGGACGTTGTGCTGGCGTTCCGCGCCCGCCACCCGGAGGTCGCGGTAACAGTGGTGAGCGCCCGCCGGGACGGCCTGTTGGAACGGTTGCGGCGACGGGAAATCGAACTCACGCTGCTGTGGGACTATCCCTGGCAGCAGATCGAGGATCCTGACCTGACCCTGGTCCGCTTGACGAACGATCCGACAGTGCTGCTGGTACCGCGGGAGCACCCCATTGCGAAACTGGGCTCGGTCCGCATCGGTTCATTGAGCGACCAGGAATGGGTGGTGCGGGACGAGCACCCCGTGGCCGACGTCCTCAGCCGGGTGTGCCGCGACGCGGGGTTCGAGCCGCGGATCGCGTTCGCCGCCAACGATTACCAGGAGACGCAGGGGATGGTGGCGGCCGGAATCGGGATCGCCCTGGCCCCCAGGCTGGCGTTGACGGCCCTGCGCCCTGACGTCGTAGCGGTTCCCCTCGCCGGGTCCCCAAAGCGCCGGATCCTCCTGGCCCACCTGGCAAACCGGCGGCTCAGCCCGGCGGCGCAGCAGGCAACCACGGTGTTCCGTTCCATCGCCAAGGGCGCGGCTTCCTGACAATGGATGGTGCCGCCGTCGTGCGGTGCCTTTCCTGGCGCTACCGGGCCAGGGGCCCGGCAACCAGCGCCCTGGCAAGGTCCATGAATTCGGCGTGGGTCACCGGAGGGGGGCCTGCCGTCGAGGCAGTTGCCGTACGGGAGTTCCGTGTGATGGCGAAGCTGTCGCTGACGAAGCGCCGGTGCACAATGACGCTCCCGATCGCCGGCAGGACCAGCAGGAACTGGCCGTAGTTGCCCGCAGCCAGGAACGACCCCTCCCACTGGGGGCCGGATTCCCGGGGGAGCCACCACAGGTAGCCGTAGTCGCAGGTGCCAAAACCGGTGGCCGGCGCCATGTCTGCGCGCCTCACATGTGAGGCCACGGTCTCCCTGACCCACCCCCGGGGGACAAGCTGCCGGCCCTCCCACTGTCCGCCGGCAGCCATCAGCAGCCCTATCTTTGCCAAGTCCCGGGCGGAGAGGAAGAAGTGGTAGGCCGGGAAGGCGGACTTTCGGGCGTCCCCGAGCATCTGCTGGCGTGTGGCGACGTAGTCGTCGAACCCCAGCGGACCGGCCAGGTGCTTCTCGAACGCTTCGAAGACGGTCAGGCCGCTCGCCTTCTCGAGGATGGCGCCGGCCGCGTTGAAATCCCAGTTGTTGTAGAGGAAATATTGCCCGGGCGCCTTTGTGCCACGTGGAGGGAAGGCATCCTCGTCACTGCCCGGGCTGGACGGCGGATGGTAGACCCCCGAGCGCGAGGTCAGGAGGTCACGGAGCCGCGCCGTCCTCTCGATGGGCAGCAGGCCGCCAACATCATCAACACCGAGTTCATCGAGGGTGGCGTCGAGGCTGACCGTGCAGGCGTCCACCTGGATTCCGAAAAGGATCGAGAGCAGGCTTTTGCGGACCGAGGCGACGTAGCTGGCGCGGGTGGTGTCGCCGAGCTCAAGGATGGTCCTGCCGTCCCGGCGGACCAGCAGGGACGAGGTGTTCCGGGGCAGCGGAAGTGCAGCGGCGTGGACGGCGGTCACGGGGCTCCTGGTGGTGGGTGAATGAAAAAAACCTGGGGACCCGGCGGAGGCCGGGTCCCCAGGCACGGGATTTCGGGGTTACTTGGTGTAGCCGAAGACCTGGTTCCACTTGGCAAGGTCGTCCTTGCCGAAGGTCACGGCGTCGGTGTTCTGCATGCGGTACACCTTGCCGGAGTCGACGGCGGGGAGGGTCACGCCCATGATGGTGGGGGGTGCCACGTCCGTGCGGACCGGGTATTCACCGATCTGCGCGAAGACCTGCTGGCCCTGCTTGGAAAGGTTGTAGTTCATGAAGACCTTCGCGGCTTCCACGTTCGTGGCGGTACCCGTCATGCCCAGGTAGTAGTCGTAGGAGACGAGTCCCTCCTCGGGAACGATGAACTTGACCGGAGCCTTGTCCTGGACAGCCGAGATATTGGTGCCGCTGACGGTGACCGTGCCCACGGCCACCTCGCCGCGGGCCAGGGCCGTGGCTTCAGCACCCAGGGAATCGTAGATCTTCGGCTTCTGCGCAGCGTACTTGGCGAAGTAGTCGCCGCCCATCTTGGTTTCCATGAACCTGTTCAGCGCGGCGGTGCTGCCGCCCGAACCACCCTGGACGATGCCCAGCTTGCCTTGCCACTTGCCGCCCACCGCATCGGCCCAGGACTTGGGGGCGTCGGCTTCCTTCACGAGCTGGGTGTTGTAGCCCAGGGTGTAGACCGAGTTGAACATGCGGGTGAACTGGCCGCCGTCGACGGAAACGTCCTTGAGGGCCGAGGCGCCTGGCACGTCATAGGCCTTCCAGACCTTGGCGTCCTCCATGGACTTGGCAATCCGGTAGTCGGACGTGCGGATGACGTCGGCGCTGAGCTTGCCGGCGCCCTGTTCGGACAGCACGCGCTCGGAGAGCTTGTTCGGGGTGAGCCGGACAACGTTGACCTTAATACCGGTGTCCTTGGTGAAGGCGTCCACCAGTGCGCTTTCGGACGAGTCGGTGTAGCCGGAGTACAGGGACAGGGTCTGCGTTTTTGCCTTCTCGTAGGTGGCCTTGTCCGCGATGGACTCACCGTTGATCACCAGGCCGTCGTCGGTGTTCACGGCGGCAGTGGCAGTGACCACGCCGGCACTCTGGGCGGCGCTTCCACAGCCGGTCAGGCTGAGGGCCAGGAGCACTCCGGCGGTGGTGAGGGCGGGGAGTTTGGACGCTAACTTCATTGAGGGTGTCCCTTTCAAAGGTGGGTGTGAGGTCAGTTCTTGGTCTTGCGTTCGCCGCCGACTTTTTGGGCGATAACGGCGAGGATTCCGATGACGAGGCAGTACAGGACGCTGACGGCGGCAGCTGCCTGGCTCTGGCCGTTGTCGAAGTTGTCGAACACGAGGATGGACAGGATCCGGGTGTTCGAGGTGAAGAGGAAGATGGAAGCGCTGAGCTCACGCATGGAGAGCATGAGGAACAGCAGGAACGAGGACATGATGCCCACGCGCATCAACGGCAAGGTGACGTCCAGGACGGACCTGGTCCGCCCGGCGCCGAGCATGACGGCGCTGTCCTCGAGATCCTGATCCATCTGGAGCATCGACGCGGAGACGCCGCGGTAGCCCTGGGGCATGAACACTGCAACGCAGGCGACGGCGAGGATTGCCAGCGTGCCGTAGATGGGCAGTGGCAGCAGCAGCCAGGTCCAGAGCAGTCCGATGCCCATGACGATGGCGGGGACGGCAAGGGGGGTCATGGCCACCAGTTCGATCAGGCGTCCCACCTTGGACTTGGTGCGGTAGCGGATGTAGGAGGCGATGAAGCTGAGGGTGGTGCCGGCGAATGCTGCGATCAGGGCCACCAAGACACTGTTCTTGAGGGCGAGCTGGAAATCGTTGGATCCGAGGACTTCGATCAGCTTGGCGAAGCTGAGGGAGTTGGCCTCCAGCAGCTGCGACATCGAGGAGACGAACGGGGTGGCCTGCATGGACGCGGCGAGCAGTGCGAGCATGGGCAGGACGACGGACACCGCGAAGTAGGCCAGGGCCAGGATGGTGAAGGGCCAGCGCATCTTGCGCAGCGGGACCTGGCGGGGACGGTTGCCCTTGCCGGTCATGGTGGTGAATTTGCGCTTGTTGATGATGCGCTGCTGGATGAGCGTCACGGCCATCAGCGCCACGGTCAGGATCACGGCGACGCTGGCCGCCTGGTTGCTCTTGGCCGGCGTGGCGCTCATGAGGCGGTAGATGTAGGTGGGCAGGGTGTCCACGCCGGCGGGGTTGCCGATGACCTGGGCCACCGGGAAGTTTTCCATCGTCAGGGCGAAGACCAGGACGGCGGAGCCCAGGATGGCCGGCAGGGCCAGGGGCAGGGTGACCGTCCGCAGCATGGTGCGCAGGGGAGCACCGTGGACGGTTGCTGCTTCTTCGAGGTCGGCGTTCATCATCGACAGCGAGCTGTGCAGCAGCAGGAAGGCGTATGGCGCATAGAAGATTCCCAGCACGAACACCAGGCCCGGCAGGCTGTAGATGTTGATGGCGGCATCAATGCCAAGGTCGCGGAGGAAGATGTTGATGTAGCCGGCGCTCGGCGAGCACAGCAGGGACCAGGCCAAGGCGCCCACCAAGGCGGGGATGAACATCGGCGCCATGCCGATGAAGAAGATGAACTTCCGCCACGGCGCATCGGAGCGGGCGCAGACGAAGGCCAGGAATGCCCCGATCAGCAGGGCGATGAGTGCGGAGCCGGCACCGACCATGAGCGAGTTGACCAGGGCCCCGAGTGCTTCCGGGGTGGCCAGCAACGCCAGGTTGGACAGCGTCAGACCGCCCAGGGAGATGCTGCCCGGCCGCGGAACACTGTCGGAGAAGGCGGCGAGCAACACCAGGGCAAGCGGAAGGACGATGAGGACGCCGAGGATGACCAGGACAATGAGGCCCGGCGTGTTCTTCCGGAGGCCCGAGAGGGTCCGGGCAGCGCGGTAGTCCCGGGGCGCCGGCATGGGTGCGAGGCGGGCGTCGGCGCGGGTGGTCGCCTCGGTGGTCTTGAGGCTCATGCGAGGACCTCAGCCGGCAGGATCTGGACTTCGCGGGGGTTGACGGTGACCCATACGCGGTCCCCCACTTTGTGCTGTTCGCCGCGGCGCAGGCCGCCCAGGGCATCCAACTCGGGCCCGGATTCCAGCTGGATGGCGTACCGGATGTCGTTGCCCTGGAATCCCGCTACCCGGACAGTTCCCGGCCAGGAGTTGGGGTGTTCCGTGGGCATCGCGGTGATCTGCAGGTCTTCGGCCCGGATGCAGACCTTGGGGGATGCGCCGGCATCGCCGGCCTGCTGCGCCGACTGGACGCTGAGCTCGCTGTTGGCGATGCGTGCCGTGGTGGCGCCGGTGGCCGTGCCCTCCGGAGTGCAGTCCATGATGTTCGAAACACCCAGGAAGTGGGCAATCGAGGCGCTGGCGGGAGCCTCGTACATGTGCTGCGGGGCGCCCATCTGCACAATCCGGCCGCCCTGGAGCAGGGCGATCCGGTCGGCCAGGGCGAAGGCTTCGTGCTGGTCGTGGGTGACGTACACGCAGGTGAGGCCCAGCTGGAGCTGGATTTCGCGCAGTTCAACCCGGAGCCGGTCACGCAGGCGGGCGTCAAGGTTGGAGAGCGGTTCGTCGAGCATGAGCACGCTGGGCCGCATGACCAGGCTGCGCGCCAGGGCGACGCGCTGCATCTGGCCGCCGCTGAGCAGGCTGGCGCCGCGGTCCGCGTAGGGCTCCAGGCCGACCAGCGTGAGGGCCTCCATGACGCGCTCATCGATCTCGCTCTTGGAGAGTTTCTTCTGCTTCAGCGAGTAGGCAACGTTCTGGGCCACCGTCATGTGCGGCCATACCGCGTAGGACTGGAAGACCATGCCGACGTTGCGCTTGTTCGGGGGCAGGTTGATGCCTTTTTCGGAATCGAAGACCACCACGTCGTCGATGATGATCCGCCCCGAGGTGGG
Organism: Pseudarthrobacter sp. NPDC058196; assembly: GCF_042882685.1. Classification (NCBI taxonomy): domain Bacteria; kingdom Bacillati; phylum Actinomycetota; class Actinomycetes; order Micrococcales; family Micrococcaceae; genus Pseudarthrobacter; species Pseudarthrobacter sp. NPDC058196. The sequence goes on from NZ_JBHVVN010000005.1 coordinate 27,906, forward strand.
CTCCTCCAGGCCGGCGATGCAGCGCATGGTGCTGGTCTTGCCGCATCCCGATTGGCCCAGGAGGACGAGCGCTTCGCCGTCCTCGATGTCGAGGTTGAGGTTTTCGATGGCAGTGAAGCTTCCGTACTTCAGCTGCAGGTTTTGAATGCTGATTTTCATGGCTGATTCCTTGGGCTGGGTTTTTCCGGTGTGGGTTTCTTCAGTCACTTGGCACCAGGATGGTGCTTTCGCTGATGACGCGGGCCGAGCGTTGGAAGGAGACCTCAGCGGGATCGGCTGCATCCAACGCCAGTGCGGTCTTGCCTGTGAGCAAGTGGATGAAGAGGCCGGCCTCGGCGGCCGGAACCATGCTGCGTTGCACCACGCTGCCGGCTGTCCCGGAGGCGGCAGCGACGGCGACGGCGCTGGTGAGCCCGATGGCAGGGTGCAGGGCGCTCATCGAGATCATCCGGGCGGAAACACCGGTAGTTCCTTCAGGCGGAGGCCCCACAATGCCCACCTTCGGAATAGAGCTGAGATTTTGTGGAAGGCCCATCTTTTGCGCAGCCGCGGCGCGCAACTGCGGAGCCACCCGGACCAAGGCTTCCAAAGCTTCTTCGCTGCCGGTCGCGTCCAGCCCCAGTGCTCGGGCGTCAAAGAGCGCAGCCGGGGCGCCTGCGTCGACCAGGGTCGCCTGGTACCGCCGCCCGTCGACGTCGATGTCATCGATGGCGTTCCCCGTGGGGAACTGTGCCCCGTAGCTGGACCACGAGGTTTTTTGGAAGACAACGTCGATGGGCACGCCGGGGTAGTGCTGGCCATCGAGGCGCCGCCCGCCGTAGGTTGGGACCTGGCCCCCCGGCGTCGGAATCTCACAAACGAGTCGCAGCCCGGTCACGGTGTTCAGGATGGGTACCCGGGTGACTTCCCCGGTGGGAGCGGCGAGCCCGGCATGGAGCGCGTAAAGGCCCAGTGCAGTTGCGCAATTGCCGCAGTTGCTGGCCCACTCAACGGCCGGCTGGTCGATGGCCACCTGGGCGAACCGGTAGCGGACCGTCCCGTCCGGGTCGGTGCCGGCCACGGTGATGGCCTTGCTGGTGGTGGACGAGGCGCCGCCTACTCCGTCGATCTGGCGGAGGTCCGGCGAACCGAAGGTGCGGATGAGGAGGCGGTCCGTCTCCAGGGCGTCAGCTGGAAGGTCCTCGTCCCGGAATATCCAGCACTTGCTGGTGCCGCCACGGACAAGGGTGGCCGGTACCGGCGTGACCGGGAGGGTGCCGGCTTGCGGCTCTTCCCTGAATAGAAGCGTCATTGGTTCTCCTGAAATACCCCGCGCTGCCGTGTGCAGCAACCGGGTAAATGTTCAAAGCCGGGCAAACCAGAATCCGTTCTGTACCCAACTGTATGGCGTTGGTCACAAACGGTATACCGTTAACATTACTTAAGCAACAGTCTAAAAAATATGAATACAGATAGATCGGTTGGGGTTCCGTGGAGGCGCGGGGATTGTGCGGGAATGGCGCACGGTGTTCACAGCACGCCGTAACGGTATGCAGTGCGTTAGAATTGCGGCTACTGGTATGGCGCTGGCGCGTCCTGCCGCTTGTTCCATGAAGACCGGAGGCCGCCCGTGGCGTCGCAACCCGAAACAAGCCCCTACCTGATGATCAGGAACGCCATCATCTCGCAGGAGCTGCCTCCCCGTGCCCAGCTCGTTGAAAGTGCCCTGGCCAAGAAGTACAACGTCTCCCGGACTCCCATCCGGGAAGCGTTGCGCCGGCTCGAAACGGAAGGGCTCGTGGAGCGCTACGGTTCACGCATGCAGGTGCGGGAGTATCGCCCGGAGGAGATGCTGGACCTGTACGAGGTGCGCACCTTCCTGGAGGAGGCGGCTGCAAAAACCGCGGCTCTCCGGCACACGGACATGGACCTCATGCTTATCGACCGCGCGCACCAGGCCATGGTCACCCTTGATTTTGATGCGGCCACCCCGGCTGAGCTGGCCGCCGCCAACCGCACTTTCCACGAGCGCATCTGGGCCGCCAGCCACAGTGCCGCACTCCTTGACCTGCTGGACCGGATCCTGGTGCATTTCATCCGCTACCCCGGCACTACGCTGTCCACCAGGGAGCGGTGGGACCGCGTGCTGAAGGAACATGAGGAACTGCTGGTGGCCATCCGTGCCCGCAATGCAGAAGAGGCCGGCCGGATCGCCAGCGCCCACATGGATGAGGCGAAGAATATCCGGATCCAGATGTACATCGACGCGCAGGAAATCAGTAACCCGCGCGTGGGTTAGCCGCAAAATACGCCACTACGCCTCTCCCGCCGCGCCCCAACACTCGCAGCGAGACCCCATTGCATACGTCGGCATACTTATGTATACAATCGTGTACAGCGATGGAGCTGAGGAGATGGATGATGGTCAAGAGCGACGTCTTGGTAGTAGGTGGCGGTAACGCCGGATTTGCGGCAGCACTTGCAGCCGCTGAGCGTGGACGCAAAGTTGTCCTGCTGGAAAAGGCCCGGGAAGCCGCATCGGGCGGCAACAGCTTCTACACTGCCGGCGCCACCCGCATCTCCCACAACGGGCTCGGGGAGCTGATCGAATTTGTGGAGCCTGACGACCGGCACGCCGCCAGTGAAGTCCCCGCCTATACGGCTGCCGAATACCTTGCCGACCTGTCCAAGGTCTCTGAAGGGCGCAACGACCCCGAACTGTCCGCGGTCCTGGTCAGCGAAAGCAACCCGACGTTGCGCTGGCTTCAGGGCATGGGACTCAAATACCGCTTGATGTATGAACGCCAGGCGTACCGGACCCAGGACGGCGGGTACCTGTTCTGGGGCGGACTGCACGTGGGTAACGTCGGTGGCGGCAAGGGGCTCATGGCCGACCACCGGGCGGCCGCGGAGCGCGTGGGCGTTGAGGTCATCTATGACTGCGCAGCCACCGGACTGATCAGGGAGGACGGCCGCGTCAGCGGAGTCCGGTACCGCACCCCATCCGACGAAGGCGAATTCCGGGCCGAGTCGGTCATCCTCGCTTCGGGAGGTTTTGAAGCCTCACCTGAACTTCGCCGCCAACACCTGGGTGAGGGGTGGCAGAACGCGAAAGTTCGCGGCACGCCGGGCAATACGGGCGAGATGATCCTCGCTGCCCTCGACGCCGGTGCGGCGAGGGGTGGCGATTGGTCCACCTGCCACAGCGTGGCCTGGGACGCCTGGCACCCGGAGAACGAGAGCAACCTTGAGCTCACCAACCAGCTCACCCGCGGCGGTTACCCGATGGGCATCGTGGTGAACACTGAGGGCAAGCGTTTTGTTGACGAAGGCGCCGACTACCGCAACTACACCTACGCAAAGTATGGCCGGGACATCCTTGCCCAGCCGGGATCAGGTGCCTTCCAGATCTTTGACGCCGCCTCCCGTCCCATGCTGCGGGCCGAGGAGTATGACATGCCGGGTGTATCGGTGGTCATCGCGCCGACTCTCGCCGAGCTGGCACAGCAAGCCGGGATCAGCCCCGAGGGCCTGGAGGAGACGGTGCAGAACTTCAATGCCTCGATCACTGAGGGTGCCCCGTTTGACCCCAACGTCAAAGACGGGCGCCGGGCAGACACCCGGCCGCCCAAGAGCAACTGGGCCCGAAGCATCGCCACCGGCCCGTACTACGCGTTCCCGGTGACCTGCGGCATCACGTTCACGTTCGGCGGCCTCAAGACAGACACCTGGGGACGCGTGCTGACCCAAGATGCGCTGCCGCTTCATGGGCTCTATGCCTGTGGGGAAGCCCTGGGCGGATTGTTCAGCGGAAACTATCCCGGCGGCTCCGGGCTTGCGGCGGGCGCCGTCTTCGGCCGGCGCGCCGGCTCCATAGCCTAGGCAACCCACCCGCACGGACCAGCAAAGGAAAAGAGAAAAAGTGGCCATTCCCATCCACCAGCGGCTTCGCGAGGATGTTCTCGCGAGCGTCTTTGCGCCCGACGAGCCGCTCACGGAGGCCAAGCTCACCGAGCGGTACGGGGCTTCCCGGACACCGGTGCGGGAGGCGCTGCAGCGGCTGGAACAGGACGGACTGGTTGAACGGCGCGGCAAGGCGGTAGTGGTCCGAACGCATTCGGCCGAGGAAATCATTGATATCTACGAGTCAAGGATCATCCTGGAGCAGGCCGCCGCGGCCAAGGCTGCCGTCAAGGCAACCGCCCTGGACCGGCAGCTGCTCACGGGGCTGCTGACGCAGATGCAGCAGCTGGACCCCGGCGACGGCCGGGCGCTCGCGGAAACCAACCGCGCCTTCCACACCCAGCTGTGGCGCGCCACGCACAGCCCGTCGCTGATCGGGCTGCTGGAACGCCTGGACCAGCAGGTGCGCCGGTACACCCTCACCACCCTGACCTACCCGGGAAGGTGGCCGGTGGTGCTGGCGGACTACACCGACCTGTTGGCTGCAATCGGGGACGGCGACTCCGCCCTCGCCGGGGAGATCGCGGCCCGCCACATGTCGGACGCCTTGAACATCAGGTTGAAGATGTACGCCGAAGATCCCAGGACGCTCTAGGCCGCATCGGCGGCCGCGGGCGTCCCGCACAAGACCCGCCGGCAGATGTTCCTGCATACTCCATCGCAACAGGAAACCCGAAAGTCGGGCGCAGGGCATCAGCCGGTGCACAGAGGTGGGGCAGGCTCCAATGGGCCTGCCCCACCTCGCTTTTTCCGGCACCTCGTGCGCCGGGCTGCCTTTGCTGGAACGGACGACGACGGCGGCGGGGCAGGTGCCGTCGTCGAGCCTTCCGCGGGGCAGGCTCCGAGCAGGAAGAAGACCGCCCGGACGCACAGCAAGGGCACAGACACAACCGGTCCGCCGCATAGCCGCATGCGGTTTCCTTGGACCATGACCACTTCACGCACACCCGACCAGCCGGACTACGACCAGCCGCATCCCAACCACGACCGGGGGCTGGAGTTCGATCTGTCCACCCTGATGAGCCGCCGGTCCCTGGGGATGCTCCTGGGTGCAGGCGGTGCGGCCGCCGCGCTCGCCGCCTGTACCCCTGCCGGAACCCCGGGTTCCACGTCTTCGGCCACGTCGCCGGCCAGTTCTTCGGCGGCATCTACAGGGTCCGCCGCAGCATCCACCGGCTCCGCTGCCGCCTCGGCCACGCCAACGCTGACGCGGGCGATCGCCGAATGCGGGGTGGAGATTCCGGAGGAAACGGCGGGCCCGTACCCCGGTGACGGCTCAAACGGGCCGAATGTCCTGGAAGCGTCCGGCGTGGTGCGCCAGGATATCACCTCAAGCTTCGGCGCCGCCTCTGCAACGGCGGAGGGCGTGCCGCTCACGTTCACCCTCACGCTGCTGGACAACGCCAACGGCTGCAGCCCGATGGCCGGTGCCGCGGTGTACGCCTGGCACTGCGACCGGGACGGGAAGTACTCGATGTACGACTCAAGCCTGAAGAACGAGAACTACCTCCGCGGCGTGCAGGAAGCGGACGCCAACGGGCAGGTCACCTTTGCGTCCATCTTCCCGGCCGCCTACTCCGGGCGCTGGCCGCACATCCACTTCGAGGTCTTCGAGTCAATGAACAATGCCACCTCCGCCGGACAGGTGCTGGCCGTCTCCCAGATCGCATTGCCCAAGGCGGCTTGCGACGACGTCTACGCCACCGCCGGATACGAAAAGAGCGTCACCAACATGACCCGCACCACCCTGCAGTCGGACAACGTGTTCGGGGACGACGGCGGCATCTACCAGCTGGCGACGATGACCGGCTCGGCCGCGGCCGGCTACACGGCGGGGCTCAACGTGACCATCTAGCACGCCGACGCTCCCCGGTTCCAGGCAACTGCCCGCGGTTCCGTCATGTTGGCCTGGTATTAAGGGACAATCAAGGGGTCAAACACCGGAGGAGCGGGCGGATCGATGGGGCTGGGTATGGGGCGCACCCGCGGGAGCGTAGTTGCCTCCTGCCTGCGTATCCTCCTGGTGGCGATTTGCGTGGTAGCGCTCGCCAGCGGCGGTGACAGTGTGGCCGGGGCACCGTACCCGACGCTGCACTCCCACGAACGGGTTTCCAGTCACCCGGGGACCGTGGCGTTGCCCCAGCCGCTCTCAGATGCGCTGGACGGCCCGGTAGGGGTGCCGGGCGGGTATGGGATGTCCTTGGCGGCCCACGTGGGGGAGCACCATGTGCGTGCGTCCTGGACCTACGTTGACGGGGTGCCGGCGTTGAACGCGCATGTGGACTCGTGGCTGCTTGGACTCCTCGATGCGGCTGCACCTGCGGGTAGCCGTTACCGGCCCGCGATGGCGCTGAACCCACCGCAGTCCGCGGGCCAGGAAATGACCGCTTCCGCGGCACCCGTCCTGGCCGCGGGGACCATCATTGTTGTCCGTGAAAAAGTGAAGGGTTCCGGGACGGACGGGACGGGCTCAGAGCGGTCGGAAACCGTTTACGTTGACGCGGTTTCCGGGGCTGTCCGCGGAGGCGCGGAGCTTCTGCGGCCGGAGGCGATTCCGGGCATCCAATCGCGCATGCTGGGCATCCCTGCGCAGATCGCGGCCCCCGTCCGGCAGGACATCCCGGTACGCGACCTGGTCCTGAAACCGTCCGGGGAGCTGGCCGTGTCCGCGGAGGTTCCCGGAAACCCCGGGGGCAACGTGACCTTGACGATGAACGCCGGCGATGCCGGGGCGGTCCTCAGCGACTACGGCCGGCAGGTCCTGGGACAGCTGAACGCCGCCGCCGTCCCGCGTCCCGCGACAGCGCCCGCAGCCAGGCACGTGAACTGCGATATCGTCCCGTGCGCTGCCTTGACGTACGACGACGGGCCGGACGCCCGCACCACACCGCAGCTTTTGGCCATCCTGGCAGAGCGAAAAGCCCAGGCCACGTTCTTCATGACCGGGTCCAATACTGCGGCCAACCCAGCAATCGCGAAACAAGTGGCCGACGCGGGCTTCGCGATCGGCAACCACACCTTCAGCCACCCTTACCTGACCAAGCTGCCCGTCCCCGCGGTCAAGAAGGAAATGCAACGTACGGACGCCGCCATCCTGGCCGCCACCGGGGCCGCTCCAATCATGATGCGGCCGCCCTACGGCGCGGCCGACGCCGCGGTGCAGGGCGCTGTGGGCAAGCCACTCATTATCTGGGCCGTGGACTCGCTGGACTGGCAGAGCAAGAACCCGGCGGTGTTCGTGCCCAAAGTGCTCAAGGAGATCACGCCCGGCGCGGTGGTGCTCATGCATGACGTCCAGCCGACGACGATAGCCGGCCAACAGGAACTCATGTCCACCCTGCAGGCCCAGGGCTACCAGCTGGTGTCCGTCCCCCAGCTCTTCGAAGGAACACCCTTGGTCCCGGGCCATGTGTACAGGTCACGGCCGGTGCGCCCATAGGCGGCCTGCCGGGGTTCCGGCCGCGTTGAGCCGGATGCCACGCCTCCGGGCGGAGGGCTGCGCTGCCCGCCGTGACGTGGGTCATTCCAGCAACAGGCCTCCGGAACGGGGTGCCAGGACGTGGTCAAGGACGATGCAGGCGGCTCCCACGGCGGTGATGTCCTCGCCAAGAACCGATCCCACCAGCTCCACTTCGTGGATCATGCCCATGGCCAGGCGGTTGGCAAGGGCGGCGTGGAGGACCTCAAGGTAGCGGGTTCCCACCGGAGGCCAGGACGGTCCGCCGAAAACGATGCCATCGACGTCGAGCAGGTTGGCGATGTCCTCGACGGCGCGGGCAAGGCGGTCTGCTGCTTCCTGGAACAGGGACGAGGCGCCTTGGTCTCCGGCATCCGCCAACGCCGCCAGCTTGTGGAAGTGCTCGGTTATGTGGCGCAGATCCGCCTGGTCGACCGGGCCCGGGAGGATCCCCTTGCCCACGGCGTCGTTGACCAGTTCGACGGGCATAATGGATATGCCCAGGCAGCCCTTGCGTCCGCAGCCGCACAGCCGGCCTCCGTCACCGGTGGAAAAGTGTCCGATCTCGCCCACATTGTTCGAAGATCCGCGCACCACTTCGCCGTTCATTACCACTGCCGCGCCGACGCCGCTGCCGAGGTACACGAAGGCGAAATTCTGGTCTGATCTCTTGTTCCGCACCCACAGTTCGGCGTGCGCTGCCGCTGCCGAGTCCTTGTCGAGGAAGACGGGAAGTCCGGTCGCTTTCCCGAGCGATTGCCGCAATTCCACGCGTTCCCAGCCGGTAAGCATCGGCGGTCCCACCACGGCGCCCTGATCGAATTCGATGGGTCCGGGTGCGGCGATTCCTACTCCCAGGACACGGGTCCGGGGTATATCCGTTTCGCTGATCAGGGCTTCAATGGCAGCCGCAATCCGTGCCACGGTTTCTTCCGGTCCGGCAACGGCCACCACCGGGAGGTGTTTGCGGTGCACCACCCTACCTGCCAGGTCCAGCAGCACGAACGTGAGCATGGATGGATCCAGGTGGGCCCCCACAGCATATTTGCTCTTCGGATCGATGGTCAGCGTGGTTCGCGGCTTGCCCTGCGGGACGTGCACTTTTCCGCTCTCCAGGATCAGTCCCAGGTCCAGCAGGCGCCGCGCGATGTTGGATACCGTCTGCGTGGACAGGCCCGTTGCACCGATGAGTTCCACCCGGCTCATCCCTGATTCCGAGCGGCGCACGAGGTCCAGTACAACGGCCTGATTGAAGGCGCTGACACGCTCCAGATTCGATCCGCGAGGCATCCAAACTCCCTAACTCAATTTATTTGACTAAGCCCGATCCTAGACTATAGTGGCCTGTATCACAGGCTGTCTGTTAGTTCGGACACTCCAACAAGTAGCTTCGCAGAGGCGGAGCTCTGTCTCCCAAAGGGATCCCCTGATATGACTAGGACGAGATTTTTTGCGGCTGCAGCAGGTCTGCTCGCGGGCACCGTTGCCCTGAGCGCCTGCGGCAGCTCATCTGCACCATCCCAGGCAACCGACCAGAACGCGGACGCCAAGGAGGTGACGCTGACCATTACCGCCAACTCCATTTCGGGCGGGAAAAACGCTGCCGGCGCCGACTGGATCACCAACTACGTCATCCCCAAGTTTGAGGAGGCGGAAAAGGCCAAGGGCGTCACTGCCAAGGTCAACTTCCAGCCCAACGGCGTGGATGACCAGGCCTACAAGACCAAAGTCTCCCTGGACCTTTCCACGGGCCAGGGCGCGGACGTCACGTCCATCGACGGCATCTGGCTGGGAGAGTTCGCAGACGCCGGGTACATCAGTCCCCTTGAGGACATTGTGGGCAAGGACAAGGTCCAGGCGTGGGACGGGTGGAAGCAGATCAAGCCTGCCGTCCAGCAGCTCACTACCTACGAGGGCAAGCAGTACGGCGTTCCGGACGGCACGGATGGCCGTGTCATCTACTTCAACAAGACCCTGTTCGCCCAGGCGGGCCTGCCCGCTGACTGGCAGCCCAAGAGCTGGGACGACATCCTCGATGCCGCCCGCAAGCTCAAGAAACTTCCGGACGTGACGCCCCTGCAGATCAACGCTGGCAAGGCCATGGGGGAAGCGGCAACCATGCAGGGGTTCCTGCCGTTGCTGCAAGGTACCGGCCAGCCGATCAACAAGGACGGCAAGTGGCAGGGCAACAGCCAGGGCGTCCAGGACGTCCTGAACTTCTACTCAAAGGTCTACGGTTCGGAGCAGCTGGGCGACCCCCTGCTCCAGCAGGATGCCAAGGGCCGGGACAAGTCCTTCCAGGAATTCTCGCAAAACAAGTTGGGCATCCTGATCGAAAGTGACTACCTCTGGCGCTCCGTGATCAACCCCGTCAAGGGTGTGTCTCCCATGGCCAACCGGGACAGCGCAGTGGGATGGGCCAAGATCCCGGCCCAATCGTCCGGCAAGGGCCCCAACGGCGCTGACTTTGTCAGTATGTCCGGCGGTTCGGGCGAAGTCATCAACCCCAAGACGAAGTACCCGCAGCAGGCGTGGGAACTGCTTCAGTTCATGTCGTCCGCAGACGCAATCAAGGCACGCATCGGGTCAACTCCCCAGATCTCGGCCCGGGACGATGTCAACGGAGAGATCCTCAAATCCGACCCGCTGCTGAACTTCATCTCCACCGAGGTCCTGCCGGTGACGGCATTCCGCCCCGGACTCGCGGACTACACGCAGGTTTCCGCTGCACTGCAGGACGCCAGCGGGATGGTGGCCTCGGGCAAGTCGGCCGCGGACGCAGGCAGCTCGTACCAGAAGGCGTTGGAGGGAATCGTCGGTGGTAGCGACAAAACCTTCAAGTGACCCAACAGTGGAGGCCCCGGTGACCGCTCCAGCAGCGGGCACCGGGCCCTCCCGGGCCGTCGCAGACGACGGTGACGTAGCAGGCCTGGGCAAAGCGAGGGCCATGGCCTTCCTGGCCCCTGCCCTGCTCCTGATCTCGCTGTTCCTCGTCTTCCCCGCCCTCTGGACGCTCTACCTGGGCTTGACGAACTACCGCCTCAGCGGTTCAGCGGCCAAAAACCCGCAGTTCGTCGGCATAGACAACTACATCAATGCGCTCTCCGACGACCGCTTCTTCAACTCCCTGGGGCTGACGCTCATCTTTGTGTTCGGGTCTGCCGTCATCGGACAGTCCGCACTGGGGTTCGCCATCGCCTGGACCATGACCAGGGTCAGGAAATCGGTGCGGGCCGTCGTCGAATTCTTCGTGCTGCTGGCCTGGATCATTCCCAGTTCGGTCACCACCTTCCTGTGGTACGCCATGCTGGACCGCAGCGACGGAACCCTGAACGCGATGCTCTCCACGGGCAACACCGCGTGGCTTCTCGATTACCCGCTGCAGAGCATCATTGTGTTCAACACCTGGGTGGGCACCGCCTTCTCAATGCTCCTCTTCAGTTCCGCCCTCGCTTCGGTGCCGCCATCCCAGCTGGAGAGCGCGCGCATGGTCGGGGCCGGCGCCTGGGCACAATTCCGCGATGTGGTGTTCCCACACATCCGTGGACACGTCCTGACCAACACGCTGCTCATCACTCTCTGGACCTTCAATACCTTCACCCCCTACCTGCTCACGGCGGGCGGACCCGATGACCGCTCCAACATCCTGCCGATCTTCATCTACCGGCTGGCCTTGAACGATGGAGCACTCGGGCAGGGCTCGGCGATCTCGCTGATCATGATCATCATCAACCTGGTGATCGCCACCGTTTACCTGCGCCTGCTGAAGGAGAGGAAATCATGACCGCCGTGACTGGATCCAAGCGAACCGCCAACGGTGAGAGCCGTCAAATGCTCAGGCACTTCCTCGGGCTGATGGGCAAGAGCGTCTTCACCGCCCTGGTCCTGGCGTTCTTCGTCATCCCCGTGCTGTGGCTCGTCTTCGCACCGTTTGACGCCCACCCCGGACTGAACGTGAAGCTGCCGGAGTTCACCTTCAACAACTTCAAGATCCTGTTCGACAACCCGACCGCCATCGCCTCGCTTGGCAATTCCCTGATCCTGGCACTTGGTTCGATGGTGGTGGTGCTGGTCCTCGGATCGCTGGCGTCCTACTCGCTGTCACGGGTGAAAATACCCGGCCGGGACCTGCTGCTGTACACCCTGCTGCTGCTCTCGTCCATCATCACGGGCACCGCGGCCATGGTGCCCACGTTCCTGTTGATGGTGAAGCTGGGGCTCATTGACTCCCAGTTCGGCGTGATTCTCGTGCTCAGCGGCGGCATCCTCCCCACCGTGATCTTCATCCTCAAGGACTTCATGGACTCAACCCCCAAGTCCTACGAGGAATCGGCGCGCCTCTACGGTGCAAAGCCCTTGCGGATCCTGTGGGACGTCGTCATTCCGCTGGCCCGGCCCGGGCTCGCCACCATCGCCGTCTGGGCTGTCGTCCAGGTCTGGGGCAACTTCCTCGTTCCCTACATCCTGCTGCGGTCACCTTCCAAGTCGCCCGCGTCCGTGGTGATGTACACCTTCTACACCGAAGGCGGCCAGCCGAACCTCGCCCTGATTTCCGCCTTCTCACTGCTCTTTTCAATCCCCGTCGTCGCGATGTACTTCTTCGTCAACCGGCGCTACGGGTTCCGCTTCCATGGAGGTATCAAAAGCTAATGGCCAGCATCACCACCAGCTCCCTGATCAAGGAGTATCCCGGCGGAGTCCGCGGCGTGGACGAAATGGACGTCACCATCCACGACGGCGAGTTCTTCGCCCTGCTGGGTCCCTCCGGCTGCGGCAAGACCACGCTGCTTCGCACCATCGCGGGCCTGGAGAAATCCACGTCCGGCAGCATCAAGATCGGCGACCGGGAAGTCACCAACATGGAACCGGGGCAGCGCCGCGTCGCCATGGTGTTCCAGGACTATGCGTTGTTTCCGCACATGTCCATTGCCGACAACATCGCCTACCCGCTGAAGATCCAGAAGGTCGCCAAGCCCGAACGGCACTCCAGGGCGGAAGAAGTCGGTGACAAACTCTCCCTCCAAGGCTTGCTGGAGCGCCGTCCCGGGCAGCTTTCGGGCGGCCAGCAGCAACGCGTCGCCCTGGCCAGGGCGGTGACCAGCCGCCCCGATGTCTTCCTGTTTGACGAACCCCTGTCCAACCTGGACGCCCGCCTCCGGCTGGAGGCCCGGACCTTCCTGAAGAAGCTCCAGCTGGACCTCGGCGTCACCACGGTGTTCGTCACCCACGACCAGGCCGAAGCACTCGCCCTGGCCGACCGGATCGCGATCATGCGCGCGGGCAAGATGCAGCAGCTCGGAACGCCCCGGGAGATCTTCCAGCGCCCGGCCAACACCTTTGTGGCCTCGTTCGTCGGCTCAACGTCCATGAACCTGCTCAAGGGCGCCGTTGGGGACCGCACCGTGACGATCGGCAGCCAGCAGGTGCCGTTGCCCTCCGATGCCGTGGGCAGGGTGGCCGAGGGCCAGGACGTCACGTGGGGAGCCCGGCCGGAATACCTGGGCATATCCACCGCCGCGGCACCCGGCAGCCTTGAGGGAACGGTCACCGTTTCCGAGAACCTGGGCGCCTCCGCCCTGATAACGGTGGAACTGGCGGACAGCGGGGAACCGGTCCAGGTGGTGGTCAGTGAGGACCATGAGCCCGGAATCGGAACGCGCGTATGGGTCACGTTCGAGCCCCGGCGGACGCTGTTGTTCGATGCTGAAGGCCTGCGGATCGGGGACTGACGGTGCGCATCAGCCGGGCGCTGACCCCGGATGACCGGGCCGGGAGCCTGTACTTCGATGTTCCTTTCGAGGTGGGACGCTGCGAATCCTTGGAAGTGCTCCTGGACTACGACACGTCCCGGGCCGTCATCGATCTGGGCTGCATGGGTCCTGACGGGTGGCGGGGCTGGTCCGGCGGAGCCAAAAAGCGCTTTGTGATCGGCAGGACCGCGGCGTCCACGGGATACTGCCCGGGCGAACTTGAAACCGGTGTGTGGAAAGTGGTGCTGGGCCTTCACCAGATTCCGGCTGAAGGTGTCACGGTGGAGTTGACCATCAACACACCGGCAACAGGTGCGGTGGAAGCCGAGCCGCCGGCTCCCGCGCCGGCCGGCACTGTCCCGGCCAGCCGCCGTCGAACCCTTCCTGCCGCGGCAGGGATGCGGTGGCTTGCCGGGGATTGCCATGCACACAGCCTCCATTCCGACGGCAGCCTCTCCCTCCGTCAACTGGCGGGCGAGGCAGCACGGAACGGGCTGGATTTCCTGGCCGTAACCGATCACAACACCGTCAGCCATCACCCGCACCTGCAGGGCGTGGGCAATGAGTATGGGATCGCGCTTCTGCCCGGACAGGAGGTCACCACCGTCCGCGGCCACGCGAACGCCTACGGCCGCATCAACTGGGTGGATTTCCGGGACCACCCCGACGCCTGGCTCGACCAGGTTGAAGGCGATGGCGGATTCCTGTCCATTAACCACCCGGTAGCCACCGATTGCTCGTGGCAATGGCAGTTGTCCCGGAAGCCCACCCACGCCGAGATCATGCACGAAACCTGGCTGCCCAACCGGCGCGACACCAGCATCTGGGCGTGGTTGAGCGCCTGGGGCGAGCCCGTCATTCCGCTCGGTGGCGGAGACTTCCACCGGCCGGAGGACGGGCATCCCACCGGATTGCCCACCACCTGGGTGCAGTCCGCGGACCCGTCGGAAGAAGGACTGCTGGCGGCGCTCAAGACCGGGCCGACCGCCCTCAGCATGGGAATCGACGCGCCGCTGCTGCTGCGCGTCGACGGCGAACTGCTCGCCATCGACGCGGAAGGGGCCATCCTGGTGGACTTTGAAGGCCGCCGGCAGCTCATCCGCGACCCCTATGCAGCCATCGACGCCCAGGGTGCCGGCCCGTACCGGCTCGAAACGTCGGACCGCCGGATCCTCGCCCTCACCACATAGCCTGACCACAACAGCTACGCCCCGCTTCCGGTGAAGCGGGGCGTAGCTGTGTGGTGGCTACTTCCCGGGAGTCAGGCGAAGTGTGCGGATCTCCCACGGATCCAGCTCGAACTTGTACTCACCGTCAGCCTGTTCCGAGGCCAGCGTCCGGCCCGCCAGGTCCACGGTGGACACGCCGCTGAAGGAGCCGGTCACCACGCCTCCGGTGGGCTGTTCGGCCAGCAGGACAACGCGGATTTCGACGTCGTTGCCCACCTGGCGCATGCTGCTCAGCCGGATGCCATCACCCCTGAGCCGCAGTCCTTCCGTGGGGTCCGGAACCGAGGGTCCCGGGGTGCCGCGGCCGCGGACTGCCAGGCCGGGGGCGTTGAAGTGGTCCGCGAGCTGGACTGCGTCCGCTTTGCGGTAACCCTGGGCTGAGGCCATGACCGCGAATTCGACGTCCACCTGCGTTCCTGCTTCTTCGGCGCCCGGGATGGGGATCTCTGAGGCGGCCGGTTCGTCTCGAAGCGGGTGCACGTTGACGCTGATCGATCCCACGGCGCGCAGCAGCGTGAGGGCCAGTTCCTTTCCTTCCACCACCTCATACTCGGTGGCGTCGTGCAGGAGCACGGTGGCTGGTCCCGCGGACACGAAGGTGTAGGCGGGGAACGTCGGAAGCGGAAATTCTCCGCCGCCGCCCTCTGCGGTAAGCGGGCGGGTGGTGATGGCGAACTGGCCTTCCGACGCGGAGGATTCCACGGGGGACGGCAGCGGGATGTGCATCCGCAGCCTGTGGTCTGCCGCCTCGTTCGTGAACTGGACGCGAAGCCTCACGAACGGTTCCCCGCGGCGCAGCTCCACGAACGTGCGGACCGGAACGTCTACGGTGTCGGTGTTCCGGCTCCCGATGCTGCGGTCAAGGGAACGCGGCCAGGAGTAGTGCCTGGTGACTTTGACGACTGCGCGTACGGGGCCGCGTTCGACGACCTCCACGGCCACCCGGGAAGGTTCGGTGATGATGGTGTCCACGGCCGGTGGGCCGTAGTTGTAGCTGTCCCCGCAGTCCCCGCCGTCAACCAGCCGTCCAATATCGTGCAGGACGGTGCCGTCCGCGCCGGTCAGGGTGATGTCCCCGTCCGGGCCGATGCGCGCCGAGACGAGTCCGTTGTCCAGGATGCCGTCGTCGCAGGATATGTGCTCCGGCTCGGGGCGCTCCGCCTGGAAGACCTTGAACGGGGTAATCCCCATGGCCGCGACGGGGACGTCCACCAGCACCCGGCGCCGTGGTTCGGCGACGATCCGGACTTTCCAGTCGCCCGGGTGTGCCTCGACGGCTGCTGCCAGTTCGGCCTTGAACGCGACGATGTCGAACACCGGGGCTGTGGGCACCTGCGCCACATCGAATTCGAGGGAATACGGTGCCACCCGGTACTGCTCAATGAGCTGGCCGAACAATTCGCGTCCGTGGATGCGGTTCATCATGCGTTCCACCAGGACGGAGGCGTCCATGGTCTCATCACCGAGCATGGTGGGAGCGTGCCCGGTTTCCTGCACCGGCAGCAGGGTGCCGTCGCCGGTCATGGCGGCCACGGGCATTCCTGCGTCCGGGGCGGGTACGTCGAGTTCGACCACCACGTTGCGGTCCGCGGCCAAGGTGTTGAAGGCCACGAACGCGTCGCTGGGGATGCTGCCGGCCACCGTGAGGGCCACTTCGTCGCGGGCGGCGCGGGCAATCTGGGCTGCCTCGTGCAGCCGGGCCTCTACTTGGCTGACGGTCTCATCGGTGCCGGAGCCCACCACGGAGTCGTGCGCGGTGGACTCGATGATGCGGCGCCAGGACATGCTGATGAAGGGCTCGAAGTCGACGCCCAGGTGGGATGCTGCCAGCCGTTCGGCGTCCAGGACCATGCGCTCTGCCGCGGCCATGGCGATCTTGAGGTTGCGGCGGATGGAGAAGACACCCGGAAGGATGTTGCCCCGGGCATGGGAGCGCAGTTCCCCGCGCACTGCCTCCAGGCGTTCATTGTCCGGGTCGTACGCCGACACGTAGTCCTCCAGCGTGCCGACGCTGATGGGGAAGGCGGATGAACCGTAGGTGTCCACGTGCCGCATCAGTGCCGTGTCGGGCGGCATGTGGTCGGTGCCGACCATGCCAAGGATGGGGTCGCCGCGGTACCTGTCGGCGGTTTGTTGCCGGTATTCCGCCAACGCGTGCGGGATGTGTTCGGGAATGGCCAGGAGGTCCAGGGCGCTGCCGTATCCGTCGAAGAGGTATTCCACCCGGACCGATGATCCGTCCGGGGCTTCCCACCTGAACGAATGCCCGGAAACTTTGGATGGCACTCCACGCCAGAGGCAGGCGTGGGCGATGCCGGCCCGGCTCAGGATCTGCGGCATTTGGGCCACGTGGCCGAACATGTCCGGAAGGTAGCCCACGTTCATGTACCCGCCCAGCCGCCGGGCACCCGCCATCCCCATTTGGAGGTTGCGGATGATGGTCTCGCCCGAGCAGAGGAATTCGTCAAGCAGGATCTGCCAGGGGCCCAGCGCCAATTGGCCGCTTGCCACCACGGCGCGGACCCGCTCTTCGTTTTCCGGCCGGATTTCCAGATAGTCCTCGATGGCGGCCGTCTGGCCGTCAAGGGTGAACCGGAACCGCGGGTCCTCCTCCGCCATTTTCAGGACGGTGTCAAACATCTGGACAAGCTTGAAACGGAACACCTGGAAGGGTTCGTACCACTCGCGGTCCCAGTGCGTGTGGGGCACCAGGACGATGCCGGTCTCCTCGGCCGGGCTCATGCCGAGGCCGCCTCTCCACCGAGGGAGACCTTCAGGGACTCGGCCAGGGCTGCGGCGATCAGCTGGGCAACCCGGACATCCGCCTCACCTTCGGCGATCCCGGTGGGAGGCTTCTCTTGGCCGTCCACCATCCGGTGGAAGGCGACGAGTTCCTGCTCAAACGCTTCCGTGACATCCTCGAACACGGAGTCGGAGACCCCGCCGCCGGCTTTCTCGGTGATCTGCAGCCTGGTGGGGGCGTTGAGGAGGTAGGGGACGGTGAATTCCAGTTTTCCGCTGCCCGTGGTGTGGTGGACGGTCACGGTTTCGCGGTACACGGGGTAATCGGCCAGGTAATGCCAGTTGAAGTGCACGCGGACCCCCTCGGCTGCTGTCGCAGCGATTTCGATGGACCCCGGATCGTCCTGTTCCGCCCAGTAATGGACGGCATCAACTGCCTGCAAGGGGCCTACCAGCGCCCGCACCACCGCGATGTCGTGAATCAGGCTGCCAAGGATGACGTTTGAATAGAGCCGCCGCAGCAGGCCGGGGCTGTCTTTGCCCAGGGCTGCATCCAGCTTTTGTTCATCGGCTTCCACCAGCCCGGACAGCACGTCGGCGGGGACGTCCCGGGCTCCCGGGTGGAGGTTGGCGAAGGCCAGCTGCGCGGAGCCTGCGGGGTGGAGCACTTCCACGTTGACGTACCGCGTGTCTTCCAGGCCGGGCAACCGTTCCTTCAGGGTCAGGACGGCGGGGTCGTACTCCTTCATGTAGCCGAGCAGGAGCATAGGCCTGCCCTGGCCCTGTTCGGCTTTGCGCAGCAGTTCGATCTCTCCGAGGGAGAACGCCAGTGGCTTCTCGCACAGCACGGCCACCCCTGCTTCAATGCACTGCAGCGCCGGCTGGCCGTGGGATCCGGAGGTCAACAGCACGACGGCGTCCAGGTCCTCACCGTCCAGCATGTCGGCAAGGTTTTGGTACTGCTGCGTGGCCGGGATGCCGTATTGGGCGCCCACCCGGCCAAGCAGGGCGGGGGAGAGGTCTGCCACCGCAACAAGGTCGAACAGATCCCACCGCCTTGTGATCAGGGGAAGGTGCACGGACTGGGCAACGGCGCCCAGCCCCACAACTCCGATTCGAAGCAAAGTCATTAGGGGATCCACTTTCTGAGTACGTTCCGGTTGATGGCATGGTGTTTGTCGGCGAGATCGGGAGCGTCGTCAGGCTGGGGGATGGAGTCCTGCTCCAGCACCAGCCAGCCGTCATAGCCTGTCCGGACGAGGCCGTCCATGAACCCCTCCACGTCCAGGTCGCCGTCGCCCAGGGGCACGAATGCCTTCCCGGCCCAGACATCACGCATGTCCCCTTTGTCCCTGACCACGGCGCGCAGGACGTCGGCCCGGGCATCCTTGATGTGGACGTGGTTGATCCGTTCACCCCACAGCCCGAGGCTTTCCAGCGGGTCACCGCCGCCAAGAATGAGGTGGCCGGTGTCCAGCGTGAGGCCCACGTCCGTGAGGTCGAGGAACCGTTCGATTTCCTCGGGCGTCTCCACGTGGGTGCAGGCGTGGTGGTGGAACGTGGGTTCAAAGCCGCGGTCCCTGACAAGGCGTGCCGCGGCGGCGACGTTCCGGGCCAGCGTGGCCCAGCCGCCGTCGTCGAGGGCTACGTCCGGGCCTCCACCCGGGTTGGCCCGGCGGCGGTCGGACCCGCTGTCCGCCAGGGTTGGCAGCGGTGGGTGACCCTGAACGCCATCGGAGGCTTCTTCGAAGACGTCGAGGGCTGCCGAGAGGGCGGGGACGGCGGCCGCGAAGGCGTCGTCATCGGTGAAGGGAAGGTCGATCCAGCCGCCGGCGAGGGACAGGCCGTGCTGCTTCAACCGGCTGCGGAGTTCGCCGTCCCGTCCCAGGAACCCGACCGGTCCCAGATCGATCCCCGTATACCCGTGTTTACTCAGGACCGCGCAGACCTCGTCCGGCCCGGGCAAGCGGCCTCCTGCTGTTGCGCCCAAGTCAAAGACGCCAAAACTCACGGGTGCACCCGCAACTCCGATCAAGGGAAACTCCTCGCAAGGCCAAAAGGGAAAGTCGTGGTGGCCCCAGTGAGCCGGCAGCTTGAGCGGCCAGGAGGGACCAAGTGTGGACAAAAGTAATCTAGCCCACACTCCGCACTAAATCAATTTAGTTGAGTAAGCGGGTTGGTGGGCACCCGTTGACCACAAACAACGGCGTGAGTACTGTGGGCGGCCTATTCATCCTCGCCGTGGAGGCACCAATGGCCGGCACTTCGACCAGCAGCACTGACTACGAATTCCTGACCGTCTGGCGCGTGGCGGGAACCCCGCGGGAGGTCACGGACATCCTGGGCGATGCCGGCACGCTTCCCCGCTGGTGGCCGTCGGTGTATCTGACTGTTGAGCAGCTGGATCCGGGCAACCCGGACGGCACCGGGAAGGCGTTCTTCCTCCACACCAAAGGCTGGCTGCCGTACACGCTCACCTGGCAGCTCACCGTCACCGAGCCCGTCACGGAACACGGATTCGCCATCTCCGCTCGGGGCGACCTCAACGGCGCCGGCCGCTGGACCTTCGAGCAGGACGGGCCCGAAACGGTGGTCACCTATGAGTGGCGGGTCAGCGCCGCGAAACCGCTGCTGCGGCGCCTGAGTTGGCTGCTCAAGCCGGCCTTTGCCGCGAACCACCGGTGGGCGATGGCGCGTGGACAGGAGGCGCTGGCGTTGGAGCTGCGCCGACGGCGGCCGGGCGCCGACCCTGCCAAGATTCCGGCGCCCGCGGGGCCCACCTTTTCACGGCTGCCCCGCTGGCCGGGGAAGGCGACAAACCGGGGGTAGCCCTACGGGAAGCGCACGGCATTCCAGTCCAGGAGCCGCGGTTCGGCGAGCCCCTCGGCAACGAACGGGTCGCCGGCGACGAAACGTTCGGCTTCCTGCCGGGACGTGAAAATGCCCATGGAGCTGGCAACCGGGCCGGGGTCCTGGAACGCGCCCAGGGCCACGAGGCCGCCGCCGTCAGCGTGAAACGCCTCGTAAAATGCCTTGTGGCGGGGGAAGGTCTCCATGATCCGGGAGCGGTCCACGCCCTCCCGCACGGTGTACAGCACCACACATTCCATGCGGCGAACCTACCACGCGGAACCAGCCGCCTCCGGCTGCCTTTGCTGGAAGGTTCGACGACGGCGGCGTGGCGGGTGCCGTCGTCGTACCCTTCCGCCGGGGTGCTTTCTTCCGGGACGGTCAGCCTGCAGCCGGCGGTGTCGGGGAGTCCTGGGGTTGGTGCGTAACCCGCTGGATGAATTCGACCGTCTCGCGCTCGGTTTCGGCGCGGGTGGTGGGTTCGTTGTGCACCTCGTGCCGGACGCCGGGGAACACGCGGGTGCGGACGTCCGCGTGGCCTGAATCGGTGAGGCGGTTTGCCACGTGGTAGGCCCCTTCGCCGTAGTTGGTCACGGGGTCCTGGTCGCCGGCGATGATGAGGACGGGGAGGTCCGCGGGGAGCTGTTTGTACCAATCGTCGGCGTTGACCTGGTCGTAGAGGTCAACGAAGCCCTGCAGGAACCGGGCGCTCAGCGGTGCGCCGAAGTTGTTGAAGGGGTCCCTGGCGTGGTCGGCCACGACGTCGGCGTCCAGCGCCACCCAGGCTGTGGGGCCGGGATTGTCTCCGAAGCGGCCCACGAAACCGTCGAACATTTGACCCACGAGTTCCTGGGGTGCCGGGTCCGCGGCGGTGCCGCCGGAGGCAAGCCGTGCCAGTTCGGGACGGTTGATCAGTGTCTCGATACCCCGGATTTGGGCGGCGATGCCGCAGAGGATCAAGCCGG
Organism: Pseudarthrobacter sp. NPDC058196; assembly: GCF_042882685.1. Classification (NCBI taxonomy): domain Bacteria; kingdom Bacillati; phylum Actinomycetota; class Actinomycetes; order Micrococcales; family Micrococcaceae; genus Pseudarthrobacter; species Pseudarthrobacter sp. NPDC058196. Next base: position 48,841 of record NZ_JBHVVN010000005.1, read on the forward strand.
ACAGCTGAGCCTGTGGGTCCACAGCCATGCCGCGGGCGATCATGGAGCCCCAGCTGTGGCCGAACACCACGTAGGGAAGCTGAGGGAGGGCCGCCCTGGCTTTGGCCTGGAGCGTTGCCTCGTCCGCGACCACTACCTTGGCGGCGTCCTCGCCGGCGTCTCCCCAGGTGCCCTGCTGCATGGCGGTGCGCCCGTGCCCGGCGTGGTCACCTGCCACCACAATGAATCCGGCGTCCACCAGAGTGGAGATGAGGTGGAGGTAGCGGCGGGAGTGCTCGCCGAGCCCGTGGATCAGCTGCACGATTGCCTTGGGCTGGCCGATGGGTTCGTAGACCCAAGCCTGGATGGTGTCGCGGCCGTTGGCAGACGTGAACTCGATTTCCTGCAGTGACATGTATTCCTCCTGTGGCGGCGCCGTCGCGTGCCCGTGGTGAGCCTAACCCGTGTGCGGACGCGTCCGTCAAGGGTGCGGGTGCTTCTGGTGGAGCCTTGGGGCCGGTGGGACATGTTGGTTCATCCGGTGGCCCACGGCCTAGTCTGAAAACCAGCCACGTTCCCTGATCACTTGGAGGAAGCCGATGCCGCAGCCCACCCGTCCTTTGCGCAAGCTGGGCTTCCTCACCATTGGGCTGTTCGAGCCCGTTGATCCGGCCGCGGGCCATGAATCCACGTTGCAGATCATCGAGCTGGGCGAGCAACTGGGATTCGACAGTGCCTGGCTGCGCCACCGCCACCTGCAGTTCGGGATTTCTTCGCCTGTGGCCGTGATGGCGGCCGCGAGCCAGCGCACCTCGCGGATTGAACTGGGCACTGCGGTGACGCCGCTGGGCTGGGAGAACCCGCTGCGCCTGGCCGAGGACCTGGCCACCGTGGACCTGCTCGCGGGAGGCCGCATCAATCCCGGCGTGAGCGTGGGGGAGCCGATGCAGTACGACACCGTAAAGCACGAGCTGTATCCGGACACCGCGGACGCGGAGGACTTCAGCTACGCCCGGGTGGAGCGGTTTGCGCGGTTGGTGGCGGGGGAGCCGGTGCGGGAGTTTTCCGGAAAGCAGGGCGTGGTGGAGGAGTTCTCCAACCGGGTGGAGCCGCACTCGCCCGGGCTGCGGGACCGGCTTTGGTACGGGGCCGGCAGCACGAAGTCTGCGGTATGGGCCGGTTCGAGTGGGTTCAACCTGCTGTCCAGCAGCGTGATCTTCCCGGACAAGGACCAGGAACCGGACTTCGCTTTGGTCCAGCAGTCCCAGATCCGGGCGTTCCGCGAAGCGGCTTTGGCCAGGGGGCATGCTCAGGCGCGGGTCTCGCAGGGGTTGGTGGTGATTCCGACCGACTCGGCGACTCCTGCCCAGCGGGAGAAGTACCAGCGGTATGTGGACGAACGCACGCCGCGCACTGCAGCTCCGCAGGGGCCGCGGGGCATGATGTTCGCTGCTGATCTGATCGGCACCAGCGAGAAGATCGCGGAGCAGCTGTACGCGCACGCCGGATTCCAGGAGGTGGACGAGGTGGCCTTCGCGCTTCCCTTCAGCTTCGACCACGAGGACTACGTGCAGATCCTGACTGACATGGCGGGGAAGCTCGGGCCGGCTTTGGGCTGGGATCCAAGTCGCGGCAGGGCGGCGTCGTAGGCATCCTGGGTTGGTCGACAAGCCCGCACAGGAAGCTATTGTCATGCAGCGGGAAGGCGGGGCAACCTGAACGGGAATATCGAGGAAACGAAGGTCGGGATGCGTCGGTGAAGGCGGTCGGCTGCTAAAGCGAGGTGGAGGAGCATCCGCGACAGGAGAACCGAAGCCGCTAGGAAGCAGAACGAATGCTCACGCGGGTGGTCGAGAACATCCACCGCTCCGCGCTGACCGAGGCAGACGAGGCCGAGGCCTAGGCCTACTACCGACTCTGTCTGATAGCGTGTCAGCGGCACAGATCAAGAAAGAAAGCCAAGTCCACCACCGCCGGGGACGCCGCCCTGGGCCGGGGCTGCACCATCGAGGAAGCTCTGATTCTGGCCGAATTCTTTCATATGTGGGCACTGCGGGGACCGAGGAACTTGAATCAGTTCTCGCCGACGAACCCGAACAATTCAGCTGCGCTGAAACACAGATTTCCTTTGCAGAAAGAAACCCTAAGGGGCCGGCACCTACCAGTGCTGCCCCCCACTTGTTGCTTGGCGGTTCCAGACGAACTGCTCACAGACTGGTGAGAATTTTCTCACCATCAGGGATGTCGATGAGGTTGTATTTTGCATGGTTCAACATCGCCAGCAACGTCGCGTTGCTCTCACTAGTGGCAAAAATGATCTGCGACCCACGATTGCCTTGCTCGGATGCTTCTTGCAGGAGTTCGGCGTAGCTCTTTGAAGCCGTTTCTTGCTGTTTGGGTTCATCAAAAATGAGGAGACCCAAGTGGTTGCCGTTCTGTTCCTCGCTCACCCTCATCACTGCAAACAGGTAGGACCATATGACGCGAATCATGTCGCTGGCAGAAAGGTCGAAGCCCAGTTCATATCCTTCGTGCGCTGGGCGGTAGGTGTCTCGGCTGATTTCGACGTCTTCAGGCTTGAGTGAATCGAAATGGTACCTTTTCAGTTGCTGACGGAGATACATTTCGACTGTTCTCAGCTTTACCTGGTCCGAGTCGGAAAGAGCCGATGTCGCGAGGGCTTTAAGGGCAGCAGATTGAGCTTTATGGCTTTCCGCCAAATTTCTTAGAGTCTCGCGGGGAGAATCCAGGTTCCTTCGATTATCGAGGAGTCTGTCCAGCTGTTCTTGGAGTGCGGCACGTTCGGAAACGTCTGTGATCGAAGGAGCATCGCCGGGTCCTAATAGACTATTTTTCATGCGCCGTACCTTGTGACGCAGACGCCCCAAGGAATCCCTCACGCTTCGCTCTCTGACCACAAGGGCATCAAGCGTTCGCCCGATATCTTCGCGCGCAGCCGAAAATGTGGACCTCTGGCGCTCGATGAAAGCAATATTTTCATCGACTGTCATCGCGTGGGCTGAGATATCCATGCCATCAGTGACTTCCTGGTGGCAGGTTGGACAAGTGTGATCAACGGTTAGCGCTTTTGCATGCTTAGCCCCCAACCGCACCAGCAGTGCGGAGTCTTTGTGGCGCTGAAGGTCCTCAGTCAACGCTTCAAGCCTGAGATCAAGTTGGCGTGCCTGGTCCTGAAGTTCGTTTCTCTCCTCCATAAGCAATGACAGCGAGATCACGGCTAAACGCACAGAGTCTTCGGCCTGTTCCAGCTCCGCTTCTAGTGCGGATGAGTCTTCTTCTACCGTCCGAGCAGTGCGGCTTTCAGTCCGCACTATGTTCGCGCGCAGTTGGTCGATTGCTAGATCAAGCGGTAGCCAAGCACCACCTGCAAATGCAGTCGGGATCGCGCTGTCATCAGCCAAGGAATCAACAATGCGACGAGGTTCATTTGAGAGGGTTGATCCCAAAGTGGTTGCACTGGTTTTCAGTTCCGTAAGCGTCCGGCGCCAAGACGCCTCAAGTTCTGCAATGTTGGAGGTGATCCGCTGCCGCTCCAGGATGCGCTGAAAAACCTCGAGCCCTAGAACAAATTCAAATGATCGTTTACCCACCTCCCGTATGCCTAGATAGGTGGGAATACGAGCTTGCACACCTGACCAGCCGTGTTTCTGTTCGACATAAAAGAAGGGGAAGAGGCATTCGCTGTACAGCGGCCTTTCGCTACCGTCCATGTGTGTCACAAATGGAAGATTCCATCCAAGGAAGCCCGATAGGAAATGATGGAAGCCGCGCTCTCGTTGGGCAGATCCTGACAGCCGTACAAAGAAATCTTCAACTGCATATGATCCGCCCTGAGTTAGAGCTGCGCCGTGTTCGATGGAGATCACTGTGTTCTTGATCTCCGGATGCTTCACCCATCGTGCGGCAGTTACTACCGTCCCCTCGGCGTTTTCAAACTCGAGTGCCACGTAGGACTGCAGGACCACCTGGTCAACACCGTCGACGGAGACACGGTCCGTCATGGAGTGGGGCAATGGAACTTCGCGGCGCGGGCTTAACATGCCTTCAAGGCCAAGGGCATAGATGATCGCCTGAAGAGTGGTCGACTTGCCGCTGGTATTGCCGGCCCGGAGAACGTTGAGGCCCTTCGTGAAGGAGATCGTTCGCCCAACTTCCCCATCTGGCGTTGTCGCTGAGAGCTTCACTGCCCTCAGTACGAGCCTTGGCGTTATTTCCATTCGGTGAGTTCCTTCAGTGAGCGTTGAGTCATCTTGCGTGGGAGCTTTGCCAGGAAAGTCTTTTCTTCCCTGAGTAATTCCGTCTCCGTCCACAGGTCGGCGGCCAAGGAAACCCCGGCGGATTCAAGCCCGATGGAGCCCGTACTAGTAAGGGCCACTAACTTGGAACCTAAAGCTAAGTCGACCGTTACGCTGAGTGAGGGGTCGAAGCGGACAATCAGTTCATCGGGGCGCTTATCGCCGTCGAACCATCGAATAAAAAGGCGTTGTGTTTCTTCTGACCGAATGGCCCACCACAGTATGTGCAGGTGTTCGAGTGTCGCAGTGTTGCCGCGGAAGCGCTGCAGGAGGAGACACAGTAGGGAAAGTCGCCAGGTGATCCGGAGATCCCCCGGAATGGCTTCATTACGTCGGGTAAAAACAGCGCCTGGAGATGATGCAAATAGCTCTTCCAAGGCTTCGATGGCACTCACTTAGCCTGCTCCTCAAAATCCAATGGGCAGCGGAGTATCCAATCGGCAACCATCGACCAGGCAAACACTTTCGCCAGCCTGCTCGATACAGCAGGAACATCGCGCTCGATCTCAGCCGAAACGTCTTGGACGATAGTCCTGACATCCATCCCGCTCGTCGTGGAGCCTGGTGGGTACTCCAATGCGAGCATCATCTCTTTGTCCGACTTCAATGTTGATACCAGAGACCAGCTACTTGGATATTTAGAACGCAGCGTCGCCAAACTGTTTTCCCCTCTGAGGAACTGCTGAGCGAGTGAGTCAACGTATGAATCCAAAGCTGCGCCAGTCACACCTAGGTTGGTGATCTTCCTGCGTGCGTCCCCTAATAGCCCTGAGTTCTCGGTGCCCCACTCCGTTAGAGTTTGGGCGTCCACTGCCTCTGCTTCGACTAGGTGTGTCGGGATCGCTCGGAGGCCTTCTCGCTCAGTGGCATAGTTGTCGTCCGTCTCGATGGTTATAGCGAAGTCAGGGTGGACAAATGGCAGAGCCCAAGACCGTACCTCACTGGCCTTACTCTGGGCATGGACAACCAAATCTTTGGAGTCGTTGCGATGGACCATGTAGACGTATCGACGAACGTCCACACCTTTCAGGAGCTTTTTGAGAGAGTCTTCGTTCTTCTTTAGCTTTCCGAGGTCTGTGGTGAGTTTGTCTCTCTGGTGTTCGTAGAGTGCCTTGACACTAAGTGGCTCCTGTGCGGCATAACACTGGAAGGCGTATCCGTTATGCGTGAAGGCTTCCAAACCAAGATCACCGTTGTGCCGGTCCGGGACTTCAACGAGGTTGTGGTTTGAGTAGCGAATACGAAGTAGCTCGACGCAATAGTCCTGCCACTCTGTGCCGTCCCAATTTCGCACAACCATCTGGCTGGCATCCTACTTTCACCTAGTTCCCCCGCGCGTCGGAGTGTACTGATCCTCCCACGTCAGGTGGAGGCTACCGGAAGCAACGCGACTTCGCGATCCGAACTGTTATGTGTCGATAGGGTAAATCCAAGATCGTTGGAACCGGACAAGGGTAGCCATTCTTGATGACCGACTCGGGACCAGCAAAGCGGCCGGTTCTGCAGGCATCTTGCTCAAACAGCGACGAGGAGCGTGTCATTCAGGTTCCGGTTCTCCTCCGCCGAGATGCTGACCGAGGAAGGCTCGGATCTCTCAGGTCCGCAACGGATACCCCTTTTCTCTGGTCCATACTTAGGTCACAACGTCGGCTGGATAGGCTCTTCGCATGACCGCAAAAATCATTCGTCCCCTTACCGGACGCATTCAGGGACATCGCCTTCGGGCGCCGCAAGGCGACGAGCCCTCTAATAAGAGCATGTTCAGAAGTGCTGCCGGCGCTGCCATAAGACCTACCTGGGTTCCGGCCCCCAACGTCAGCCCGGTTGGGCTGGGCACTCGACGATTGCCCGCACACCTCTGACCGATGTTGCTGAGTCAATCGCCATCCGCGACGGAAGTGTAGAGATTGAGATGCACTACAACCTTACAGAGAAGTGCGATCGCCGTTGCAGAGGGGCCGACGGGGACGAATGGACATGCGCATGTGAAGGCAAGCATCATGGCAATGCACAGCATGCGTTTTGGGTGCCAGTAGGGAAAACAACCCTCGTCCGCAGTGAAGGACCGAAGGTAGTGAGCCGTGTACTAAAGCGTGATCAAGCGAAGCGGGACCGCGAAACCTGCCTTGAAGAATTAGCCAGAGAGTTCACCAATCGCCAGGGGAGTCAGCATGGGCAGCCTAATGCGTGAAATGCGGGAAACTGATGGGTTTACTCGCGACGGGCCCGGTTGGGGCCTGGGATGGTCGAAGTGGCACGAGAACAAGCGCCGAGATCGTCAGGCCGTCGAATTCGCTTTCTTTGAAGATCACGAGGAGGTAGCCCGCGCCAGAATCTTTCCGAAATCGAGGCTCGATGCGCCTTACGTAGGGCTGCCTGCGGAGCCCTACGTTGAGATTGACCTTGTTGTGGTTCGAGATGACAAGATCTGCACCGGTATAGGGTCATGGGCTATATCGAGTTTGGTCCATTTGTATCAGGGACACGAGATGATCGCCTTTTCGGCAGCACCGGCCGAAGGATTTTGGGTCGAGATCGGATGGACGCGTGCCGTCCGCCGTCACCGCGATGACTTCGCAGCGGCCTTGTTTCATCTGCCGATCCAAGCGAAGAACCTGCACTAGAACCGTTTCGTCGAGCATGGCTACAGCTCCTCGGGGCCGCAAACCAAAGGCTAACAACACGCTCCACGCCGGGGTGGAGTTTGGCCCCTCTATCTGTCAGGTGAAGCCGTGATCACGGCGTCCAGACCGGACCGAGACGAGTATGCAGCAAAAACGACCGTTTGCGGGGGTAGCGAGCAAACGCCTCAGTTGATACTGCTTTACTTCGGTGCTGCAGGTCGTGCGCTCGGATCGCCAAGTGACGTCGTCGGATACCCAGTATCGAATATCACCGGATGACCATCGTCGTCTGAGCTATGCCAGGACCAGCCGGCATGGCCCAGATTGCCCTCGAATCTTTCCTGCTCCTCCGGCGGAACTTCATTGACGAGCACCATGGCCCCGGACCCATCAGGTAGATCAAGTTGACCGACTTTCCCGACGCAATCGAAAGCGACAGTAACATCAGGAGCGCCGTCGGAAATCATGATTTCAAACCATAAAGCGGACCCAACAGCGGCGGGAGCCCACCAAGAGATGTTAGCCTTCAAGCGTTCGGCTGACCTCGACTGGGCGGCGCGGAGATTTGCAGTGGGGACGATAACCGAGACAGCTCTCCGCCATTTTCCTGCCACATATGGCGGTGGTTCAAAACGCGCGAGTACCCGGTCCCCTTCTAATCCTTCTTTTTCCCACCACGCGCTGGTGTAAGCCAGGCGCCATACGTCGGATTGGTGTAAAGATAGCTTCAACTGGTTCATCTCGGCCCGACTTCCGATGTATAAGTCTCGGGTCTTACGAGATCCCTGTAGCTTCCAGCTGGCTGATCTAAGTCCTCCAGGACTACCTACTGCAAAGCGCAGTTCCCCTCCGGCCTTAGCCGTGATCTCCGTGGGTGGAGTCGCGAAGCCATTCATGATGCGACGGTATTCGATTGTCGGAATCGAAACTAGTGACGACCAGCCAGATAGGCCAGAAACGACCCTTTGGGCCAGCGGCGACGGCCAGGCGAGGAACCTTGCCAAAAGGCCCGATCTTCCTTGCATCGTTGGGTCAGAACTTGGCTGCGAAATCTACTGCAGCGAACGTGGTCAAAACTTGGCAAGGGAGGGTTTTTGAATTGAGGAGGCGGAATGTGCGGCGCCCACCACTCCCGCCGTAGCATCCGGACACACAGCGCAACGTTGGCGCCCCCCACGTAACCTGATTAAATGCCTCGTTTCGCACTGGACATCGAGTCCGTCCCCCGCCCCGCCCGTTCCCAGGAGCTCCTGGACGCCGTGAACCACCGGGTGGTCATTGCCGACGGCGCCATGGGCACCATGCTCCAGGGCCGGGATCTGCAGCTCGAAACGGACTTCCAGAACCTTGAGGGCTGCAACGAGATCCTCAACGACACCCGCCCGGACGTCATCGCGGATATCCACGACGCCTACTTCGCCACTGGCATCGACGCCGTGGAAACCAACACCTTCGGCGCCAACTGGTCCAACCTGTCCGACTACGGCATCGATGACCGCATCGCAGAGCTCGCACTGAAGGGCGCCAGAATCGCCCGCGAACGCGCCGAAGCCGCGGAAGAAGCAGACGGCCGCATGCGCTGGGTCCTCGGCTCCATGGGCCCGGGCACCAAGCTCCCCAGCCTGGGCCACACCAGCTACGACTACCTCAAGCAGACCTTCGCCCTGCAGGCCGAGGGCCTGATCGACGGCGGCGCGGACGCGTTCCTCATCGAAACCAGCCAGGACCTCCTGCAGACCAAGGCCGCCGTCAACGGCTGCAAGCAGGCCATCGTCACCCGCGGCGTCCGGCTCCCCATCTTCGTCGAAGTCACGGTGGAAACCACCGGAACCATGCTCATGGGCTCCGAAATCGGCGCCGCCCTCACCGCACTCGAGCCGCTCGGCGTCGACGCCATCGGCCTGAACTGCGCCACTGGCCCCGACGAGATGAGCGAGCACCTCCGCCACCTCTCAAAGCAGTCCTCCGTCGCCATCGCCTGCATGCCCAACGCCGGCCTGCCCATCCTCGGCGCCAACGGTGCGCACTACCCGCTGACCCCCACCGAACTCGCCACCGCGCACGAACAATTCGTGCGCGAATTCGGCCTGGGCCTGGTGGGCGGCTGCTGCGGTACGACGCCGGAGCACATGGCCGCCGTCGTCGAACGCCTTGCACCCTTCCGCACCAAGGCCGTGGACGCCAAACCGAGCAACGCACCGGCGCGAATCCCCACCGAGCGCGAGGCCGGCGTCGCCTCCCTCTACCAGCATGTGAACTTCGACCAGGAGTCCGCCTACCTGGCCATCGGTGAGCGCACCAACGCCAACGGCTCCAAGGCCTTCCGCCAGGCCATGCTCGAAGAACGCTGGGACGACTGCGTGGACATCGCCCGCGAACAGATCCGCGTCGGCGCCCACCTGCTGGACGTCTGCATCGACTACGTGGGCCGCGACGGCGTCGCCGACATCAAAGAGGTCGTCTCCCGCTTCGCCTCCGCCTCCACCCTCCCGCTGGTCATCGACTCCACCGAGCCGCCCGTCCTGCAGGCAGGCTTGGAACTCATCGGCGGCCGCCCGGTGGTCAACTCTGTCAACTACGAAGACGGCGACGGCCCCAACAGCCGCTTCGCCCGCATCATGCCGCTGGTCAAGGAACACGGCACGGCCGTGATCGCCCTGACCATCAACGAAGAGGGCCAGGCCCGCACCACCGAGGGCAAGGTGGCCATCGCCTCCCGCCTGGTGGACGCGCTTGTGGGCGAATGGGGTATGCGGGTGGAGGACATCATCGTCGACTGCCTCACCTTCCCCGTGGCCACCGGCCAGGAGGAAACCCGCCGCGACGGCATCGAAACCATCGAAGCCATCCGCCAGATCACCACCAAGTACCCCGGCATCAACACCACGCTCGGCGTCTCCAACGTCTCCTTCGGCCTCAACCCGGCCGCCCGCATGGTCCTGAACTCCGTGTTCCTGCACGAAGCCGTCCAGGCCGGCCTGACCAGCGGCATCATCGACGCCGCCAAGATCGTCCCGCTCGCCTCCCTCCCGGAAGAGCAGCGCAAGGTGGCCCTGGACCTCGTCTACGACCGCCGCGAATACGACGCCGACGGCAACACCACCTACGATCCCCTCGCCAGCATGCTTGACCTTTTCGCCGGCGTCGACACCGCAGCGCTGAAGGACCAGCGCGCCGCCGAACTCGCCGCCCTGCCCACCGGCGCGCGCCTGGAACGGCGCATCATCGACGGCGAAGGCAAGGGCCTGGAAGATGACTTGGACCTGGCCCGCAGCGAGGGCATGACCCCCCTGGGCATCATCAACGACCACCTGCTTGAGGGCATGAAAGTGGTGGGCGAACGCTTCGGCGCCGGCGAAATGCAGCTGCCGTTCGTGCTCCAGTCCGCCGAGGTCATGAAGAACGCGGTGGCCCTCCTGGAGCCGCACATGGAAAAGGCAGACTCCTCCGGCAAGGGCACCATGGTGATCGCCACCGTCCGCGGCGACGTGCACGACATCGGCAAGAACCTGGTGGACATCATCCTCACCAACAACGGCTACAAGGTAGTCAACATCGGCATCAAGCAGGGCATCGCCGAGATCATCGCCGCCGCCGAAGAACACGACGCCGACGTGATCGGCATGTCCGGGCTGCTGGTGAAATCCACCGTGGTGATGAAGGAAAACCTCGCCGAACTGCAGACCCGCGGCCTGGCCAAGAAGTGGCCGGTCATCCTGGGCGGCGCCGCCCTGACCCGCGCCTACGTGGAACAGGACCTGGCCGAACAGTTCGAGGGCACCGTCAGGTACGCCAAGGACGCCTTCGAGGGGCTTGCCCTCATGGAACCGCTGGTGCGCGTGGCCCGGGGCGAGGACCCGGACTCCGTGGGCCTGCCGCCGCTGAAGAAGCGCATCCACAAGGGCGGACCGAAGTTCACCATCACCGAGCCCGAGGCCATGCCCGGCCGGTCCGACGTCGCCACCGACAACCCCGTTCCCGCGCCGCCGTTCTGGGGCACCCGGATTGTCCGCGGCGTCTCGCTGCATGACTACTCCGCCTTCCTCGACGAGCGCGCCACCTTCATGGGTCAGTGGGGCCTGAAGCCCGGCCGCGGCGAGGACGGCGCCTCCTACGAGGAACTCGTCGAGAGCGAAGGCCGCCCGCGCCTGCGCTACTGGCTGGACCGCATCCTCGGGGAGGGCATGCTGGACGCCTCGGTAGCCTACGGCTACTTCCCCGTGGTCTCCGAAGGCGAACAGGTGGTGGTGCTGCACCACGGCGAGGATCCCGACGGCGTCCTGGGCCAGGCGGGCCTGCTCGCCCCCGACGGTGGTTCAGGCGGTCCCATCGGCACCGACCGCCTGCGGTTCGATTTTCCGCGCCAGCGCCGCGACCGGCATTTGTGCCTGGCCGACTTCGTGAAGTCCCGCGAATCCGGACAGATCGACGTGCTGCCCGTGCAGCTGGTGACCGCCGGCTCCAAGATCGAAGAGTTCACCTCCAAGATGTTCGCGGCCAACCAGTACCGCGACTACTACGAGCTCAACGGCCTGGTGATGCAGCTCACCGAGGCGCTGGCCGAGTTCTGGCACGCCCGGATCCGCAAGGAGCTGGGTTTCGCGGCCGAGGAGCCCAAGGACACGGCAGGGTATTTCAAGCTCGATTACCGCGGTGCCCGGTTCTCGCTGGGCTACCCGGCCTGCCCGGACATGGAGGATCGCCGCAAGGTCACCGAGCTGCTGAAGCCCGAGCGCATGGGCGTGGTCCTGAGCGATGAGCTCATGTTGCACCCCGAACAGTCCACCGACGCGTTCGTGTTCCACCACCCGGAGGCCAAGTACTTCAAGGTGTGAGCCGGTTCAGTGGTGTCCGAACCGCTCCCGGGCAGCTCGGGCGGATGTGCCGAGGGCGGCACCGATCACCTCCCACGAGTCGCCCTTCGCGCGCGCGGCGCTGACGGCTGCGTCCAGCTCGGCCTCGGCCTTCGCGGCAGCCGTACGTGCAGCTGAGATCCGGCGGTAGGCCGCGGCCTCCCTGTCCACGGAAGGAACCGGGCTCAGGCGAAGGAGCGTGCCGTCCACCCGCAACGGCGCGGCTAAGTGCTCGACGTGGAGGACGTAACCTTCTTCGGGCGCGCGCTGGATGTAGAGGGTGAGGACGGAATTTCCCTCTCTGTCGTCAAAGTCCACTTTGCCGTAGCTCTCGCTGGGGCCAACAGGCCACGGGCGCGGCTTCAACCGCCATCCAGCGTCGTAGTGCGTCGGCTCGTAGGTCGGTGTTTCTCGAGGGGTCATGCGGGCCGTTCTCCTTCAAATATCTTGCCGCTTCATCCCCGCGCGTAGGGGCGCAGCAACGTCTCCCTCCACGGTACGGCCGCGGTCTGACGGGCACCCGGGTGGCAGGTACCCGAATCCGGCGACGGCATTTACCTGCGCTGGGCGTCGGTAGGCGGAGGCCAAGTACTTCAAGGTGTGAGCTGGCGCCGGTCCCGGGCGTGTGCTGACGGGGCATGGGCCCGGTGGCCGTCCGCGCTGGAAGCGGCGCCGGCCACCGGCTTCACCCGCCGGAGCGAGGCCAGGACAGCCCGCCCCACCACGGCGATGCCGATGACCGTGGTGACGGCGCGCAGGGTGTCCCAGCCCGCCGTCGACGTCAGCAGTGAGTAGAGCAGGAAGCTGCTGAGGTTGGTCCCCAGCGGTGCGCCCGGCACATAGGAAATCCCGGTGCCGCTGCCCACCGCGAAGGGCCAGAACCACAGGTTGAGCAGCAGGCCGAACACATAGGACGCCACCACGCCGTACCCGGCAAGCATCCACAGCTCTGCCCTGCCGCGCACCCGGCGGGGGAGCAGCCCGGCCCCCGCACCCACCCACGCGCAGGCGAACATCTGGAACGGCGTCCACGGCCCGATGCCGCCCCACAGCGCGCTGGAGACCGCAATGGTGGCAGCGCCGAGGAGCAGGCCAAACCGCGGACCGAACGCCCGGCCAGCCAGGACCAGCAGGATGAACACGGCCTCCACGCCGCCGACGCCGGTACTCGCCACCCGGACAGCGGAACCCACCGCGGCGAGGACGCCGAGCAGCGCCACGGTGTGTGCCGAGCGGACCGAGCCGTCCAGGGACACCACGACGGCGGCCGCCGCCAGGGGTGCGATGGCCAGGGCAGCGTACGGGGTGGCCGCCGCGGCATCCTGCGGCAGCGCCGCGGCCAGCAGCGGCCAGCAGAACGCCGCCAAAGCCACCAGGTTTGCTGCCGCCGGGACGGCCAGCTCGGCGCCCCGCGGCATCCGGGGGCGGCGTGCCGGCCTCGCGGCAGGCAGGTCAGGCCGGCGCTCGACGGCCTGGGCCGGGGCCAGGGGTTGCGACGCGGGAACGGCAGGGGGGACATCTGCTGACTTGGCCGGCACGGCTGGCTCGGCCGGCCCGGCTGTCACGGCGGCCGGCGCCACCCCGTCCCGCATCGGCAGGATCCGGGCCCCAAGCCGCTGCGCAAACTCGAGATCGTGGGTGGCGAACAGGACCGCGGCGCCGTCATCCGCGGCCGACCGCAACGCCGCAGCCACCGCGGTCCTCGCCGCGGGGTCGAGCCCGCGGGTGGGCTCGTCAATCAGGAGCACCTGCGGCCGATCCATGGTCTGCAACGTAATGGCAAGGATCCTGCGCTCGCCGGCGGACAGGTCCCGGGGATGCTCGTGCCCGATGGGCATGCTGGCGGTGCCCCGCAGGACGGACAACCGGGACGCCGCAAAGCCGGGCTCCGCAGCCTGACCCTGCTTTCCGCGCGCCAGGCGCCGCTCCGCCGCCCTCAACTCGGCGGCGACGGTGTCCCTGGTGAAGAGGTCGTCGGGGGCGTCCGGCACCAATGCCACCCGGCCGCCGTCGTCCGTCCTTGCATCGCTGGTCCCCTCCCCGAGGGCCAGCGCCACCAGGAGGGAGGACTTGCCGGCACCATTCGGGCCCACCAGCGCCACAATCTCGCCGGGGTGCAGCGCCACGGATGCCTCCCGCACCAAGGGCGTGCCGCCGCGGTGCACGGCCAGGTTTACGGCCGCCAGCACGGGCGCAGAGGCCGGCGGCTCCGTGGCCGGACCAACAACGGGACGCGGGGGCGCGGGCGTTGGGGCCGCGCCGGGCACCAGCGCGCCGTTCTCAAAGGACCACCAGGAATCGGCGACGGAGACCAGCGCTTCCGCCCGGTGCTCCGCCACGATCACGCACACGCCGGAGTGGTGCGCAAGCCTGCCGAGCACGGCGGTGACGCGGGCCCGGGCGCTGGAATCCAGGTCCGCCAGCGGCTCGTCCACCAGGAGCAGGACGGGATGGTCCACCACGGCGGCGGCGATGGCCACCAGCGTTGCCTCGCCTGCCGAGAGGGTGCTGAGGTGCCGATCCAGCAGCGGCGAAACCCCGATCCGCTCCGCCACCTCCAACACCCGGGCCTTGGCGGCCAGCCTGGCCACGCCGCGAAGTTCCAGGGCAAGGCCAATCTCGTCCCGGACCCGCGTGCTGGCAAAGGCGGCGCGGGGATTCTGCAGGACCACGCCGATGAGGCGGGCGGTGTCCCGCGGCGGCACACCAGTGCGGTCAACGCCGGCCACCTGCACCGTTCCGGTGATGCCGCCGCCGTCGACGTGGGAGAGCAACCCCGCGATGCCGCGCAGGACGGTGGACTTGCCGGACCCCGTGGGTCCGGTGATGACCGTGATGGATCCGCCGGCCGGCGCGAACCCGACCGCGTTCACCTGTGCCCCGCCAATCCGGAACTGCGCGTCCCGGACCACGAGCGGTGCATCGCTTCCGGAGGGGGATTGGGGTATGGGCCGGCCCGCGAAGCCGCGCAACTCCAGGGCTGCCGCTACCCGGGCGGCATGTTCGAGGGTGCGCTCCAGGACGGGCACCAGGGCGCGGGGGCCGAAGCGTTCGCCCCGCAACCGGAAGGCCAGGCGCACGGACGCCACGGCGTCGGCAAGTGCCGGAAGCGCCGCCCACGCCACCACCAGCATCCGGGCCACGCCCTGCAGCGGGCCGCCCCGGGCCAGCCGGACGAAGCCGCGGGACACATCCACCCACGCATTGAGCAAGCCGAAGGCCAGGATGGTGAGTGCGATGGGCAACGCGGACAGGACCGCCTGCCAGAGACCGGGCGCCGTGACCGGGCCCAGGAACACCACGTGGGCGTACGGAGCCGGAAGCCGCACCTGCGGCATGGCCAGCAGGAGCGGCTCCCCGATGCCCGCCCCGTTGAACAGGACCCGGTAGATGACCCGCGCCGCGATGAAGACGGCGGCGAGGGCCGCCGCCGCCCGTAACGGCGCGGGCCGGAAGGTCATGACGCGGGTGCTGCCGGTTCGTTGTCCACGGTGTAGAGCAGTTCAAGGCTCTCGCCGGGGTTGAGCTTGAGGGTGTCCAGGCCTTCCTGCGCGTAGGCCCACGTGCCGGCGGCGGGCTTCACCCAGAGGGCCCAGTAAGAGACAGTGTTTTTGTCATCGCACGCTTCGCGGGTGGTGCCGCCCTTGTGCTTGATGTCGAAGTCCGCGGCGGGCACGCCGTTGACGCGGCACGCGAAGCTCGTGGGGTACTTGGCGGTGCCCTCGATCTTCACGTTGGCCTTGCCCAGCACGTCCGATGCCAGGGTGGGTCCGTCCGCGGGCACGCAGGCGGAGGTGTCGGCGGCGGACTGCTTCAGGGAGGCGGAATCCACCACTACCTTCACCCCGGTGCAGGGGCCGGCAGATGTTGAGGCGGCGCTGGCCGAAGCGGAGGCTGAGGATGCCGGGGAAGCGGAGCTTTGCTGGTTGGCGGCCGGCGTGGAACAGGCGGCGAGGGTAAGCAGGAGACCGGCGGCGGCGAGGGAGCCCGCGGCGGCGGTGCGGATCTTAGTCAATGTCACCTGTCAAGGGTAGGGCGTTGCGGGTCCGGATCCGGTGGCCGTTCCGTTGTATGACGGCGGCACTCAACATGGGCAGGCGCCCGGGACGCCAAAAGGCCGACGACGGCACTCAAGTGAGTGCCGCCGTCGACCGTTCTGTTTTAGTGCTGCTAGCTTTCGGTTGCCATGACAGCGTTGGCCGGCACCGCTTCCTCCGGAGCGTCGTACCGGGGGTCGTTGGACGACGGGTGGGCGGAGACCGCAGCGGCGTGCTCCGCCAGCACGCCCGTCTGGTGGCGGATCTTCAGCCGGTAGAGCAGGGTCCCGCCAACCACCACGGCGGCCACGAAGATCACGCCGCCCCACTGCAGGTACCACTCGAACGGCGGCACCGAGTTGTAGATCTCCGGGCGGGGCCACACCAGGTTCACCGTCATGGCAGCACCCCACAGGACGGCGAGGATGTTCACGGGAAGGCCCCACTTGCCCATGGAGAACCCGGGCTCGGACCCGTCCCCGGCCAGCGGCCATTTCTTCAGGAACCGCCTGCGCAGCAGGGGAACCGTGACCAGGAGGTAGGACAGGTAGATCAGAACGATGCTGATGCTGGACAGGATGGTGAAGATGGCCGGCTGCGTGACGTTGACCAGGAGCGGCAGGACAGCCAGGACACCAATGACGATCGCCGCGACCGTGGGGGTCCTGCGGACCGGATCAACCTTGCTGAGCTGCCGGCTGAACGGCAGGTTGTTGTCCCGGGCCATGGCGAACATCATCCGGATGGCGGCGGCGTGCACTGCCAGGGTGCAGACCACCACGGCCACCACGATGCAGGCCAGGAAGGCCTTGCCGAACGGGCCGCCCAGGACGGAGAGCACGATGTGCTGCAGGCCGCCGTCGGGAGAGCCGATTTGCGGGTCCGTGAGGTCCGGCGCCGCCAGGATGCCGAACAGCAGGATTCCGCCGCCCAGCAGGAACGATGCCGTGACGGCCCGCAGGATGGCCTTGGGAGCGGTCTTCTTGGGGTCCTTGGTCTCCTCGCCCAGGGAGCTGGCGGTGTCGAAGCCGTACATGACGTAGCCGGAGGCCATGGCGCCGATCAGGAACACGCCGAAGAAGCCAAGGTCGTGGCCTTCGCCGAAGCCATTGGTCTGGAAGAAGACCTCAGGGCCCCGCACCACATGCCAGCCCAGGGCCAGGATCAGCAGCACGGCCGCGACCAGCTCCACGAACACGCCGATGCTGTTGATCCGGGTCATCAGCTTCACGCCGAACGCGTTAATGAGGGTGGAGATGGTGATCATGATGGTGGCCAGCACCACGCCGTTCATCGCGAAATCGTACGGGCCGGTGCCGTCACCGACGAACTGGAAACCGGACCAGAGCTGCGGCAGCGTGATCTGCAGGGCCAAGGCCACCGAGCCCAAGGCCATGATGGAGGAAAGCAGCAGCAGCCACCCGGCCAGCCAGGACGAGGTCCCCGACGCCAGCCGCTTGGCCCAGTTGTACACGGAACCGGCCACCGGGTAGCGGCCGGCCAGTTCGGCGAAGCACAGGGCCACCATCAGCTGGCCGACGAACACGATGGGCCAGGACCAGGCGTACGCAGGCCCGGCCATGGAAAAGCCGAAGTAGAACAGTTGGAAAACACCGGTGAGGATGGAGATGTAGCTGACACCCGCGGCGAAGCTGGCAAATTTGCCGATGCTCCGGTCAAGGGTCTGGGTGTAGCCGAATTCATCCATGCCGCTTGAATCAATACTCTTGCTGGGTTCCAATACGGACTCCTAAGTCAGAAAGCACGATGTGACCGGCCGCCCTGGGGTGCGGCGGAATAACGCTTGTTTGAGGGTTGGTGCTCATGGGAGCGGCGGCCCCGTGGGGCCCGCCGCTCAGGCCAGGGAAGTGGTGAGCTCCTTGTCTGTGTCCTCGGCACCGGCGTAATCCGCCTTAATCAGGTCGGCGCAGCGCTCGCCGATCATCATGACCGTGATGTTGGGGTTGACGGTGACGTGCTCAGGCATGACGGACGCATCGGCGACCCGGAGCCCGGTGACCCCCTTGACCCGCAGCCGGGCATCCAAAGGCGACATATCGTCGTCGGCAGCGCCCATCCGGACGGTGCCCACCGGGTGGTACACAGTGTTGTGGGTCTTGCGGATGTAGTCCCGCAGCTCCTCGTCCGTCTGGGCCTCGATGCCGGGCGAGAGTTCGCGTCCCGTCCACTCCGCCATGGCAGGCTGGGCGGCGATTTCGCGGGCCTTCCGGATGCCGGCCACCATGACGCGCATGTCGTGGCCCTCGGGATCGGTGAAGTAGCGCGGGTCCACCATCGGCTTGTCGCGGAAGTCGCGGCTGCGCAGCCGGACCGTGCCGCGGGACCGTGCGTGGGTGACGTTGGGGGTCAGGCTGAAGCCGTTTTCCGTTGTGGGGTAGCCGTGCCGCAGCGTGTTCATGTCGAACGGGACCGAACCGTAGTGCATCATCAGGTCCGGGCGGTCCAGGCCGTCCTCGGTGGGGGTGAAAATGCCGATCTCCCACCACTGCGTGGAGCTCTGCACCATGGGCTGCGTGGCCTCGAACTGCACCACGCCTTCCGGGTGGTCCTGCAGGTTTTCGCCCACACCGGGGGAGTCCACAACGACGTCGATGCCGTGCGCAGCGAGGTGTGCTGCGGGGCCGATGCCGGAGAGCATGAGCAGCTTGGGGGAGTCGATGGCCCCGGTGGACAGGATGACCTCGCGGTGCGCGGAGAGGCGGTGGGTCCGGCCGAATGCCCCGTCCACCACGTCCACGCCGGTGCAGCGCTTGTCCGCGTCCAACACCAGCTGGCGGGCGCGCAGGCCGGTCAGCAGGGTGAAGTTGGGCCGGTCGATGATGGGGTGGATGTAGGAAACCGAGCTTGAGGCGCGGGTACCGTCCGCCTGCCGGTTGATCTGGAAGAAGTTGGCACCGTTGACCACGGTGGTGCCCGTGTTGAACTTCGCGCGGGGGATGCCCGTCTGCTCGCAGGCATCGAGGAGGGCGACGCCGGCAGGATCCACCGGGGGCACGTTCATCAGGTGCACGGGGCCGGAGCCGCCGTGGTGGGGAGCGTCCGGGCCGGCGTCCTCATTGGTCTCCAGCCGCTGGTACAGCGGCCAGGCTGCGTCGGCGTTCCAGCCGGTGGCGCCGTACTTGGACTCCCACTCATTCAGGTCCTCGCGCGGAGCCCAGAAGGCGATGCAGGAATTGTGGCTGGAGCAGCCACCCATCACCTTGGCGCGGGCGTGGCGCATGAAGGAGTTGCCGTTCTCCTGCGGCTCAATGGGGTAATCCCAGTCGTAGCCGGATTCCAGCAGCTCCATCCAGCGGTCCAGCTGCAGGATCTCCGGGATACTGCGGTCGTCCGGGCCTGCCTCGACGAGGGCGACGGTGACCTCCGGGTCTTCGCTGAGACGTGCGGCCACGGCGGCGCCGGCGGACCCGCCGCCGATCACGACGTAGTCGAACCCGCGGTCGCTCACGTCCTCAATGTTGTCGTAGTGCATCTAGTTCTCCTTGCCGTGGTCAGCAAACCAGCCGGTAACCTGCGGGCTGGTGTTCTGGTAGATGTGCTTGGCTTCCTGGTATTCGGCCAGGCCGGTGGGGCCCAGCTCGCGGCCGACGCCGGACTGGCCGAAGCCGCCCCACTCGGCCTGGGGGAGGTAGGGGTGGTAGTCGTTGATCCAGATGGTGCCGTGCCGCAGCCTGCCCGCCACTCGCTGGGCCTTCCCGGCGTCCTGCGTCCAGACGGCCCCGGCCAGGCCGTAGATGGTGTCGTTGGCGATCGCCACGGCCTCGTCCTCGGTGCGGAAGGTTTCCACGGTGACCACCGGGCCGAACGCCTCGTCGGTGACCACTGACATGCCGCGCTGCACCTGGTCCAGGATGGTGGGCAGGTAGTAGAACCCGGCGCCGTACTTCTCCCCGGAAGGCGCCGAGCCGCCGGTCCTGAGCCGGGCGCCTTCGGCGATGCCGCGCTGGACGTATTCGTGGACACTGTCGCGGTGTCCTGCCGAGATCAGCGGGCCGGTCTCGGCGTCGTCGTCGAAGGGGCCGCCCAGGCGGATGCCTTCAGCACGGCGCACCAGTTCATCCACGAAGCGTTCGGCGATGGATTCCTCAACCACCAGGCGGGCGCCTGCGGAGCAGACCTGGCCGGAGTGCACGAAGGCACCATTGAGCGCGTTGTCCACTGCGGCATCGAAGTCGGCGTCAGCGAAGATGACGTTCGGGTTCTTGCCGCCCAGTTCAAGGGCAATTTTCTTGACGGTGGCGGCAGCGGTGGCGGCGATGCGCTTGCCGGTTTCCAGCCCGCCGGTGAACGAGATGAGGTCGACGTCGGGGTGTTCGGACAGCGGTGCCCCAACCTTGGTGCCGGGCCCGGTGAGAAGGTTCGCGACGCCGTCGGGCAGGCCCAGGTCCTGCATCAGCTGCATGCACAGGATGCTGGTGGACGGGGTTAATTCGGCCGGCTTGAGGACGAAGGTGCAGCCGGCTGCCAGCGCGGGTGCGATCTTCCAGGCGGCCTGGAGGAGGGGGTAGTTCCACGGTGTGATGAGGCCGCAGACGCCGACCGGTTCGTAGACGATCCGGCTGACGACGTCCTGATTCCCGGCGTCCACCACACGGCCCGGCTGCTGGCCCGCGAGCCTGCCGAAGTACTCGAAGCAGGCGGCGATGTCATCGATGTCGATGCGGCTTTCCACCATGCGCTTACCAGTGTCCAGGGACTCGGCACGGGCGAACTTTTCCCGGTGCTCCCGCAGGCCGGCGGCGACCCTGAGCAGGAACGTGCCGCGCTCAGGGGCTGGGACGGAAGACCACACTCCGGAGTCGAAGGCTGCCCGGGCCGCGGCGATGGCGCGTTCGGCGTCCTCACGGTCGCCTTCGGACACCATGGCGACTACTTCGCCGTCGGCGGGATTGCGGATCTCCCGGGCGGCGCCGGAGGCCGCCGGTTCCCAGCGGCCGTTGATGAACAGGGTGCGGGGCGTGTCGGGGAGGGCGCGTGCGGCGGCGTCTCCGTCTGCTGTGGCGTAAGTCATACCGAGCACAGTAATGGAGATTGAACGACTGTTCAATACTTTTCTTGAACAGTCGTTCAATGCTACGCCCGGTACTGTCCGTGTGATAGGGCGGCTTAACCTCAGGCCAGGCCGGGTTCCGGGGAGGTTCCTGTGTCGTCAGGAACCGGCGCGAAGGCGATCTCCTCCGTGCGGGCGATGCTCCGCTGGGTGGCGGCCCGGTCCACGCCGAGGAGGGCGGTCAACCACATGCCGTTTTGGATGACGACAATATCGGCGGCCCGGTCCCTGCATGCCTTCCAAGGGAGTTCAGGAATCGCATTGGACACCAGTGTGGCGAGCCCGTCCAGGTACCGGTCGAACGCGGCGGCGTTGATCTGGGCGTAATCCTCGTCGGCCCGGGCCAGGGCCCACAGGTGCAAGCGCAGTGACAGGTAGCGGGTGGTCAGCAGATCTGCGCCTGCCACCTGCCGCAGTGCTTGGCGCAACCGTTCATCGGGGGCCAGTGACGGGTCCGGGGCGACGAGCGCAACGTCATGCTCATCCACCCGGCGAAGTGCAGCCCGGATCAGGGTGGTCTTGTCGTCGTAGTAGTAGTTGACCAGGCCCAGCGCCACGCCCGCTTCGCGTGCCACGGCGCGCATGCTCACGCCCGAGATGCCGTGGCGGGACAGCAAATCCATCGCCGCATCAAGGATGCGGGTCTGCCTGTCCATCTGTTCGCCGGAAGTCACGGCACTGGTCCCCATCTGGCCAGACTATTGCCTGTGCGTTGCGCGTGCCTAACGCGGCTCCACCGCACTTGCTGGACCGTTGATTGTGTTTGAGGCCTTCTCCTGCCGGGCACTGTGGTTGTACAGCCAGGATTCATCAGTACAGCTTGGAGAACGATGGAAAGCGCCAGCCTCATTGCCCTCTTATTCGCGGGCGCCTTCCGCGCCGGCGAAAGCGCGCAGCCCCACGCGTCGCAACTCAGCGCCAAGCCCGGGTGGAAACGGTCCGCATGGCTGGCGTTGAGGAGCAGGACCGCGACTTTCCTGCACCGGCTGGCCTGGGCGGTGGAACCGGACCCGCGCTGACGCGGAAGAATCCCCGGCGGCCGCTGTGATACGCCCGGTCCGGCTCAGGGCTGGGCGTGGTCGGCGCGCTCCAGCAGGTGGGACACTCCGTAGCCAATCACCAGGCCCCAGAACGCTGCATGGATGTTGAAGAGGTTCAGGCCGGAGATGGTCACCACGAAGGTCACCAGCGAACCCAGGGTGAAGCTGGTGGCGAAGGCCGTGACGAACGCCTGCTGGAGGGCCCGCAGCATCGCGATGCCGCCCAGTGCCAGGACGAACTCCTTGGGCGCGGCCAGCATCAGCCGGGTCAGGGTAGGGGCAAACGCCGCGAACACCAGGGCCAGCAGGCCGTACGCCACGGCTGCCGTGTATTGGCGCTGACGGCTCCCCGACGACGTCAACAGGGCGTTGGTGGGACCTGTAACGCACGCCGAAACGGCGCCGAACCCGGCGTTCAGCACCGAGAACGCGCCGGAGGCCATGGCGAAGGCATTCACGGGCGGCCGGTGGCCGGCGGCGCGGAGGACGGCGATGCCCTGGCCGTTTTGGACGAACAGCACGGTGACGGCCAGCGGAACCACCAGTTCCAGCTGGGCGGCCCACGTGAATTCAGGGACGGTGAAAACCGGGGTGGCCAGCAGCGGTCCGCCGGGCGGCAGGTTGAACTGGCCGCTGACCGCCACGGCAAAGCAGCCTGCCACGAGGGTGCCCAGGACCGGCGGCAGGAACCTGCCAAGCGTGGGAATTGCGGTGAGGACCAGGAACGCAGCCACCATCGGAGCAGCCACGGCCGGGTTGTCCTGGGTGGAGGCAACGATGTCCGTACCGAACTTCAGGAACACCGCGGCCACCATGGCCATCACGAGCGGCATGGGAACCAGCGCCATGGCCCGGCGGACCACTCCGGTGGCGCCGAGGGCGAGGATCACCACGCCGGAGGTGAAGAAGGCCCCGACGACTTCGGGGAAGGACAGGTGCTGCAGGGATGGTCCCAGGAGCACCGTGCCGGGGATGGACCAGGCGAAGCCCAAGGGCTGCCGGTAGATGAGCGACATCAGCAGCGTGGCGGCCCCGCCCGAAAAGAGAATGCCGAAAACCCAGGACGACAGCTGGCCCTGGGTCAGGCCGCCGGCCGTTCCGACAGCCAGGGTGACGGCGATGGGTCCGGAGGCCGCGAAAATGAGCCCAATAGCGCCGTTGGAGATGTAGGACAGGCCTGTGTCGCGAAGAATCCGGCGCGGGCCTGCGGGCCTGGCCCCCGGGCGCTCCAGCAATGGTTCCGGCGCCGGAGGGGCTGGCTCAACGGAGCTGGCGGTCGGATGTGGGCGGGGACGGCTCATCGGAACTCCTGGCTGGGGCGGAAAAACCGGAGGCGCTCCGAAGCATCAGCTCCGGAGCGCCTCCGTGCGGGGGTATCTCCCAGTTTGCGTGCTACTTCTTCTGGCCCTGCTTTGCCAGGACGTAGTCATAAACTACTTCCTCGCCCTTTCCGTCGTTACGGGGGCGGGGGTCCAGCATCAGTTCAGGCTTCACTGCCGAGGCGATGTCGTCAGCGTTGTGGGGATCGCCGGGGAAGTAGAGCTGCTGGGTGACCGGCTCGTAGCCCGGTGCGGACACCTTGATGTGGATGTGCGCCGGACGCCAGGCGTGCCAGCCCGCCGCACTGATCAGCTGCCCGCAGGCTCCATCCGTGGGGATCTGGTAAGGCGCCGGGCGCATCGTGTTGATCTCGAAGCGGCCATCGTCTGAGGCCTTGACGGTGGCACGGAAGAGCCACTCGGGCAGGCCCGGGGCGTACTGGGAGTAGAAGCCGGCGGCGTCCGCGTGCCAGATCTCCACCTGGGCGCCCTGGATGGGGTTGCCTTCGGTGTCGGTGAACTGGCCGCTGAAACGCAGCGGAGTGCCCTCTTCGCCGTCGCGCATTTCCACGGTGGCGGGCGTCTGGAGCTCCGGGGAGTTGGGAACGTAGTAAGGGCCTTCAATGGTGCCCACGGTGCCGGGGCGGTCCTGGGAGTTGACGTCCTCAACTGTGTGCTCAAGCCAGACGTCGAGGAACAGCGGCCATTCACCGTCGGTGCCGACCTTGATCAGCCAGGCTTTGAGCGCGTTGTATTCCTCGTAGGTGACCTGGTGTTCCTCGACGATGTCGTTGGCGGCCTTGATCAGCGCGCCGGCAAGCAGGCTCACCCGCTCCTTGGACACTTCCACCTTGGAGAGCTTGCCCGACGCTGCGAACCGCTCGGTTGCCTTGGTGCCTGCTTCGACGGCGGTGCCTTCGTTTTCCGTGCGGCTGTCCGTTGGGGTTTGGGTCATGACAATGTCCACCTTCCTCATTGAATGGGGACAGGAAGGGCTCCTGCACCCGACGCGGGCTGCGGGGCCAGTCGTTATGCCCTGCGCCGCCACGCGTGATGTCGGTCTCAATCGTAGGCCCGCAGATAAGGACGCTACAAATATCAACTAGGCGCCTTTTGAGTCATTATCAGTACATAAAGACACCCTTGGTGGAACCTAGGTATTTACCTGATGTGAGGCCAATCACGAGCGGCAAGAATTGCTGGACAACGTCCGCCGCCGAAGCCCCTTCCCGAGTGGACCTCCGACCATCCGTCCAGCAATCTCCAATGAAGGAGCACGCCATGACCGAGAACCTGATCCATGCCCGCGAGGTCCTTGCCGACGCCGTGATCGACGACCGCGATAACGGCGTCATCCGGGCCAAGCGCGAGATCTTCACCGACCAGGAGATCTTCGAACTCGAGATGAAGCACATCTTCGAAGGCAACTGGGTGTACCTCGCCCACGAGTCGCAGATCCCCAACGTGGGCGACTACTTCACCACCTACATCGGCCGTACCCCCGTGATGATCACCCGGGACAAGGACGGTAACCTGAACTGCCTGGTCAACGCCTGTTCGCACCGCGGCGCCATGCTGTGCCGCCGCAAGACGGACAACCGCACCACCTTCACCTGCCCGTTCCACGGCTGGACCTTCAAGAACTCCGGGGAGCTGCTGAAGGTCAAGGACTCCCGGAACGCCGGCTACCCCGAGACCTTCAACAAGGAAGGCTCGCACGACCTCACCAAGGTGGCCCGCTTCGAGTCCTACCGCGGCTTCCTGTTCGGCTCACTGAAGGCCGACGTGCTCCCGCTCGGGGAGCACGTGGGCGATGCCACCAAGGTCATCGACTCGATCGTGGACCAGTCACCCGAGGGCCTGGAAGTGCTGCGCGGTTCCTCCACCTACACCTATGACGGCAACTGGAAGGTCCAGGCCGAAAACGGCGCGGACGGCTACCACGTCACCGCCGTGCACTGGAACTACGCGGCCACCACGGCCCGCCGCAGCGCCGGAGACTCCGCTAACAAGACCAAAGCCATGGATGCCGGCAAATGGGGCAAGGTCAAGGGCGGCTTCTACTCCTACGACCACGGGCACCTGCTGCTGTGGCAGGAATGGACCAACCCCGAAGACCGCCCGCTCTGGGACCGCCGCGAGGAACTGGTCCAGAAATACGGCGAGGAGATGGCCAACTTCATGATCAACATCTCTCGCAACCTCTGCCTGTACCCGAACGTCTACATCATGGACCAGTTCTCCTCTCAGATCCGCCACTTCCGGCCGATCTCCGCGGACCAGACCGAGGTGACCATCTACTGCATCGCCCCCAAGGGGGAGTCCCAGGAGAACCGTTCCAAGCGCATCCGCCAGTACGAGGACTTCTTCAATGCCACGGGCATGGCCACACCGGACGACCTGGAGGAATTCCGCTCCTGCAACAAGACCTACTGGGCCACCAGCGCCCCGTGGAACGACATGACCCGCGGCTCCACCCATGAGATCACCGGCCCGGACGAGCAGGCGCAGGCCCTGGGCATGACCCGGGTGATCGCCTCCGGCGTGCGCACCGAAGACGAAGGGCTCTACCCCATCCAGCACGGGTACTGGAAGGAAGTCATGGACCGGGCCCTGGCGGAGGAAGAGGAGCGTTCCGTCCTGGAATCCGTTCCCGTCACCGCCTGAGAGCCCGCCCAAACCACAGAGAGCGCAGAACCCATGACCAACCTGACCCACACCGCTCCGGTCCTGAAGACCGCGGAAGAGATCGCAACCCTCGAAACCGTCCGGGCGTTCCTCTACCGGGAAGCCCGCCTGCTGGATGACCGCCAGTTCGATGAATGGCTGGAGTGCTACCACCCGGACTCCGAATTCTGGATGCCGGCCTGGGACGTGGACGACCAGCTGACGCAGGACCCCCAGAAGGAGATCTCCCTGATCTACTACGACAACCGCGGCGGCATCGAGGACCGGGTGTTCCGGATCAAGACCGACAGGTCATCCGCCACCTCCCTCCCGGAACCGCGGACCGGCCACAACATCACGGACGTCGAGGTTTTGGGGAACGACGGCGGCACGGTAGAGGTGCGCTTCAACTGGTTCACCCTCTACTTCCGCTACAACACGACGGACACCTACTTCGGCACCAGCTACTACACGCTGGACCTTTCCGGCCCGCAGCCGGTGATCCTGAAGAAGAAGGTGGTCCTGAAGAACGACTACATCCACCATGTGGTGGACGTCTACATGATCTGACCTGCCCGCGCCGGCGCCCGGGACGTACGGGCGCCCGCACGGCAGCTACCCCCCTTGTGCCCGCCGGGCACGCCAGAACTTTCCCCGGACGCGACGACGCGCCCGCCTAGTCAGGAGGACCCCATGGGCCACAAAGTAGCCCTCAGCTTCGAAGATGGCGTTACCAAAGTCATCAAGGTCGGCGACTATGAGACCGTCATGGACGCGGCCTACAAAGCGCGGATCAACATTCCGTCGGACTGCCGCGACGGCGCGTGCGGCACCTGCAAGGCGTTCTGTGATTCCGGATCCTTCGACCCGGGCGACTTCATCGACGACGCCATGACGGAGGAGGAACTCGAAAAGGGCTACCTGCTCACCTGCCAGGCCGTGCCGGAGTCCGACCTCGCCATCCAGATCCCGGCGACGTCCGAATCGGCGAAGACGGCAGCCGCCACCTTCACCTCCACCATCAAGGAGCTCAACCGGCACACCGACACCACCGTGTCCTTCACCCTTGAGGTGGATAACCGCGACGCGCTGGCCTTCCTCCCCGGACAGTACGTCAACCTCAAGGTCCCCGGCACCGACGCCGAGCGCTCCTACTCCTTCAGCAGCGGCCCCGAGGTCCAGGACGCGTCCTTCATGGTCCGGGTAACTCCGCAGGGCGCCATGTCCGAGTACCTGCGCGACCGCGCCGGGGTAGGCGACGCCATCGACTTCACCGGCCCGTACGGATCCTTTTTCCTGCGCGAGCCCAAGCGGCCCCTGCTGCTCCTGGCCGGCGGCACCGGGCTGGCCCCGCTCCTGTCCATCCTGGAAAAGCTCGCCGAAAACCCCCCCTCCAGCCCGGTCCACCTGATCTACGGGCTCACCCGCGAGGCGGACATCGTCGGCCTGGACTGGCTCCGCGCCTACGAAGCGAAGCTGCCCGGCTTCACCTGGGACTACATCGCCTCCGAGCCCGGCACCTCCGCCCCGCACACCGGCTACGTCACCCAGATCATCGAACCGAAGCACCTCAACGAGGGCGACGTGGACATCTACCTCTGCGGCCCGCCGCCCATGGTCAATGCCGTCTCCAAATGGCTGGACACCGAAGGCATCAAGCCCGCCAACTTCTACTTCGAACGGTTCGCGCCGAAGGAAACCACCGGAGGCGACGCCGAAACGGGCGCCCCGGCTCCGATTGAGAAAATCCAAGCCGACGGCGACACCATGACACGCGGCGAAGCCGTGTCCTCGCTGGAGACCGGCCGGCTGGATTTCCGCAAGGAGGACAGCTTCGCCCAGCTGGACGCCCGCATGGGCCTGGAGCTTGCGGTCAGCGAACTGCTGCTGGGACGGCTCAGCGAGGAGCAGCTGCGCCAGTTCCGCCGCCTGGCCGAAGCCACCACCGGTTCGGTGCAAGACGGGAACATCACCGATCCCGACGGGTTTGCGCGCACCAACGAGGAATTCCACGAGTACCTCTTCATGATCTGCGACAACCCGATGCTCCTGGAGTCCTACCGCCGCCTGGACGTCCACGCCCAGATGGCCGCGGCCTTCGAAGCCGGCACGCCGATCTTCGAGCGCGTCACGCAGGACCACCTCGACGTCGTCGACGCCTTTGAACGCGGAGACAAAGCCAGGCTGCGCGAAATCATCATGGCCCATGCCCAGGATGCCAAGGGGACCATGGTCGGGGCCATCGACGCCAAGGCCGCACACTGATGGCTGCTCCGTACGCCGGGCAATACGTGACCCCGGGCAGGTTCGGCGGCAAGGTCGCTGTCGTCACCGGTGCCGCCCAGGGGATCGGCCAGAAGGTGGCCGAACGCATCGGCGCCGAGGGCGGCGCCGTGGTCCTGGTGGACCGCGCGGACCTGGTGCACGACGTTGCCCGCAGCATCGACCAGGCCGCCAAAGCCTCTGGCTCTGGTGGCTCGGCCACATCCGTCACCGCGGACCTGGAAACCTTCGCCGGCGCCACCCAGGCCATCAAGGCCGCACTCGCGGCCCACGGCCGCGTGGACGTGCTGGTCAACAACGTGGGCGGCACCATCTGGGCCCGCCCCTACCAGGAGTACGACGAGGACAAGATCGAGAAGGAAATCCGCCGCTCGCTCTTCCCCACGCTCTGGACCTGCCGGGCGGTCCTGCCGGCCATGATGGAGCAGGGCTCCGGCACGATCGTGAACGTCTCCTCGGTAGCCACCAGGGGAATGCACCGGGTCCCCTATGCCGCGGCGAAGGGTGGCGTGAACGCCCTGACCCAGTCGCTGGCCATGGAGGTGGCCGGGCACGGCATCCGGGTGGTGGCCACCGCCCCGGGCGGCACGGAAGCGCCGCCGCGGAAGGTCAAGCGCGGGCCGGAGGCCGAATCCGCCACCGAGAAGGACTGGTACCAAACCATTGTTGACCAGACGGTGGACTCCTCGTTCCTGAAGCGCTACGGCACCCTGGACGAGCAGGCGGCGCCCATCGTGTTCCTTGCCTCGGACGAGGCGTCCTACCTGACCGGCAGCATCCTCCCGGTGGCCGGCGGCGACCTGGGGTAGGGCAGGTGCTGGACGCGCGGCACCAAGGGCGCCCGGGCCGCTCCGGTAGGATTGCGGCCATGACAGCGGGCTCCACCCAGGGCGAAATCGCGGAGGACTTCCCGCTGGCGGGCCGGGTGGCGGCGTTCGAACAGCTGCTGGACATCCTCCGCACCGTCCGCAAGGGCAAGGTGGGAACCGTCGTCCTGTCGGGGCCGTCGGGGTCCGGCAAAACCGCGCTCCTGGAACTCTTCCTGGACCACTGCCGGACGGCCGCCCGTGGCGTCCGCGTGCTGTCCGCCATGGGGGACGACTGGGAGGCGCAGTTCGCCCTGGCCGGCTACTCCCAGCTGATGCGGACCCTTCCGCTTCGGACGGCAAAGAATTACGACGGCGGCGCCGCCCTGGCGCCGGGGCCCGTCGCCTCCCTGACCCCGGACCAGGTGGTCAACTACGCCTCCACCCTCAGCACCCATCTCGAAGGCCTGCAGACGCACGGCAGCGTGGTGGTCGCCGTCGACGACGTCCACAAGCTCGACGAGGAGAGCCTGCGCATCCTCACCTTCGTCATGCGCAGGCTGCACGACAAGCGGGTCCTGTTCCTGCTGACCCTCAACCCCGTGGACGCTCCCCGTGTCCCCGCCGGCGTGCTCGATTTCCTTACCGGCCACCAGGTGGTCCGCATTCCGCTGGAACCCCTCTCGCCCCAGCAGGTCCAGGACGTGGCACGGAGCCTGTTCGGCCTGGACCTCAGCGCGACGGCGGCCCATGGGCTGGTGACGCACACCGGCGGGATAGCCCGGTCCATCGTGGAGCTGCTCCGTGAGCTGCCCCCGGAGACCTGGCAGTCGTGGTTCCCTTCCCTGCCGCCTACTTCCCGGGTACGCGCCAGGGTCCGGAGCGTCCTGGCGGCCGCGTCCCCCGCCCTGGTGGCCGCCGCGGAAGCCACCTCGGTGCTCGGCCCCGGCGCGGGCCTGGCTGAGGTGGCCAGGGTGGGCGGCCTGGAATCTGTCATGCCGGCACTGGATGAGGGGCACCGCGCCGGGCTGCTGGGACTGTCCGTGGACCAGTCCCGCTCCGCCGTCGCTTTCCTGGAGCCCGGCACCGCGGAAGCCGTTTACGAACAGATCGTCCCCAGCCGGCGCATTGCCCTGCACCGGAAGGCCGCCGAGGTTGTCCAGTCCGAGGGCGAACAGTTGGGCCACCGGGTTGCAGCCACCCCGGCCGCAGACGAAACCCTGGCGGCCGAACTGGAAGAGTTCGCGCGGCGGCAGGCGACGGTGGGCGCATGGCAGGATGCCTCCACCGCGCTGTTCTCCGCCTCGCGGCTGTCTCCCGATATCCGCGCCCGGAACCTCCGGCTCCTGAAAGCCGTTGACGCCCTGGTGGGCTCCGGCAACGTGGCCCAGGCGCAGGCCTGGGCCGGGGCGGTGGATGCCCTGCCGCCGTCGCCCCTGCGCTCCTCGGTGCTGGGGTACCTGTCCACGGTGTCAGGCCAGAACGACAGCGCCGAAAGCCAGCTGGAGATGGCCTGGCGGACCAGCAATCCGCAGCATGAACCCGTAGCGGCAGCACAGGTGGCCCAGCGCTTCGTGCTCCACGGGGTGGCGTCCTGGGACGGTCCGATGATCACCGGCTGGGCCGAACGCGCCATGGCCCTGACGGAACCCGGAACGCCCGCGCACATCGAGTCGGAAGCCATCTACGGCCTGGGCCTGTACGCCCAGGGCCGGATAGCCGACGCCGAGGCCTCCTACCAGCGGGCCTCCGCCCAGGCGGCCGAGAATGCCCAGAAGCAGCGGGTCCAGATGGGCGCCGGCTGGCTGGCCCTGCGGCTGGACAACGCCGAATCCGCGCTGGTGAATTTTGAGTCGGCCGCCCCCACCGAGTACCGCGGGGGATCGCTGCGGATTTCCCTGTGGGCCGAGGCATGGCTGGCCCGTACCCACCTTGTGCTGGGCAACTGGGACGCGGCCGCCGCCACCATCTCCCGGGCCAGCGTACGGCTGGAGACCTCGCGGATGCCGCTGATCCGGCCGCTGCTGTATTGGACGGCCGCCGAGCTGTGGTCCATGCGGGGCGACTGGGACCGGGCACGGTACTACGTCTCGCAGGCAGCGGTGCAGCCGGGAACCTACCGGGCCATGCAGGTCCCCGCCAGCCTGGCACGCGCCCGCTTCCACGAGGCACGGGCGGACTACGAAAGTGCCCTGGCCGCCCTGCAGCCACTGACCGAACTGGACCCCTGGACCGATCAGAGGGTGTCCTTCTGGCCGTGGCAGGACACCTACGTCAACGCGCTGGTCATGACGGACAAGCTCGATGCCGCCGATACGTTCCTTACCGCGTTCGAGGGAGTGCACCGCGAGCGGGAAGTCCCCTCCGACCTGGCCCGCGTGGCGTGGGCCAGGGGCCGGCTGCTGGCCGCGCAGGGGGACCCGGACACGGCAAGGGAGTACTTCGAGGCGGCGCTGGGACACCTCCGCGGGCTCAACCGCCCCTATCTGCGGGCGCGGATCAGTTTCGCGTTCGGGCAAAGCATGCGCCGGGCCGGAAAGCGCCGGCTGGCGTCATCGGTGCTGCGCGCGGCGCGGGACCTGTACGACACCCTCGGCGCGGCCACCTATGTGGAACGGTGCGACCGAGAGCTGAAGGCCACCGGCCTGGACGTCGGGAACCTGCCCGACCCGGCGGACCCGGTGCTTTCTTCGGTAGGGAGCCACCATCAACAGCTCACCGCCCAGGAACAGGCCGTGGCCGAGCTGGTGGCCGCCGGGGCAACCAACAAGGAAGCGGCCCGGGCCCTGTTCCTGGCCGAAAAGACGGTGCAGTACCACCTCACGCGGCTGTACCGGAAGATGGGAATCCGGTCGCGCAGCGAACTTGCGGCCGCGTTCCGGGCCAAGGACTGACGCGGCTACTTCACGTCTGAGGGGTGCTTGGCCAGCGGGACCACGGTGATGTCCATGTACGGGAACAGGGGAAGGTCTTGCAGGATCCCGTGGAGCTCGTCGTTCGATTCGACGTCGAAGATGGAGTAGTTGGCGTATTCGCCCACCACCCGCCAGATTTCGGGCCATTTGCCGGACCGCTGCAGTTCCTGGGAGTAGGCCTTCTCCTTGGCCTTGATTCCGGCGGCTTCTTCGGCGGGCATGCCGGCGGGCAGGTTGACGTCCATGTGGACCAGGTACTTCATGGTGACCTCTCGGTGGAAGGGACGGGTGTCAGTCGGTGCGGTAGCGGGCGAGCTTGTCGTCGTCCACGTCGGTGCCCGCGCCGGGACCTTCGGGAACGTGGATCCGGCCGCCCGTGATGGCCAGCGGCTGGGCCAGCAGGTCATCGGTCATATCAAGGTAGTTGGACAGCTCTGCCGCACGCTTGGCGGTGTGGGCGAAGGCTGCTCCGAACACCACGGAGGCCGCGGTGCCCACCTGCGTGTCGATCTGGTTGCCGATGTAGACGTCGATGCCCATGCCCTCGGCCATGCCAACAATCTTGGCGGCTTCGGTGAAGCCGGACCGGGCGGTCTTGACGGACAGCAGGTTGGCCCCGCCGGTGAGGATTTCGCGGGCAGCTTCGCCCAGGTTGGCGGCGGATTCGTCCGCGGCAATGGGGATGGGGGAATTGGTAACCAGGCGGCGGCGGCCTAGGACTTCCCGGGCGTCGTCCGGTTCCTCAAGGAACTGCAGCCCGAGATCGGCAGTGCGGCGCAGCACCTCGGCGGCCTCGTTGGCTGTCCAGCCGCGGTTGGCGTCCATGTACAGTTCGGCGTCCTCGCCCAGGCCCTCCCGCAGCACTTTGGCGGCCTCGATGTCCAGGTTCAGCGGGCGGCGGCCGGTCTTCAGCTTGAAGGTGTTGATGCCGTAGGTTTCCCGGAACTCCACGGCCAAGGCCAGGAGCTCCTTGGCGGGTTTGAATCCGAGCATGTGGGAGACGCGGAGCGAGTCGGTGTAGCCGCCCAGCAGCTTGGTCACGGGCTGCCCCAGGGCCTTGCCGATGACGTCCCACACGGCAATGTCCACCGCGCCCTTGGCCGTCTGGTTGTGGATGGTCCGCGCCATCACGGCCTGGATCTTTTCCCGGTCAAAGACGTCAATGCCCACCAGCTGCGGGGCGAAGACATCCTGCACCACCGCCACGATGGACTTTTGCGTCTCACCGTAGGTGTACGGGCGGGGCGGGGTGTCCGCGGTTCCCATGACGCCGTCATCGGTGTGGACGCGGACCAGGACGTGGTCGGCCTCGTGCACGGAGCCGGAGGCGAAATGGAGCGGATGGCGGTACGGGATCGAGTAGGGGATCGCCTCGATGGCTGCGATCTTCATGATGGGAGGGGCCTTTCATCAGCGGGAGCGGGGGTGCCGGCGGGAGCGGAGGAGTCAGCGGTGGCCGTGGCCACGATGTCCAGGAAGTTTTGCAACAGCGCCGAGCGTTGGCCGCGCAGCCAGGCGACAGCGAGTTCCACCGGGGGAACGTTGTCAATCTCCCGGTACGCGACGCCGTCGAGCTGGAAGGCACGCACGCTGGACGGCATGACGGCGACGCCGCCGCCCGCGGCCACGAACGCCAGCATTGTGGATGTTTCCCCCACCACTTGGGTGATCCGGGGCTGGAAGCCTGCCTGGCGGCAGAGGTCCGAGGTAATGCGGTTCAGCACGGACTCCGGTGAGTAGGCGATGAAGTCCTGGTCCTGCAGTTCGTGCATGGCCACGGGGCGGTCCACCGCCAGGGCGCTGAAGGAGGGAAGCGCGACGACGAGCGGCTCCTGGGTGACGACGCGGTAGTCGATCTCCTCGGACGCAACGGGGGGACGCAGCAGAGCCGCGTCCAGGGTCCCGTTCCGCAGCCCCGCCTCCATGGAGGGCGTCAGCATCTCTCCGTTCAGCGCCAGCGACAGGCCGGGAAGGACCTGTTTGGTGAGCCGCGCGATCCGCGGCATGACGCCATAGGTCGCCGAGCCCGAGAACCCCACCCGGAGGACGCCGGTGGCACCTTTGCCCACCTGGTAGACATCCGCCCGGAGCGTCTCGACGTCGTTGACGATCTGGCGGCCGCGGTCCAGCAGGAGCTGGCCCGCCGCCGTCAGGTCCACCCGGCGCGTGGTGCGGTTGAGGAGCTGGACACCCAGCTGGTCCTCCAGCTGGCGGATCTGCTGCGACAAGGGTGGCTGCGCCATGTGCAGGCGCCTTGCCGCCCTGCCGAAGTGGCGCTCCTCCGCTACCGCAATGAAGTAGTTCAGCTGCCGGATCTCCATTGCGGTGCCACCTCTTGAGCCATTCGGGGTGAAGCGCGGTGCGGCCTCATTGATTCATAGAATAACCATAAAGGTGAGAACTAAGATACTTTTTCGACGTAATCTTGCTGCTCTTCCGCCGCGGGCTTGGCTTCCACCAGCTGGTGCTGGCGCGGTACCAGGATGGTGACGGCGCCGCCGAGCAGGGCCACCGCTCCGTAAATGTAGAAGGCTGTTGCCCCGCCGATCCCCGCCGCGGCCAGCCAGCCACCGATGATCGGACCCAGCACCCCGCCCAGCCGGCCCACGCTGGCGCACCAGGCAACGCCGGCGGCGCGGGCATTGGTGGTGAAGTAGTTGGACTGGAAACCGTAAATCAGTACCTGGGTGCCCAGGGTTCCCACCCCTGCGGTGGCGATGAAGGTGAAGAGCAGCGGCAACGGGAAGCTGAAGGTCATCAGTCCCAGGGAGATGGTGGCCAGGGCAAACGTGGCAGCAATGACCCGCTGCGGTCCGTTCCGATCGGCCATCCGGGAGGCGACCAGTCCGCCCACCACGGCACCGAGGTTCAGGGCCAGCGGGAAAAAGAGGGCGTAGGTCCGGCCGTAGCCGTAGCCTTCCATAATCTTGGGCAGCCAGGTGTTGAGCCCGTAGGTCAGGAGGAGTCCGCAGAAGGACATCAGTCCCAGCAGGATGGATGCCGCGGCGAACTGGCGGGAGAAGACGGCGGCGAACCCGGACTTCCGCGGGGCGGCGCCGGCCTCCCGGATTACCTGCTCTTCGGCGAGAGGCACCCCGGTGCGCCAGGCAGCGGCCAGGGCTTCCTCTTCCCGGCCCCGGGCCAGCAGCCACCGCGGGGATTCCGGAAGCTTCCGCCATGCAATGGGCAGGATGACCAGGAGGGGCAGGGCTCCGATGATGAAGAGGCCGCGCCAACCGATGCTGTCCAGGAATGCGATGCCCAGGACGGACGCCAGCACGCCGCCCGCGGGGACCCCGGAGTAGACGATCGCGTTGTAGAACTGCCGCCTTCCCGAGGGTGCGAATTCCGCCATCGTAGCGCCGGCGCTGGCGATGACGACGCCCAGGCCCAAGCCCGTGGCGAACCGGAGGGCGCCGAAGGCGGTGACGTCCGTGGCGAGGGCGGTGGCGAACATGCCCAGGGAGAACCAGGCGATGCCGGCAAGCATGAGCCGGCGGCGGCCGAAGAAATCACCAACGGCGCCGCAGGCCAGCGACCCCACCAGCACACCGATCAGGGCCCAGGATCCGAGGAGCCCGGCGGTGGCCGCATCGAAATGACCGATTTGGCCCGCGTCCGCGAGAAGTCCCGGAAGGACGGTGCCGTAGACCACCAGGTCGTAGCCATCAAATAGGAGGGCAGCGCAGATGACGAAGGCCACCCAGTTGGCTGTCCGGGTCTCCTTTCCCGGGTTTCCGGAGATTGTGGATTGGGGGTGCGGCAGCGTCATGGCGCAGGTCCTTTCAGGGGGCGGGTATGGAGGCGCCGCAGCATTCGGATGGATCCGCGCCGGGCCTCGGCAACCCAGCCTGACAGGCATTGTGACGCACGGCATATGAGGGAAATGCCCGGTTTCACGCCGGGGGTGCATTGTTCCGTTTCCGCATATCAAAGGGGCTGTATTTGCGATGGATCCGGCGGGAACAGGCCAAATGCGCCCGGCGGTAGTGGCTTGCTGGCGGCGGTGGCAGGGACGGTCTTAGTCCATACGCGGCCGGTATGAACCAGTCGGACCGTAACCATGGCCGGGGTCATGGCGCCGCGGTTAGGCTGGCGGAATGATCAATCCAGCACGGCTGCACTCAGACCTCTCCCGCCTGGGCCGGGAGACGGATATGTTCCTGGCCACCGTCTCCTCCTTGTCCGATGAAGAGCTGGCTGCTCCTTCGCTGTGCGAAGGGTGGACCCGTGCCCACGTCATCGCCCACGTCGCATCCAGCGGACGCGCCCTGGTGGGGTTGATCGACTGGGCCACCTCCGGGGAGGAACAACAGCTGTACGCGTCCCCTGAAGCGCGCTCGCAGGCCATTGCCGCCCTTGCGGCCCTGCCACGGGAGGAACTCCTGGCTGAAGTGCGGGACTCGGCCGCCGCTTTCGCCGGTGAAGCCCAGCGGTTGACCGGGGATCTTGTGGCACCGGAAGTAAAGGTGGGTGGCCGGGGGCTGCCGGCCACGTCCATTGTGGCGTTGCGGATTGCCGAGGTGGTGGTGCACCACCACGACCTGGACACCGCGTGGACCATCGAGGAGGCCGACCCCGATTCGCTGTTGAACGCCATTGAGGCCGTGGTACGTGCCATGCGGGCCAAGGGCGCGCCGGGGATGACGCTGGTTACCGAGGAACGCGACGAGTGGGTGATCGGTGACGGCGGCCTGCGGGTTGAGTCGGACCGGGAGGGCCTCCTGAAATGGCTGGCACGCGGGGACGCCGAAGATGTTGAGGCGGCAGGCCCGGTGCCCGTGCTGCCGGCCTGGTAAAGCAAAAGAAGAATCCCCGCCGGGCACCAGCGGACTGCTGGGGACACCCGGCGGGGATTCCTTCGTCGGCAGGCCGCCTACTTCTTGGGCAGGCCCGCCGGGTTCAGTTCGGACTTCTGGATGGCCTCGGAGGAGAGGCCCCAGCGGTCCAGGATCTTGGCGTAGGTGCCATCCTCGATCAAGTGGTTCAGCGCAGCCTGGGCGGCAACCGCCAGGCCGTTGCCCTTCTTGGTGGTGAAGGCGATCTGCGCCGTCAGCGGCCAGCCGCCGTTCAACGTGCCCACCTGCTTGGTCTTCCCGTCCTGCGCGGACTTGTACGCCGCAGCGGCGTTGGGACCGAAGGTCAGGTCCGCACGTCCGGACTGGAGAGCCAGGCTTGAGGCGGAATCGTCGTCGTAATACTGGAACTGGACCGGCGCCAGGCCGTTCTTCTTGTTCTCCTCGTCCCACCGCACCAGGATCGCTTCCTGGTTGGTGCCCGAGCCCACGATGATCCGCTTGCCCGCCACATCCTTGGCTTCCTTGACCTCCCCAATGGTGGAGTCGCTCTTGGCGTAGAAGCCCAGCAGGTCGTTGCGGTAGGTGGCGAAGTCGAACTTTTCCTTGCGCGCTTCGGTGACGGTCACGTTGGACAGCACGGCCTCGTACTTGGAAGATTCGATGCCCAGCGGCCAGTCCGCCCAGGCGACGGGCAGGACCTCGACGTCCAGTCCCAGGGCCCCGCCCACGGCGTAGGCGATGTCCACCTCGCTGCCGATCAGGGTCTTGTTGTCCGTGGCGAACAGGCTCAACGGCGCCGCGCCGCCAGTGGTCACCACGGTGAGCTTGCCGTCGGCCTTGACTGCCTCAGGTACCAGGGCCGCTGCCGCGGCGTCCTTGGTCACCGGGAAGCGGTCCTGCTGCGGTGACAGGTTGAAGGTCTTGCCCGCGGCGCTGGCGGTGGATGACGACGACGGTGCTGTCGCCGCCGAGGCGCCCGGATCGGCGCAGGCGGACAGCCCCAGCAGCGCTGCGACGGTGAGCGCCACGACGGCGGACGGCTTGGGTTTGATGGCCAATGGTTCCTCCTTGGAGGTGGGTGGGGATACAGCGGAATGTGCGCGTTGCAGCAACTATCCGGCAGCCCCGCCGGGGGAACCAAAGGCCGCGAAACCCGGAGATACAGGGAGTAACGGCGGTTAACCGGAGGACCGCGGCGGTCACATTCCGGGCCGCTCCCGGCGCCCGCGGCACGCACCTTCGAGGCGCCCGCGGCACGCAAAAAAGGGGACCAGTCCACTGCGA
This sequence comes from Pseudarthrobacter sp. NPDC058196, assembly GCF_042882685.1. Taxonomy (NCBI): domain Bacteria; kingdom Bacillati; phylum Actinomycetota; class Actinomycetes; order Micrococcales; family Micrococcaceae; genus Pseudarthrobacter; species Pseudarthrobacter sp. NPDC058196. The sequence continues at coordinate 86,834 of NZ_JBHVVN010000005.1, forward strand.
ACTGGTCCCCTCGTTTGTTGCCCCAGGGTTGGCGCCGGGTCCTTAGGACAGCGCGGCCAGGACTTCCTTGGCCACGGCCTCGCTGGACTGCGGGTTCTGCCCGGTGATGAGGTTGCCGTCCCGCACCACGTTGGAAGACCAGGCGGCCCCGTTCTCCACCACGGCACCCTTGTCCTTGAGCGCGTCCTCCACCAGCCACGGGGTGTTCTCGCCGGTGCCGCCGCCGAGTTCTTCCTCGTTGGTGAAGACCGTCAGGCGCCGGCCCTTGAAAGCGAACCCGCCGTCGTCGTCCGTTGCACTGAGCAGCCCGGCCGGGCCATGGCAGAACGGTGCGATGACCTTCCCGTCCTTGTTGGCTGCCACCAGCAGGCGGCCCAGGTCGGCGTCCTTGAACAGGTCGGCCATGGGGCCGTGGCCGCCGGGCATCACCACGGCGTCATAGCCGTTGATGTCGACGTCGGCGAGGACCAGCGGGTGCGCCAGCTCGCCGTCGATCTTGGCCAGGTAGTCACGGAAGCCCTGCGCGCGGTCCTCGCCGCCCGCCGATTCGGGGGCCAGGCTCACCTGGTCCACCGTTGGCTTCCGGCCGCCGGGGGTTGCGATGTGGACGGTGTTCCCGGCCTCGGTCAGCACCTGGTGGGATACCACCAGCTCCTCCGCCCAGTAGCCGGTGGGGTGTTCGCTGCCGTCCTTCATGGTGAGGGAATCGGCGGCCGAGACGACCATCAGGATGTTTGCCATGGTGTTTCTCCTGTCGTTGGGTTTCTACTTACCGGCGGCTTCGAGCTCGGCGTATGTCTCGTCGTCGAGCGTGATGCCGGCGGCGGCCATGTTTTCTTCGAGGTGGGGCACGGAACCGGTGCCGGGGATGGGCATCATCACCGGGGAGCGGCGCAGCAGCCAGGCGAGGGCCACCTGGGAGGTGGTGGCACCGAGGCGCTTGGCGGCTTCATCCAGCGGTCCGCCCGGCTTGGCGAGCTCGCCCGCGGAAATGGGCGCCCACGGGATGAAGCCGATGCCGTTCTCCTCCGAGTACCGCAGCACGTCCTCCGAGGACCGGTCGGTCAGGTTGTAGCGGTTCTGGACCGTGGAGACGGTGAAGTGCTTTCCGGCTGCCTCCAGCTCCGCCACGCTCACCTGCGACAAGCCCAGGGCGCGGACCTTGCCCTCGTCCTGCAGTTCGCGCAGCACACCGAACTGCTCCTCGGCGTCCACCTTGGGGTCGATCCGGTGCAGCTGCAGCAGGTCCAGGGTGTCCACCTTCAGCTTCCGCAGGCTCAGTTCCGTCTGCTGGCGCAGGTATTCAGGACGCCCCACCGGGATCCACTTGTTGGGCCCGGTGCGGGTGAAGCCCACCTTGGTGGCAACCTTGAGGCCTGCCTTGTACGGGTGCAGGGCCTCCGCGATGATTTCCTCGCTGATGTTGGGGCCGTAGGAGTCGGCGGTGTCGATGAAATCCACGCCGAGCTCGACGGCGCGGCGCACCACGGCCACGGCGGCGGCGCGGTCGGCGGGCTCGCCCCACACCCCGTCGCCGACGATGCGCATGGCACCAAACCCGAGCCGGTGCACGGTTCCCAGGTCCTTGAGGTCGATCGTTGCGGACAGTTCCAGCTGCTTCGTTGAATCTTGGCTCATAGGGGCGGCAACATCATCAGCGTGCTGAGTATTCCGCAGCTCACAGAAATAAGCCGGGGCCCGCCGTCGTTATCCATTGAGTGCCCGCCGCTATCCGGCCGGCACACCCTACGAAACGTTTTTTTGAAAGGCCGGCACCTGACGTGACTCTTCCCCTCTCCATCCTTGACCTGGCAACCATCGGCAAAGGCCAGACGGCGGCGGAGAGCTTCGCGGGCAGCGTGGCCATGGCGCAGAGCGCGGAGAAGCTCGGATACCGGCGGGTCTGGTACGCGGAGCACCACAACATGTCCTCCATCGCCTCCTCCGCCACCAGCGTGCTGATCGCCCACGTGGCCGCCCACACCGAAAGCATCCGGCTGGGCGCCGGCGGCATCATGCTGCCCAACCACTCGCCGCTCACCATCGCGGAGCAGTTCGGAACCCTCGAAACCCTGCACCCCGGCCGGATCGACCTGGGCCTGGGGCGGGCACCGGGCAGTGACCAGAACACCATGCGCGCCCTGCGCCGGGACCCCATGTCCGCGGACAGCTTCCCGCAGGACGTCCTGGAACTGCAGGGCTACCTGACCGGCCCCACCCGCATCCAGGGCGTCGAGGCCACCCCGGGCAAGGGAACCAACGTGCCGCTGTACATCCTGGGCTCGTCCCTGTTCGGTGCCCGCCTCGCCGCGCAGCTGGGCCTCCCGTACGCGTTCGCCTCGCACTTTGCCCCCGCCGCCCTTCAGGACGCCGTGGCCATCTACCGCCGCGAGTTCAAGCCTTCCGCACAGCTGGACGCGCCGCACGTGATCGCCGGCGTCAACGTGATCGCCGCCGACTCCGCCGCCGAGGCCCAGGCCATGTTCCAGGCCACCAAACGCGCCCGCGTCTCGCTGTTCTTCGGCGGGGGCCGGGAGTTCACCGACGACGAGGCGGACATGGTCCTGGACTCCCCGCAAGGACAGCACGTCGCCCAGATGATGCGCTACTCCGCCGTGGGGACCCCGGACGCAGTGGTGGACTACCTGGCCGATTTCGGCAAGCACGCCGACGCCGACGAACTCATCGTGGCGCACCAGAGCACCGGCACCGAGGCGCGGCTGCGCTCCGTCGAGCTGCTGGCCGAGGCCGCCGGACTGGCCCGGGTGGGTGCCTGAGGGTTTCGCCGCCAGCGGCCCTGTCCGCGGCTTTTACACGGACGCAATAAAAGCGACTTTCGGGGGAAACCCCCGCGGCTGATGATGGGTACTGCCCCGTCAGGGATTGCTGGGATTCCGGGCGGGGCACCAACCGGTAGTCCGCAGGCGATCCAGCGGCTGAGTTCCCGGCCTGGTCCTGCCTCGAAGGGGTACCTGGATGCCTACGCCGTTGAACCAAAGCGTGGCGGAATCCGCGCTGCTCACCCGCTCGCTCCCGCTGGACATGCTCCGCGCCTTCATCCAGTCCGATGCCGCGGACAACGGGCTCACCCCCGCGCTGCTGGCCGAACTCAAGGTCCTTGCCCGCGTTCCGTCCCTGCTGGTGGCCTGCAACTACGGCGGGACGCTCTGCGAGGCCGAGGGCATCTCCACGGAGATCCTGCCCCTGGGCAACGCGGCCATCGCCCTCCGCGCCCTGGCGGCCCTGCCCAACACGCATGCAGCGATCATTTCCGGCCGGTCACTGCGCGACCTGGCGGCGGTGTCCCGGCTGCCCGTGGAGGTCCACCTGATCGGGTCGCACGGTGCGGAGTCGGACATGGGTTTCGCGCATGCCCAGAGCCTGGCCACCGAATCCGTCCTGCTCAAGGTCAACGCCGCCCTCAACGAGGCCGTGGGCTTCCAGGAGGGCATCTGGATCGAACGCAAGCCCGTGGCTGTTTCCGTCCACACCCGGCCCGCGCCGCCGGAGGTGGTGGAATCGGTCACGGAAACCGCCCGGGAAATCGCCCGCCTCCATGGCCTGTTCTTCATCGTGGACGGCTCCGTGCTGGACCTTTCCGTGGTGGAACCATCGAAGGCCGAGGCGCTGGAGAGCCTCCGCTCCCGGCTCGGCGCCAGCGCCGCCATGTTCGCCGGTGACGCCTACAGCGACGAACTGGCCATCGCCACCCTCCGCGGACCGGACCTGGGGCTGCGGGTCGGGCCCGGCGAGACCGCCGCCGCACACCGCGTCCGCGACCCCGAAGCCTTCGCCCGCGTCCTGGCCCTCCTCTTCGAACTGCGCCGGGCCTGGCTGTTCGGGGAGGACGCCGTCGGCCTGGAACGGCACTCGATGATCGGCAACGGCTCCTCCACCGCGCTGCTGACCCCGGACGCGAAGGTCTGCTGGATGAGCCACCCGCTGCCGGACTCCGGATCCCTGTTTGCCCATATCCTGGGCGGCGACGCCGCCGGCCACTTTTCCGTCGAACCGGTCAAAGCCTCCCAGGTGCTCGGCCAGCGGTATGTGGACAGCACCATGATCGTCGAAACCCGGTGGGCGGACGTGACGGTGACCGACTACCTGGAGCCTGCCGCGGACGGCATCACCAGCCTGGTGCGGGTGCTCTCCGGCCACGGCGCCGCGAGGATCACCTTCGCACCCCGGCCGGACTATGCCAACGCCCCGTTCAGCATGGAGTCCCGCGGCGAGGAACTGCATGTCGTGGGAACCTCCGAGCCCATCATCCTGTCCGCGCCGGGGGTGACCTTCAGCATCGCCTCCGACGGCATCCATGCCACGGCCACGGCGTCCGTGAACCTGCAGGACGGCCCCGTGGTGTTGAACCTGCGCTGCGGCGATACGGACCCGCAGCCTGCGGATCCCAACGGCGAGATGGAGCGCCGGGCGGGGGTGGCCTTGCACTCGCGCCAGTGGGTGCAGGACCTCGCCCTGCCCTCCGTCAAGCCTTCCCTGGTGCGGCGCTCAGCCCTGGTGCTCCGCGCCCTGGTCCACGAGCCCACGGGCGCCGTCCTCGCCGCGCCCACCACGTCCCTGCCCGAGGGCATCGGCGGAACACGGAACTGGGACTACCGCTACTGCTGGCTGCGCGACGGTTCCATGACGGTCAATGCGCTGGTGGACCTGGGCTCCACCGCCGAGGCCGCGGGTTTCCTGGACTGGCTGGGCCGCATCCTCGAACACGCCCCCGGCCCCGAATGGCTGCACCCCCTGTACTCGGTGACCGGCGCACCGCTCTCCACGGAAGCCGTCGTCGACAGCCTGCCGGGGTACGCGGGGTCCCGGCCGGTGCGGATCGGCAATGCGGCGGACCACCAGGTCCAGCTGGACGTTTTTGGGCCGGTCGCCGAACTGATCCATGCGCTGAGCAGGCGGGAGGGCGCGCTGGACGACGCCCACTGGGACCTGATGGTGCAGATGGCATCGGCCGTCCTGGCCCGCTGGCACGAACCGGACCACGGGATCTGGGAGGCCCGGCGCGCAGCCCGCCACCACGTCTATTCGAAAGTGATGTGCTGGGTCACCCTGGACCGGGCGCTGCGCACAGCGGCCCGCCACGGCCGGCAGCCGGACCCGGCCTGGGCGCCGACGGCGGCAACCATCCGCGACGAGGTCCTGCGCGAGGGCTGGGACGAAACGGCCAGGTCCTACACCGTGGCCTACGACAGCCCGGACCTCGACGCCGCCGTCCTGCACATCGGACTCTCGGGCCTGCTGGACGTCACGGACCAACGCTTCCTGGATACCGTCACCGCCGTCGAACGCGAACTCCGGGTGGGCCCCACCGTGTTCCGTTACCGGTACGACGACGGCCTGCCGGGCCTGGAGGGCGGGTTCCACATCTGCACCACCTGGCTGATCGAGGCATACGTGGCCGTGGGCCGCATCGACGAGGCCTGGGACCTGTTCGACCAGTTGGTGAACCTCTTCGGCCCCACCGGGCTGCTCCCGGAGGAATACGATCCCGGCACTGAAACCCACCTCGGCAACCACCCGCAGGCGTACTCGCACCTGGGATTCATCCGCTGCGCCCGGCTCCTGGACGCACACCAGGGCAAGCGGTAGTCCGCTTCCGTCGCGGGTACCTAGAGTGGAGGTAGCAGGGACCCGAAAAGACTGAAACGAGACTGATGATGACTGCCCGCGCCCAGGGAGTGGGGTTCCGTTCCGAACGGGGCCCGATTCTCATCGCTTTGATGCTGTCCACCGGACTGGTGGCCATCGACTCCACCATCGTCGCCACCGCCGTACCGTCGATCGTCCGCGACGTGGGCGGGTTCTCCTCCTTCCCCTGGCTCTTCTCCGCCTACCTGCTCGCGCAGGCGGTCTCGGTGCCCATCTACGGCAAGCTGTCCGACATGACCGGCCGCAAGCCCATCATCCTCACCGGTATTGGCTTGTTCCTGCTTGGCTCGGTCCTCTGCGGCCTGGCATGGAGCATGCCCTCCCTGATTGCCTTCCGGGCCCTGCAGGGACTCGGCGCCGGGGCGGTGCTGCCGGTATCCGTGACCATCGCCGGCGACATCTACACCCTGCAGGAACGCGCCAAGGTCCAGGGCTACCTGGCCAGCGTATGGGCGGTGTCCTCGGTGGTGGGTCCCAGCCTGGGCGGCATCTTCTCCGCACTGGGTATCTGGCGCGGCATCTTCCTGGTCAACGTGCCGCTCTGCCTGCTGGCCGGCTGGATGCTGGTCCGCACCCTCCACGAGGACGTGGAACGGGCCAAGCACAAGGTGGATTTTGCCGGCGCCGTGCTGCTGGCAGGATCCCTGGGCCTGTTGATCCTCGGCGCCCTGCAAGGCGGCCAGGCGTGGGCATGGAACTCGCCCATCAGCATTGGCGTGTTCGCGGTGGGTGCCGTGCTGCTGGTCGCGTTCCTCCTGGTGGAGCGGCGCGCGGCGGAGCCCATCCTGCCTTCCTGGGTGGTGTCGCGGCGCCTGCTGGCCACCACCACCCTGGTGTCCTTCGGGGTCGGGTCCGTCATGATCGGCCTGACCTCCTACGTGCCCACTTACCTGGAAGGCGCACTGTCCTCCTCGCCGCTGGTGGCCGGCCTGGCGCTCGCCGCGCTGACCCTCGGCTGGCCCCTCAGTGCCTCACAGGCCGGCAAGTTCTACCTGCGGATCGGCTTCAAATCCACGGCCCTGATCGGCATCACCATTTCCGTGGCGGGCCTGCTGATCCTGTCGCTCACTGCCCGATCACCCAACGTGGCGCTGATCGCCATCAGCTGCTTCGTCGTCGGGCTCGGCCTGGGCCTGCTGGCCACGCCCACGCTCATCGCCGCCCAGTCCAGCGTGCCCTGGCACGAACGCGGCGTGGTGACCAGCACCAACATGTTTGCCCGGTCCATCGGCAGCGCCCTGGGCGTGGCCGTCTTCGGTGCCGTGGCCAACTCCATCTACGGCGCCAGCAGCGGCGGCGATACCGACCCCGCCACGGTGGTGGCCGCGTCCGGGGCCGTGTTCCTGGCGGCGCTGGCGGCCGGGCTGCTCACCGTGGCAGCGGTCCTGGCCATGCCGGCCGTGAAGGCAGGCGATGCCGGAAAGGCCAAAGAGCAGCCGGTCCCCAGCAGTGCCGAGAACAGCCCGAACTAGCGGGAAGCCGCAGCTAGCGGGACGCCCGGAAGATGGCCGGTGCGTCGCGGGTCCCGGTGGCAAGGTCCGCCAGGATCCGGCCGATCACCGGCGTGAACTTGAATCCATGGCCGGAGAACCCTGCGCCAATCACCACCGGCCCCACCCGGTCCAGGACGAAGTCCTCATCCGGGGTGGTGGTGTAGGTGCAGCTGATGGCCTCGAACTGCTCCGCGTCGACGCCCGGCAGCCAGTCCCGCGCGTACGCCTGCAACGCGGCGAGCTGGGCCGGTTCCGGCAGGAAGTCCCGGTGGTCCGGATCCACCACAGGTCCAACACCGTGCCAGCCGGCCTTGATGCCTTCGCCGGGAGTCTGCATGCCGTACACGGGGGAGTACCAGCCCTGGTAGTCCGGGCCCGGGTAGTGGTTGAACCCCGGCCATACCGCCCCGGCGTCTGCCACCCGGAAATGCGCCGGCTGCTCCTGCGTGACCCGCAATTTCGGGATCCGCATGCCGGTCGCATCGTCCCCGGCAGCGGTGGCCAGCAGCTTCTCCGTCCAGCCGCCCGCGGTCACCACGGCCTGGGCTGCGGTGACCACCTCGGTGCCTCCGGCGGATTCGAGCGTCAGCCGCACGCCGTCGTCGAACACCTTGAAGTCCACCACCCTGGTGTGGTGCCGGATCTCGGCGCCCCGGGCCGCCGCCAGCTGCTGGAACACGGGAAGCGCGGCCTCCGGATTGAGCTGGCCGCTGTCGGGCATGTGCAGGACCTGCCGGTCGAAGCGGATGCCGCGCCACCGCTCACCGGCTTCCGCCGGCGCCAGGAACTCGGCGCGGATCCCTGCCGACTCAAGCGCCGCGGCCACCTGCTGGGGGTCGAAGCCGGGCCCGTGGGTGACGATGCCCGTGCGCGCCAGCAATTGGATACCGCTCTCCTGCTCCAGCTCGTCCCACAGCGACAGTCCCTCGGCCAGCATGGCCACGTAGTCCGGCTGGTGGTAGCCCGGATTCAGGTTCCGGGTGGCGCCGTGCGAGGCGCCGATCTTGTGCCCGGGGCCAAACTGCTCCACCAATGTCACCTGCCGGCCGCGGCGGGAGAGCGCCCAGGCGGCAGCGGAGCCCATGGCGCCGCCGCCGATCACCACGGTGTCAAGATTGGTATTCATCAGCCCTCCAAGCTGGGGTGGTGCGGTCAGGAAGCTAGGCCAACAGGAGCGCGACGCCGATCATCGCGGGTACGGCCACGACGGTAGTGATCAGCACGGTGTCCTTGGCCACGGTGAGCCCGGTCTTGTACCGGCTGGCGGCAACGAAGACGTTCTGGGCTGTGGGCAGCGCCGAAGTGACCACCACCGCGAAGAGGGCGTGGCCGTCCATCCCCAGCGCGAAGCGGGCGAAAACGTACGCGAGGGCCGGCTGGACGGCGAGCTTGAAGCCACTCGCCAGCAAGGTGTCCACGCGGCGTCCGGCGGAAGCCTGCAAGGGGCGGGTGCCGTTCAGGCTCATCCCGAACGCGATCAGCATGGCGGGAATCGCGGCGCCCCCGATCAGGTGGATGGGTTCCATCACCAGCGGCGGGACCTGGAATCCGGTGCCGGCCACCACCAGGCCCAAGGCGGACCCGACGATCATCGGGTTCCGCAGGATCATGAGCACGAACCGCAGGGGAGTGGTGCGGTGGGCGCTGGTGCTTGAATCGAGGACCATGAGGAACATCGGGGTGAAGAAGGCCAGCTGGAAGATCAGCAGTGGCGCCACGTAGCTGGCGTCACCCAGGACATATACCGCGATGGGAATACCCAGGTTGGCGGAGTTCGCCAGCGAGGCGGACATGGCGGACATCAGTGATTCCGGGAGGGCCCGCTTGAGCCAGAACCGTGCAATCAGGAAGAAAATCGACGCTGTGGTGATCGCGGCCACCGCAGTCACCAGCAGCGGCTGGGCAAAGACTTCCTGGAGCCGTGCCTTGCTCAGCGTTTCAAAGAGCAGCGCCGGGCTTGCCACGAAGAAGGTCAGGCCGCTCAGCACCGGCCGGGCGTTCTCGCCGAGGATTTTTTGCCGGCCGACGAACCACCCCACCAGGATGATGCACCAGACCACGAAGAATCCTGCCAGGACCCCTAGCACGGGATCCCTCCGCGGCCGCGGCGGGAGCGTCTACCGGACTTCACGCTCCGGGTTCAGAGGGTGGCGTTGTTCAGCGCGAACGGCGGACGCATCATGCCGGCGGTGAAGCCCTCGGCGGGGTCGTTGCCCAACTGGATGATCCGGTTGCCCTGGTCCACGTGGACCACCCGGGGTTCGTATGACTTGGCTTCCTCGGTGGTCATCTGGGCGTAGGTAATCAGGATGACAATGTCGTTCTCGTGCATGAGGTGCGCCGCTGCACCGTTGATGCCGATCACCCCGGAGCCACGTTCACCGGCGATGGTGTACGTCTCCAGCCGTGCCCCGTTGGTGACGTCCACGATGGACACCAGCTCGCCCGGAAGGATGTCCGCCGCCTCGAGCAGGTCAAGGTCTACGGTGACCGAACCGACGTAGTGCAGGTCGGCGTGCGTGACGGTGGCCCGGTGGATTTTGGACTTGAACATTGTTCGATTCATAACGAAACCAGTCTAGACCCGCGCTCCCTTGCCCGCAGTGACGCAGGAAACACATCCGTCACGGACGACGGCGGCCGGTCACCCGGCGTCCGTCCCCGCCACGGCCGCGGCTGCTGCGGCGAGCGTCTCGCGGGCCGCGAGGATCGCCGGGCGCTGGACGCCGGAGCGGCGGACCGAGGTGAAGATGGTGCGGTACGGCTTACCGGGAAGCTCCAGGAGCTGCGCCGTGGTGCCGCGGCCGGTCCACACCAGGTCCGGCATCAGCGCCACCGCGTTGCCGGACTCGATCAGGCGGGCCTGCGCCTGCAGGTCCGCGGTTTCAAAGCGGACATCGGGCTCGAACCCGGCGCTGCGGCAGGCCTGCTCCGCCCAGTGGCGGGACGCGGCACCCCGCGGTTCCATGACCCAGGCCAGGTCCGCTGTGTCCGCCAGCGAACAGATGGCCGGCCCGCCGTCGGACGCCGGGGGAACCGCAAGCCGGATGGCATCGGTGGTCAGCTTCACCCGGTCCAGTTCGGGGTAGCGCGGGGCGGCGTGGCCGGGGTACTGCTCCGCGATCACCAGGTCGAAGTCCCGCGCCCACGTCTCGTGCAGTGCTGTCTCGGGCTCCCGCTGGATCATCTCGATCCGCACCTCGGGGTAGGCGGCGGCCATGCGCGTCAGGGTGTCCGGCATCAGCGCCAGCGCGGCCGACTGGAAGACCGCGATCCGCACCGTGCCGGTCACCGTGGTCAGCGATGCGGCCAGGTCCGCCTCGGCCTGCTCCATGGTTTCGAGCAGCTGCGCGGTGTGCGCCACGAGCACCTCGGCCTGGGGCGTGAGCTGCACGCGGCGGCCGGTTTTCCGGAGCAGCTCAACGCCGACTTCCTTCTCCAGGAGCGCGAGCTGCTGCGATACCGACGACGGGCTGTACTGGAGTGCCTCCGCCACCTCCGCGAGGGTTCCACGGATGCTCAATTCGCGCAGGAGACGCAGCCGGCGGACGTCAAGCATAGCGGATTCCTAACTGAAACTAACGAATATTGGTTAGAAGGATTCACTTTATCTAATGCAAACGCCCACGCATACTGTTGGAACCTAGTTACCCCCGTCACAGCCATCCCTTGGCGTGCCGCGGCGGGGTCGCACCCCAAAGCAGGAGTTCCTGATGAGCAGAGACATGACCCAGTCGATCATGCGGCGCAAGCCCATCGACGACATCGAAGAAGAAAGCAAGCACAGCGGCCTTTTCAAGTCCCTCGGGCTGTGGCAGCTCACCGCCATCGGTGTTGGCGGCATTATCGGCGTCGGCATCTTCTCCCTCGCGGGACTGGTGGCGGCCGGCAGCGAAGGAACTCCCGGGGTGGGGCCCGCGGTGCTGATCTCCTTCCTGATCGCAGGCCTCGCCTCAGCGGCCGCCGCCCTCTCCTACGCGGAATTCGCGGGCATGATCCCGCGGGCCGGCTCGGCCTACACCTATGGCTATGTAGCGCTCGGCGAGGTAATCGGCTGGTTCATCGGCTGGGACCTGCTGCTGGAATACATTGCCATCGTCGCCGTGGTGGCCATTGGCATCTCGGGCTACCTTGACGCCTTCCTCGCCGGCATCGGCATCCATTTGCCGGCCGCGATGACCTCCACCTTTGACGAGGGCAAGGGCGGCATCGTCAATGTCCCCGCCATCCTGGTCTGCCTCCTGGTGACCTGGATCCTCTCCCGAGGCACCAAGGCGTTCGGCCGGTTTGAACTCGTAGCGGTGGGCATCAAGGTGGTCCTCATCCTCTTCATCATCGGGCTGGGCGTCTTTTACATCGACACCAACAACTACAACCCGTTCATGCCCAGCGGCTTCGGCCCCGTGGTTGCCGGCTCCGCCACCGTCTTCTTCGCCGTGTTCGGCTACGACGCCATGAGCACGGCCGCCGAGGAAGCCAAGGACGGCAAGAAGCACATGCCCAAGGCCATCGTGCTCTCGCTCATCATTGCCATGCTGCTCTACGTTGCCGCCACGCTTGTCCTCACCGGCATGCAGAACTACAAGGACATCGACCCCAAGGCGGGCTTCGCCTCGGCCTTCACGTCCGTGGGGCTGCCGGTCATTGCCACGATCATCTCGGTGTTCGCCGTGCTGTCCATCCTCACCGTGATGCTCACCTTCCTCCTGGGCGTGACCCGCGTCTGGTTCTCCATGAGCCGCGACGGCCTGCTGCCGGGCTGGTTCGCCAAGACGGACCGCAACGGAACCCCGCAGCGCGTCACCTGGATCGGCGGCATCGCGTCCGCCTTCCTGGCCGGCGTGTTCCCCATCAAGGCGGTCGCGGACCTGACCAATATCGGCATCCTGGCCGCGTTCGTCGTCGTCTGCCTGTCCGTGATCATCTTCCGTTACAAGCGGCCGGACGCGCCCCGCACGTTCCGCCTGCCCCTGATGCCCGTGATCCCGGCCTTCGGTGTCCTCGCTTCGGCCTTCCTGATGCTGCAGCTGCACTGGGAAACCTGGCTGCGGTTCGTGGTGTGGCTGATCATCGGCCTGGTGATCTACTTCGGCTACGGCCGCAAGCACTCGCTGATGAACCCCAACAGCCCGCGCCACCAGGAGCTCGCGGACATGCACCGCCCCCTGTCCTAACCCCCTCTGGAACGCCCGCTCACATCTGACCGTTTTTCCCCCAACGCCCGCTCACATCTGACTGTTTTTCCTGGGACGCCCGCTCGCATCTGGCAGGAACAGGGAACCCTCCTGCGCATCACGTGCAGGTGGGTTCCCCGTCAAGACCGCCGAATGTGAGCGGGCGTTTGGAATTTAATTGCAGGATCTGAGCGGGGGTGGGGGTTTTGAATGTCAAAGGTGAGCGGGGGTTCCGGGAGTCATTGAAACGTTGGTTTTCCTAACCTGTATTGGTTGGAAAAGATCGCTTTATCTTATGTGATTCGAAGCTCATACTGGTGGAAAGACCTCCTCCCAACCCCAGGAAAGATCGGGAAAACCATGACCCACGTTGCAATGGAACCGGCAGCCACAGTCGCTGCCACGGCGCAGACGGTCGACGTCGACGTCCCCCAGGCGAAGGCGCTCGCCGACGAAGCGGTCGCCTTGGTCCGCCGCTGGCTCACCGAGGCGTCGAAGGTCCCCGTCGACGCCTCCGCGCAGCAGTTGGCCGGCGTGCTGAAGGACCCCAACGGCCTGGAGTTCACCGTTGGATTCGTGGACGGCGTGGTCCGCCCCGAGGACCTGAACGTCGCCGCCCGCAACCTGGCCGCACTGGCCCCCAAGGTACCGGCCTTCCTGCCCTGGTACATGCGCAGCGCCGTGGCGCTCGGCGGCACCATGGCCCCCGTCCTGCCCCGGGTGGTCATCCCCGTGGCCCGCAAGGTCCTGCGCGAAATGGTGGGCCACCTGATCGTTGATGCCACCGACGCCAAGCTGGGACCGGCCATCGCAAAGATCAAGAAGGACGGCATCAAGCTCAACGTCAACCTGCTCGGCGAGGCGGTTCTCGGCGAGCACGAGGCCTCCCGCCGGCTGGAAGGCACGCACACCCTGCTGGCCCGCCCCGACGTCGACTACGTCTCCATCAAGGTCTCCTCCACCGTGGCCCCGCACTCGGCCTGGGCCTTCGACGAAGCCGTGGAGCATGTCGTCGACAAGCTCACGCCGCTGTTCCAGCGCGCGGCCTCCTTTGCCGGCCCCGGCAAGAAGGCCAAGTTCATCAACCTGGACATGGAGGAGTACAAGGACCTGGACATGACCATCGCGGTCTTCACCAGGATCCTGGACAAGCCCGAGTTCAAGGACCTCGAAGCCGGAATCGTGCTCCAGGCCTACTTGCCCGACGCACTGTCCGCCATGGTCCGGCTGCAGGAATGGGCCGCCGGGCGCCGCGCGAATGGCGGGGCCGGCATCAAGGTCCGCGTGGTCAAGGGCGCCAACCTCCCCATGGAGCAGGTGGAATCCTCCCTGCACGACTGGCCGCTGGCCACCTGGGGCTCCAAGCAGGACTCCGACACCAGCTACAAGCGGGTCATCAACTATGCGCTGCACCCGGACCGGATCAAGAACATCCGGATCGGCGTTGCTGGCCACAACCTGTTCGACATCGCCTTCGCCTGGCTCCTGGCCAAGCAGCGCGGCGTGGAAGCCGGCATCGAATTTGAGATGCTGCTGGGCATGGCGCAAGGCCAGGCCGAAGCCGTCAAGAAGGACGTCGGCTCCCTGTTGCTCTACACCCCGGTGGTGCACCCGGCCGAGTTCGACGTCGCCATCGCCTACCTGATCCGCCGCCTGGAAGAGGGCGCCAGCCAGGAAAACTTCATGTCGGCAGTGTTCGAGCTCAGCGAGAACGAGGGACTGTTCAAGCGCGAAGAACAGCGGTTCCTCGCCTCGCTTGACGCCCTGGACAACACCGTTCCGCTGCCCAACCGCCGGCAGGACCGGAACCAGGCCCCAGAGGCCTTGCCGCACACCGGATTCGGGAACACCCCCGATACCGACCCCGCGCTGCCCGCCAACCGCACCTGGGGCCGGGCCATCCTGGAACGCGTCCCGTCCTCCGCCCTGGGCAATGCCGCCGTTGAGGCCGCCTTCATCAACGACGAAGCTGCGCTCAACACCGCCATCGAAACCGCCGTTGACAAGGGCAAAGCCTGGGGCAAGCTTTCCGGCAACGAGCGCGCCGAGATCCTGCACCGAGCCGGCGACATCCTCGAGGCCCACCGCGCCGACCTGCTCGAGGTCATGGCCAGCGAAACCGGCAAGACCATCGACCAGGGCGACCCCGAGGTCAGCGAGGCCATCGACTTCGCGCACTACTACGCCGAGTCCGCACGCAAGCTGGACGCGGTCGACGGCGCCACGTTCGTCCCAGCCAAGCTCACCGTGGTGACCCCGCCATGGAACTTCCCGGTCGCCATCCCGGCAGGGTCCACCCTTGCGGCACTCGCCGCCGGCTCCGCCGTCGTGATCAAGCCCGCCAAGCAGGCCGCCCGCAGCGGCGCCGTGATGGTCGAAGCGCTGTGGGAAGCCGGCGTCCCCAAGGACGTCCTGACCATGGTGCAGCTGGGGGAGCGGGAGCTCGGCCGCCAGCTGATCAGCCACCCTGCCGTGGACCGCGTCATCCTTACCGGCGGCTACGAGACCGCCGAACTGTTCCGCTCCTTCCGCAAGGACCTGCCGCTGCTGGCCGAAACCAGCGGCAAGAACGCCATCATCGTCACCCCCAGTGCAGACCTGGACCTGGCAGCCAAGGACGTGGCCTACTCCGCGTTCGGCCACGCCGGCCAGAAGTGCTCCGCGGCCTCGCTGGTGATCCTGGTGGGCTCCGTGGCCACGTCCAAGAGGTTCCACAACCAGCTGATCGACGCCGTGACCTCGCTCAAGGTGGGCTACCCGCAGGATCCCACCAGCCAGATGGGCCCCATCATCGAGCCCGCCAACGGCAAGCTCCTCAACGCGCTCACCACGCTGGGCGAGGGCGAAAGCTGGGCCGTCGAACCGAAGAAGCTCGACGGCACGGGCAGGCTCTGGAGTCCCGGCGTGCGCCACGGCGTCAAGCCCGGTTCCTACTTCCACCTCACCGAGTTCTTCGGGCCCGTCCTGGGCGTGATGACCGCCGCGACGCTGGAAGAAGCCATCGCCATCCAGAACCAGATCGAGTACGGTCTCACCGCAGGCCTGCACTCCCTCAACTCCGAGGAACTGGGCATCTGGCTGGACACCATCCAGGCCGGCAACCTCTACGTCAACCGGGGCATCACGGGCGCCATCGTGCAGCGCCAGCCCTTCGGCGGCTGGAAGAAGTCAGCCGTGGGTGCCGGCACCAAGGCGGGCGGCCCCAACTACCTCGCCGGCCTGGGCCATTGGGTTCCTGCCACCAGCGCCGCCACCGCCCCGGTGACCCACGCGGGTGTCCGCCGGGTCCTTGACGCGGCGGCCCCGGTCCTTGGCGCCGCCGCGCTGGAATCCGTCCAGCGGGCACTGGCGTCCGACGCCGCGGCCTGGGCCGAGGAATTTGGCACCGCCAAGGACGTCTCGGGCTTGAGCGCGGAACGCAACATCTTCCGCTACCGGAACCTCCCCGTCACCATCCGCCTGTCCGAAGGTGCCCCGCTGTCGCACCTCGTCCGGACCGTGGCGGCCGGCGTGCTGGCAGGCTCCGCGCTCACCGTCTCCACCGCCGTCGAACTTCCGGCCCAGTTGCGCGCCGTGCTCAGCGCACAGGACATTGAGGTGACGGTGGAGTCCGACGCCGGCTGGCTGGCTTCGGCGGGACGCCTCGCCTCCGCGGGCAAGCTGTCCGGTGGCCGCATCCGCCTGATCGGCGGCGACGCCCCCGCGCTTGCCGAGGCAACGGGTGGACGGCCCGACATTGCGGTGTATGCCCATCCGGTCACGGAGGCCGGGCGGGTGGAGATGCTGCCGTTCCTGCACGAGCAGGCCGTGAGTATCACCGCGCACCGGTTCGGAACCCCGAACCACCTCTCCGACACGCTGATCTAGTCCGGGCAAGGTAGCGGTGGTTGAGCTGGTCGAAACCTGGTTCCGACAAGCTCAACCACCGTCCGACAAGCTCAAGCACCGTCTGGGGTGCGGATTCGCTACCCCAGGTACCAACCGGGCGGCGTCCAGGTCACCGGGACGTTGTGCGCCGAGAATTCCTCGCAGTGGGTGCAGGTGTAGGCCACTTCGCCGAGTGCCGCCACGCTGCCATCGCGCCGGTACGTGGGGGGAATGAAGGACTCAAGGTAAACGAATTCGTCGGTCCGGCACTTGTCGCAGGTGGGCTTTCCGACGTATCCGGTATCAACGGACGCGCGCCCGCTCCCGAGGTTGTTCTGGCGGGTAGAAGGCCGTGCCTCGGCGTACGGGCGGGCGTGCGCAGAGTTGAGATGGGTGTTCCTGGCTGTCGTCATTGGCTGCCTGTCCCAAACGCGGGCCGGCATGCGGAAGCGCGTTTGTGGTGAGTGAACGCGGCCTGCTGCTTGACCTTGGTAATAGAGCATAGGGGATGGCACCTCCCCTATCAATGGACACGGACCCCCTAATCCCGCCAAATGCTGGAATTCGGGCTGTCGCGGGGTTAAGTTTGCCGGTTAATGGTCCTGCCGACGATCGATTGGGTGAGGGCGTCAATCACCTCCGAGTTCGCCAAGGGGTTGCGGATCAAGGTGAAGTCCACATCTCCCACCGCGGGAAGGTCGAAGCGCCGGGTAATGATCTTCAGGTCGTCGGGGACCAGCGAGGTGGGCATGACGGCAACGCCGATGCCCGCCCGGACGGCTGCGAGCACTCCGCTGATCTGGCGGGTGGTGCAGGTAATCCGCCAGGTCCTGCCGTGGGCTTCCAGTGCATCGATGGCCAGTTTCCGGCTGAGGCTGGGAGATGGGTAGGCGATCAACGGCACGGGTGTTCCGGGTTCCAGCGACGTTTGTTCAAGGCCCACCCAGGAGAACGAATCGTGCTGGACCACCGTGCCGTCCTTCGCCCCGGCCACCCACTTCACGAAGACCAGGTCCAGTTGGCCGGCGTTGAGTTTTCGGTAAAGCTGGTCGCTTTGGCCCACAGTGAGTTCCAGGTTGATCTGCGGGTAGATCTGCCGGAATTCGCGCAGGATCCGTGGCAGGCCGGTGATGGCGAGGTCATCCGCCGTGCCGAACCGCAGCCGTCCCCGCATCGCGGAGCCCGAAAAGTAGCGGGCGGCGGCATCGTGGGCTGCGAGGATATTCCGGGCAAATCCGGCCATGGCGTCGCCGTTGTCGGTGAGCCGCACGTCCCGGGTATCCCTGGCGATCAGGCTGCGCTTGGCGGCCGTTTCAAGCTTGCGGATGTGCTGGCTGATGGTGGGCTGCGCCAACCCCAGGCGTTCGGCGGCCTTGGTGAAGCTCAGGGTGTCCGCCACGGCCAGGAAGGAGCGTAGCTGGGCTGGTTCAAACATCTCGGGACTCCCGCGGTATCCAAGGTGGCGTGTATTGCGTTTTGCAATACGAGTTATAGGGACCATACCGCTCCATAATTGCCTCCGCCAGCCTAGCGTTAAGGACATCCCAGACCGCCCGCAATTTTGAGGACACACCTGTGGCACCCCCACCGCCTTCGTCGGCCTCCGTCACCCAGCCAGTTATCGACGCGGCGGGCTCAGCGCCGCCGGACAACCAGACCCAGCCGCTCGCCGTCGTCCCTGAAAAGCTCCCTTGGCGGCACACCTTCATCTCGCTGAAAGTGCCCAACTTCCGGATCTTCGCCGTGGGCCACTTCATCGCCGTCATCGCCATCTGGATGCAGCGCATCGCGCAGGACTGGCTGGTGCTGCAGCTCTCGGGGTCCGTGACGGCCGTAGGGTTCACGGTGGCCTTGCAGTTCATGCCGTCCCTGGTGCTTGGGCCGTGGGGCGGAATGATCGCGGACCGGTTCGCCAAAAGGAAGATCCTCATCCTGTGCCAGAGCGTGGCTGCCATCCTTGCGGCGGCGCTTGCCGTTCTGGCCCTGACCGGCGTGATCATGGTGTGGCACGTCTACGTCATCGCGTTTGTCCTGGGCCTGGTGACCGTCCTTGACCAGCCCGCCCGGCAGGTGTTCGTCAACGAGCTCGTGGGCCCGAAATACTTGCGGAACGCCATCAGCGTCAACTCCACCACCTTCCAGCTGGGCGGCCTGATCGGGCCGGCCATCGCGGGCCTGCTCTTGACGGCAGTGGGGGCCGGCTGGGCTTTCGCGGCGAACGCGCTGGCCTGCTGCTCCACGGTGACCATGCTCCTGCTCCTGCGCAAGGACCAGCTCTTCGTCAGCGCCCCGACGCCCAAGAGCAAGGGCATGCTCCGGGAGGGGCTGCGCTATGCCCTGAGCAAGCCCACCATCTACTGGCCATGGCTGATGGCCGGGTTCATCGCGGTGTTCGCCATGAGCCTGCCGGTGCTGCTTGCCGCGTTCGCGGACCACGTTTACCAGGTGGGAGCCGGCGGGTATGGACTCCTCAATGCCCTGGTGGCACTCGGAGCACTCTCCGGCGCCGTGGCGTCCACCCGGCGTCGTCAGCTGCGCCTGCGGTCCGTGGTGTTCTGCGCCGGGATGTACGGCCTGATGCTCTGCCTGGCTGCCCTTGCCCCGTCCATGGTGTGGTTCGGTGCCGTGATGGTCTTGTCCGGGTTCTGGTGCCTGATGTTCCTCACCGGGTCCAACCAGTTGGTGCAGGTCAGCTCCAACATGGCCATCCGCGGCCGGGTGATGAGCCTGTACATCATGGTGCTGATCGGCGGCCAGGCGCTGGGCGGGCCCATGCTGGGCTGGATCGCCGAGCACGTTGACCCGCACGCCGCGCTGCTGGTATCCGGCGGCGTACCCGCGTTGGCGGCACTGTCGGTGGGTGCCGTGCTGGCCCGCAAGGGCGGCCTGCAGCTCCGGATGGACCTGAAGTGCCGCCGCCCCCTGCGGATCGTCAGCCGGCACGCCGGCGCCTAATAACCGCCGGCGCCTAGGGAGGGCGCGCAGGCCCTGCTGTCCGGGTGAGCTGCCTAAAGCGCGGCCAGGTGCAACGCCTTGTGCGGGTACTCCGCAGCGCGCTCCTGGAACTGCAGTACGGCCTCGTTCCGGATGACGCCGCCGCGGATCTCGATTGCCCGCGCTATGGTGTCGTTCGCGTCCCACGCGGCCGGTCCGCCCATGACTGTTTCGAGGAACGGTTGAAGCGCCTGGCTGATCTCCCAGCTTGAGGAGTTCCAGAGGTAGGACGGGCTGTGGTCCACCGCGTAGTAGTTGATGTGGTCACCGACCGTGATCATCGGAGCCGCAAACGTGGTGGACTTGGCCCAGCTGAAGCCCATGCCGTCATCGCAGGAAACATCAACGATAAGGCTGCCCGGGCTGAACGCTGCCAGGTCCTCGGTCCGCAGGTACGTGAGCGGGTTGTTCGGGTCCTGCAGCGTGCAGTTGACCACGATGTCGCTCTCGGCGAGGAACGGTGCCAGCGGGACCCTGCCCCGTTCGGTGATGACCTGGCTCAGGAAGGGAGCCTCGTCGTCGTGGTCGAACTGCACAATGTTCACTGAATGGATGGGGGCGCCCACCGCTGCCACGCCGCGGTTCGTCAGCACTTGGACGTCGTGGATGCCGTGCGCGTTCAGCGCCGTCACCGCCCCGCGTGCCGTGGCGCCGAAGCCGATCACGACGGCGCTCAGCCGGCGCCCGTAGTCCCCGGTGGAACCCGTCAGCGCCAGCGCGTGCAGGACCGAGCAGTAGCCGGCAAGCTCATTGTTCTTGTGGAACACGTGCAGGCCGAACCCGCCGTCGCTGGCCCAGTGGTTCATTGCCTCAAACGCGATGAGGGTCAGTTTCTTGTCGATCGCCAGCTGGGTGATGGCGCGGTCCTGGACGCAGTGCGGCCACCCCCAGAGGACCTGCCCGTCCCGCATCTCCGCCAGGTCTTCCGGCTGCGGTTTGGGCAGGAGGACGACGTCGGCCGCGGCCAGCAGTTCTTCCCGGGCCGCCATGCGTCCCACCAGTGTGGAGAGGAGGCTGTCCGGGACGCCGAAGCGCTCGCCGTAGCCCTGTTCGAGGATGATGCGCTGCCGCAGTGCGGGGGCGATCCGTTCGACGTGCAGGGGGTGGATGGGTACGCGGCGCTCGTCCGGTTTGCGCGTGGAGGCCAGGACGCCCAGGCTCAGCCGGGGTTCTTGGCCGCTCACTTCTTTTTTGCGGCCTTGGTGGACGTGATGTCCAGGGAGCTGGCCGGCGCTGCGGCGGCCTTCTTGTCTGCGCGCTTTTCCTTGATGGACTTGCCGGACTTTTTTGATGCCGATTGACGCGGGGACTTGTCAGCCATGATTGCTCCTGTAGCGGAACCGAAAAGGTTCCTGGCTACCGACCCTACACCCCTGCACCTAATGGGCGCCGGGGCGGCGGCAACACGTGGGGAGGGAGGTTCCAGAGCGGCTGACGGGAATCGAACCCGCGTATCAAGCTTGGGAAGCTAGCGCTCTACCATTGAGCTACAGCCGCAGTGCCGCCACTCGCGCGGGGCAGAACTTAGCTTAGCGCAGATCGAGGGGCTCCCTGCCAACCCGGCAAGCAGGGCGTCGCGTGTCCCCCAAACCCCCGGCGTCATCCAGTAACTCTTCAATAACGTCGGCCCTGCCGGCTAGGTCCGGCGGACGGGCGCTGGCTAACCTGATCCGGGTAGCGGCCACATTGGGGGAGGCGGCTACTGCGGCAGCCGACGTCAACCACAGGAATATCTTCATGGCAAGCGCAGAAAACGAGGTCCTCATTGAGCGTGATGCCATGGCTGTGTACCAGTACCTCCTTGACGCCACCAACCTCCCCTCATGGCGGCATGACGTCCGCAGTGTCAAGCTCGTGCAGGGTCCGGCCGACAGCACGAACGCCGTTTACCGCAAGATGGTGGCCGGCCGTTCGGGGCTGAGCATTCCCGCGGAGCTGGAAATCACCAACGTCCGGCCCGGGGCAGAAATCGAGTTCCACATCGTTTCCGGGCCCGCCACCCGTTGGGGCGGGTACTACCTCAGCACGGAAGGCTCCGGCACCCGCGTCCGTTTCGCCGTGGAAGCCAAGCGCGAGGGCCGGTTCGGCATCCTCAACCGGCTGGGCCTCCTGGACGGGATGCTGCAGCGCCGCGTCAGCTCCGACGTCGCGCAGCTCGAGCGGCTGAAGGACGTCCTGGAGCTCCAGCCCGCCCTCTGAAACGGGGGGCGGCCCCAACCATCCCGGGGCTACTGCGCCAGCCGCTGGCCGGACCACGGCCCGGCAATGTTCGACGGCGACCCGAGGCTTCCGGAGCTCAGGTCCCAGTACTGCACGGTGTCGTTTGCGCGGCGGAGCGCCACTCCTGTGGAGTTCAGCCCGGTCACGTTGCGCAGCGCGCGGATCCCGGTGACGTCCGTCCAGCCCGTGGCTACGGTGGGGCGTGCCTCAGCGCGAAGCGTGGTGGTGCCCCACCCGCGGTACAGCGTGACAGTGCCATCGGCCTTGAGCGCCAGGATGTCCTGGAAGCCGTCAGCGTCGTAGTCCACCATGGCCAGGCGGGAGGCGGAGATGCCGGTGGCAATGGTGACGCGGTCGGCGATATCGCCGGTGCCCTTGTTCGGGTAGAGGAACAGGTTCCCGGAGCCGTCGAGGGCAAGGATCTGGGGCATCCTGTTGTTGGCGCACCAGCCTCCCACCGCCAGGGTCAAGGTGTTCCAGCCGCCCGTGCCGAGTGTGATGGGCGCCTGGAATCCACCGGTGGCGATGCCCCGGTAGAGGGCCAGGTTGCCTGTGGCCCACTGGACCAGGGCGTCGTAGGTGCCGTCGCGGTCCCAGTCCGTCACGAAGACTTCCTTGGCGCCGGCGAACCCTGAGCCGATCACTTTCGCTGCGGCGTAGGTACGGGGGCCGGTGGCTGCCCTGTTCAACAGTTGCCCCGCCGAGTCGACCGACACGAGGTCAGCCGGGCCCGTGATGGCAGCGGCGGAAAGGTTCAGGGTGGGCGGCATGTGCCGTACCGGGGCGTCGCACAGGCTGGGCGGCGGTGCCGGAAAGGCTCCGCCGGAGCCGGAGCCGCCCGGGGAATCGAGGGTGCCGGCGGGCAGCGTGGTGTAGCCGAAAAAGTTCACCACTCCCCAGATCTGGTAGGTGGAGTTGGTGTAGGAGATGCCGGCTCCCATGACGTTGAACCGGGGGTCCAGGAGCATGGCGTTGTGCCCGGGGGAGCCCTTCCACCATTCCACGAGCTGGGCGGCGTCGCGGTCTGTGCGGATGGCGATGATCTCACCGGCCCCGTTGTTGGGGTTGAGCGCGCGGGGGTCCGTCCAGAAGGAGGCCCGGTGCTCCACCACCTCCCGGGTGGCGATGTTGTCCGACCATTCCTGGGACATGCCGGCCACGGTGGGGTGGTACTTCACCTTGTTCAGGCCGTTGGCCACCCGGTATTCATTGATCTTGGTGAAGACCGTGAGGATGGCGGCCGCATTGCTGTCCGGGACGAGGGCCTCGGTGGAGGGCAGCGCGGTGGCCGATTCGGGTGCGGCCACCTGGGCCGGAGCGGAGGTGGCGAGTTCCTGGTCGGGCGCCCACAGTGGGGGGATGGACGGCACGTCGGCCGGCGTCGCTGCGGGAGTGGTGGCGGGGAGCGCCGCGGTGGACGGCATGGCGGACGTGGAGGATGCCTCAGCTGTTGATGACGTTGCGGGCGCGGACGCAACTGTGGGCGCGGGGGTGGGTGCGGGCAGCGGCGAAGCGGCCCTGATGTCCGGGTCCACGGCCGGGGTGAGGTTCCCGGTGCCTGCATTCGCAGCAGCGGACCTGCCGGAGTTGCGCACCAAGGGAGCCGAGAGGGTGATGCTCGCCGTGCCCGATGCCTGGCCGAACGGCGGCACAGGAGGAGCAGTGGCGGACGATGAGACCAGCGCCAACGCACAGAGCACGCCAATGAAAGACGGTGCCACCAATTTATCCACAACATCCCCAGCTCTGTCATGCCTACCCGGGAGACCATTCCGGCGGCTTTCATTCGCAACATTAGCCCCACGGGGCCACAGCAACAACGGGAAAGTGCGGCTGTGGATAACCGATACGGTAATTTGGGAGCCGTGCTGATCTCTGACCGCGACATTCGTGCCGAAATTGATTCCCAGCGGATTGTGCTGGAACCTTATGACCCCGCGATGGTGCAGCCATCATCCGTGGACGTCCGGATCGACAAATTCTTCAGGTTGTTCGACAACCACAAGTACGCGCACATCGACCCCGCGCTGGAGCAGCCCGAGCTGACGCGGCTGGTGGAGGTGGAGGAGGACGAAGCGTTCATCCTCCACCCGGGGGAGTTCGTCCTGGGGTCGACTTACGAAACCGTCACCCTGCCCGACGACATCGCCGCCCGCCTGGAAGGCAAGTCATCCCTGGGCCGGCTTGGACTCCTGACGCACTCCACCGCAGGCTTCATTGATCCCGGTTTCTCCGGGCACGTCACGCTGGAGCTGTCCAACATGGCTACCCTGCCCATCAAGCTCTGGCCCGGCATGAAGATCGGCCAGCTCTGCTTCTTCCGGCTCAGCTCCGCGGCGGAATTCCCCTACGGCCAGGGGGAGTACGGCAACCGGTACCAGGGCCAGCGCGGTCCAACTGCCAGCCGCAGCCACCTGAACTTCCACCGCACCAGCATCTAGCACCGGCAACCCCCCGGCGCACCGGCAGCCTCCGGAGCACCGGCAACCCTAGACCTGGGGCGCGACGGCGGCCCGCCGGATGGCGGCCTTGGCCAGGGGTTCCACATAGCGTGCAGCCAGCGGGCCGAGCACCGCCATGAGCAGTACATAGGCGGTGGCCAGCGCCGCCAGCTGGTGCGGAACCGCCCCTGACGCGACCGCCAGGCCTGCGATCACGATGGAGAATTCGCCGCGTGCGATCAGTGCGGCGCCGGCTCGGAAGCGGCCCGGGCGGGCGATTCCTGCGCGTTTCGCCGCCCAGATGCCGGTCAGCATCTTGGTGGCCGCCGTGACTGCTGCCAGGACCAGCGCCCAGCCCAAAACCGGCGGGATCGACGTGGGATCCGTGTTCAGCCCGAAGGCCACGAAGAAGATGGCGGCGAAGAGGTCGCGCAGCGGTTCGAGGATGCGGGTGGCGCTGTGGGCCGTGGCCCCGGAGATGGCGATGCCCAGCATGAAGGCGCCCACCGCCGCGGACACCTGCATGGCGGACGCCGCGCCGGCCACCAGCAACGCCGCACCCAGGACGTTGAGCAGGAAGACCTCGGAGTTCTCGCTGTGAACGGCCTTGGAAACATGGTGCCCGTGCCGCAGTGCCACCATCAGGACCAGGCTCACCACCGCCAGGGCGATCCCCACGGTGGTGAGGCCGCCCAGGAAACTCACGCCGGCGAGCGTGGCTGTGAGGATGGGCAGGTAGACGGCCATGGCGAGGTCCTCGAAGACCAGGATGGACAGCACCACCGGGGTTTCGCGGTTTCCCAGCCGGCCCAGGTCCGTAATGACCTTGGCGGCGATGCCGGATGAGGAAATGTACGTGACGCCGCCCATGACCATGGCACCCACGCCGCCCCAGCCCAGGAGCAGCGCGATGCCGGCACCGGGCAGGAAGTTCAGGACCAGGTCCAGCACGCCTGCCTGCCACGAACGGCGGAGCCCGGTGAACAGCTCGGCGGCCGTATATTCCAGTCCGAGCATAAGCAGCAGCAGGATGACGCCGATTTCGCCGGAAAGGTGTGCGAACTCGTGCATCCCCTCGAGTTTGACGATGCCGCCTGCCCCGAATGCGAGTCCGCCCAGCAGGTAGAACGGGATGGGGGACATTCCAATCCGGCCGGCCAGCCTGGCCAGCAGGCCGAGGCAGAACACAACGGCCCCCAGCTCAATGAGGGTCTGGGCCAACGGGTCCATTCGGCTTAGCCGTGGCGCAGGATATTGGCTGCGGAGTCCAGGCCTTCCTGGGTGCCCACCGCCACCAACAGGTCGCCGGCGTGGAGGACGACGTCGGGCCCGGGCGAGGGCAGCACCTCGCCTTCGCGCATGATGGCCACGATGGAGACGCCGCACCTGGTACGGATGCAGGCCTTGCCCATGGGCTGGTTCTGGAACGGGGAGTCAGCAGCGATGGAGAACTGGCGGGTGACGATGCCCGGGACGTCCTTGTGTTCCTCGGCGAGCTTCATTGCAAGGTGCGTGCCGCCCAGGAGGTTGCCCAGGGTTGCCGCTTCGTCGCTGGTGAGCGGAATGGAGGCCTGGCAGGTATCGGGATCGTCCCAGGCGGAGACGATAAGTTCGGTCTGGCCTTCGCGCAGCTCCACGACGCCAATGCGGCGTCCCGAGGCGGTCATGAAATCCTTCCGGCGGCCCAGGCCGGGCAGGTTGGTTTCGTCCACGTTCATGGTTCCAGCCTAGTCTGCCTGGCAACACCTGGCCCGGGCCCCGGCGCGGTGCCGGAGGTGGCGTCAGGCAGCGGGGACGACGGCGATGGGGGCCTTGTCAGGAGACTTCACCGGCAGCAGGACCAGGAGCCCGGCCAGGAGCACCACCATGATGCCCAGGATGCCCCAGCGCTGGGCCTGCCCCGCGGGCACCAGCGGGGTGGCCACGGTGATGCACAGGGTGAAGAGGGCGGGTGCCAGGAAGCTGACGGCGCGTCCGGTGGTGGCGTACAGCCCGAAGAGCTCTCCCGATTCCCCGTGCGGCGCCAGCCGGGCCAGATAGGCACGGGACGAGGACTGGGCCGGCCCCACGAACAGGCAGAGGAACAGCCCGAACACCCAGAACGTGGTGCTCCCGGCCCAATCCATGCCGACGAAGGAATAGTTTCCGTTGCCCAGGACCAGGATGGCGGTCCCGGCGACCAGGAGCCCCACCAGGGAACCAGTAATAACTGCCTTGGGGCCCACTTTGTCATCCAGGAAGCCGCCGATCACGGCACCGATGGCCGCCACCACGTTCCCGAAGATGGCGAAGAAGATGACTTGGGGCAAGGCGAAGCCGAAGGTCCCGGCCGCGATGATGCCGCCAAAGGTGAAGACGGCGGCCAGGCCGTCCCGGAAGACGGCACTGGCGAGCAGGAAATAGATGGTGTGTGGGCTGGTGGCGTAGATGGCCTTGATGCGCCGGAACAGCAGCCCGTAGCTGGCCAGGAACCCCAGGCGTGCGTCCTGCGCGGCGCGGGGCAGTTCGGGAACGGCGAATAGCACCGGGAGGGCGAAGACGAAGAACCAGAGTGCGGAGAACACGGCTACCAGCCTGATGTTGAGGCTGTCCGTGGTGGACGCCCCGAACCAGTCGAAAGCCGGTTGGATGAACAGTTGCAGGACGATCAGGAGGGCCACGATTCCGCCGAGGTAGCCCGCGCCCCAGCCGAACCCGCTGACCTTGCCGATGTTCTGCGGTGTGGAAACCTGGGCAAGCATGGCGTTGTAGTTCACGCCGGCGAATTCGAAGAACACGTTGCCCAGCGCAATCAGGCAGGCACCGGGGAGCAGGAACTCCGGGTTTGGAAACACGAAGAAGCACAGCGCGGTGAGGATGGCGACGGCGGCCGAGTTCACTCCCAGCCATAGCTTGCGGCGGCCGCCCGCGTCCGAGCGCTGGCCGGTGACCGGCGCCAGGAGGGCGATGGCGAACCCGGCGACAGCCAGGGCGGCGCCCAGGACCGCGGAGGCGCTGTCCTCCCCGCCGAAGGCATTGGACGTGAGGTAGACGGTGAACACGAAGGTGGTCATGACCGCGTTGAAGGCCGCCGAGCCCCAGTCCCAGGAGGCCCACGCCAGGACGCGGCGCTTGCTGGACGTCCGGGTTCCGGTTTCAAGTTCCGAGGCAGGCCGCATTGCCCCCTGAGCGCTGGCGCTGTTCATACGTTGAATCGTATCCGCCCGTGGCGAACACCCGGCGGAGCACAGCCCTGTGACGTGGGGGAATTCGCCGCCCGGCCCCACGCGGACCAGAAAAGGAGGGCCTTGAGCCTTGATAAACTGGAGCCTCCCGGATCTAACTTTCTTGCCGCCTGCTCCAACTTTTGACAATCGAATCCCTGACGTTGCGGAGATACCAGTGATAACAGTCCTTGCCGTGCACTTTTCGGTGGCTGTCCTGGCGCCTTTGCTCTTCAGGGCCTGGGGCCGGAACGCGTTCTACGCACTGGCGGCCGTCCCGGCTGTTTCCTTCGCCTGGTTGGCCTCCCAGCACGGCGCCGTCTATTCCGGGTCCGGTGCGGTCTCCGAAGTCTTCGAATGGATTCCCGGCCTCCACCTCGAGTTTGCGCTCCGGATGGATGCGCTGGCCTGGGTGATGTCCCTGCTGGTGCTGGGTGTCGGTGCGCTGGTGCTGCTCTATTGCGCCCGGTATTTCAAGCGGAAAGACCACGACCTCGGTGCGTTCGGCGCACAGCTGCTGGCGTTCGCGGGCGCCATGTTCGGCCTGGTGCTGGCCGATGACCTGCTGTTGTTGTTCATCTTCTGGGAACTCACCACCATCCTCTCCTACCTCCTGATCGGGTTTGCCAGGACCCGGCTCGCGGCCCGCCGGTCCGCCCTGCAGGCGCTGATGGTCACCACAGCCGGTGGCCTGGCCATGCTGGTGGGCCTGATCATGCTGGGCTACGCCGCAGGCACCTACCGCGTCTCCAGCATCCTGGAACAGGCGGCCGCGCTGGTCTCCGGACCGTCGGGCGCCACGGTGAGCGCCGCCGTCGTGCTCATCCTGGCGGGCGCCATCACCAAGTCCGCGCTGGTACCGTTCCACTTTTGGCTCCCCGGTGCCATGGCTGCGCCGACCCCCGTCAGTGCCTACCTGCACGCCGCGGCGATGGTCAAGGCGGGAATCTACCTGGTGGCCCGCCTTGCCCCTGGCTTTGCGGAGACGGCGTACTGGCAGCCCGTGGTCCTGGGGCTCGGCCTGGCCACCATGCTGGTGGGAGGCTACCGGGCGCTCCGGCAGACCGACATCAAGCTGATCCTCGCCTACGGCACCGTCAGCCAGCTGGGCTTCCTCACCATGGTGGTGGGCCTGGGGACGCCCGACGCCGCACTGGCCGGACTTGCAATGCTGCTGGCCCACGGCCTGTTCAAGGCCACGCTGTTCCTCGTGGTGGGCATCATCGACCACCAGTCCGGGACCCGTGATGTGCGGAAGCTCTCCGGCGTCTTCCGGTCCTCGCGCGCCCTGGGCATCGTGGCCGGTATCGGTGCGGCTTCCATGGCCGGGGTGCCGCTGCTGGCCGGGTTTGTTGCCAAGGAGTCGGTGCTCGAAGCGTTCGTGCACCACGCCACCGGCCCGCATGCCGGTCCTTGGGGCATGGTGGTGCTGGCCGGCCTGGTGGTGGGATCCATCCTGACCTTCGCCTACAGCGCCAGGTTCATGTGGGGTGCCTTCGCGGCCAAGCCCGGCGTGGAGCCCACCCCGTTCAAAGCCATCCGGCCTTCCTTCCTCGCCGCGCCTGCGGTCCTGAGCCTCCTGACCATCGCCTACGGGCTCTGGCCGGTGGCGGTCGACGCCTGGATCCAGCCCTACGCGGCGCTGTTCGCCTCCACGGCGTCCGAGGCCGGAACGCCGGCTGAGCAGGCCGGCCACCTAGCGCTGTGGCACGGTTTCACACCGGCACTTGGGCTGACGGCGGCCACGTTCGTGCTGGGCCTGGCCATGTACTTCGGCCGCAACGCCGTGGCCAGGGCGCAGGCACTGGTCCCGGGCTGGGTGGATGGCGACCGGGCCTACCAGCTCACCATCGGCGCCCTGGATGACGCCGCCGTCTGGATCACGGGCCGGACCCAGCGCGGTTCCCTCTACTTCTACCTCGCAGTGATCCTCAGCGTGGCGTTCGTCCTGCCGCTCACCGCCATCCTGCTCAGTGGCAATGCCCTGCCGCCGGACATCTACCTCGTGGACCCGCACTCGCCGCTGCAGCTCGTGGCCGGCGTGGGCATCGTGATTGGCGCCCTCGCCGCCGTCAAGGCCAATAAGCGCTTCCTGGCGGTGCTGATGGTCTCCGTCACCGGATACGGCATCGCGCTCATGTTTGCCCTGCAGGGCGCCCCCGACCTTGCCCTGACCCAGATGCTGGTGGAAACCATCATCCTCGTGGCGTTCGTCCTGGCCATGCGCAGCCTTCCGCCCGAGCTTCGTGACCGCACCGGCGGAAAGTACCGGGTGCTGCGCGTCATCATCGGGTTGGGCTTCGGCGTGACCATGGTGTTCGCCGCGATCTTCGCCATGGGAGCCAGGACGGCCATCCCGGTGTCGCTGCAGTTTCCGCAGCTCGCCTACGAGGGCGGCGGCGGCCTGAACGTGGTCAACGTGACCCTGGTGGACATCCGGGCGTGGGACACGTTCGGTGAGATCAGCGTCCTTGCCCTGGCCGCCACCGGCGTGGCCAGCCTGATCTTCGTCCGCGGCCGTGGCGACCGACTGCAACGGTCCGCCTCTGTTGCCGAGGGCACCGTGGGGCGGTACCACGGCGTGGACCCCGGGTCCCGCGACGGCGCGGCGCTGGCCATCAGCCGGAAGTTCGCCGCTTCGGCCCGGGACGCCTGGATCGTGGCGGGCAGGACCCTCGCCCCGGAACGCCGCTCCATCATCTTCGAAGTGGTCACCCGCCTGATCTTCCACTCGATGATCATCTTCTCGCTCTACCTGCTGCTGGCGGGCCACAACCTGCCCGGCGGCGGTTTCGCCGGCGGCCTGACCGCCGGCCTGGCCCTGACCATCCGCTACCTGGCCGGTGGGCGGTTCGAACTGCGGGAAGCCGCGCCGCTCAGCGCCGGTGCATTGCTGGGCACCGGCCTGGCCCTGGCCGCCGCCTCCGGCGTGACGCCCCTGCTGCTGGGCGGCCAGGTGTTCCAGTCCGCCATCATCGAAGTGTGGCTGCCCGTGTTCGGCGACATCAAGTTCGTCACCTCCACCATCTTCGATATCGGCGTGTATGTGGTGGTGGTGGGCCTGGTCCTCGACGTGCTGCGCAGCCTGGGTGCCGAGATCGATGAACACATGGAAGAGCGGTCCGCCGCGGCCGGGCCCGAACCGGCACAGCAGGACCAGGAACCGGACCGTATTCCTGCCGAGACCACCGCAAAGGGCAACGCATGAGCGTCAACCTGACCCTGCTGATCGTCATGGGCGCCCTGTATGCCTGCGGCATCTACCTGATCCTCGAACGCAGCCTCACCCGCGTCCTGCTGGGACTGATGCTGCTGGCCAACGCCACCAACCTGCTGATCCTGTCCACGGGGGGATACGCCGGCCTGGCTCCGTTTTTCACCAAGGACACCCCGGCCGGTGATTACAACGACCCCCTGCCGCAGGCCCTGATCTTGACCTCGATCGTGATCTCCTTCGCCGTCACGGCGTTCATGCTGGGCATCATCTACCGCACGTGGGTCCTGGCCCGCCAGGACGATATCCAGGACGACGTGGAAGACCTCCGGGTGGCGGAAACACCGAGCTTCGACGCGGAGGACGACGCAGAAATCCCGGCCGAAACGTCCGAGTTTCCGCTCGCCACCGTCACGGCGGGAGGCCGGGAAATGCCGGCCGAACAGGCAGCCGCGGAAGAACAACCCGGCTCGCCCACCATCGAATCCGGCCCGGAAGGCGGCACGAAGTGAACATCGCCAGCCTGGCCCCCCTCGCCGTCGTCCTTCCCATCCTGGGCGCCGCCCTGACCTTCCTCCTGATCCGGCACTCCCGGGCCCAGCGGGCGGTCAGCATCGGACTGTTGTCGCTCACCCTGGCCCTCGAATGCCTCCTGTTGGCCTCCGCCTGGAACAGCGGGACCGCCGCGGTGACCATCGGCGGCTGGCTGCCGCCCTGGGGCATCGTGATGGTGGTGGACCAGTTCTCCTCGCTGATGCTGGTGGTCTCCTCGGCCGTGAGCCTCGCCGTGCTGGTGTACGCCACCGGGCAGGGCATGGCCGACGGCGACGAGGACGCCCCGGTCTCGATCTTCCACCCCACCTACCTGATCCTGGTGGCAGGGGTGTCCAACGCGTTCCTCTCCGGGGACCTCTTCAACCTCTACGTCGGCTTCGAGATCCTCCTGACCGCAAGCTACGTGCTGATGACCCTGGGCGGTACCGGGCCCCGGATCCGCGCCGGCGTCACCTACGTGGTGGTGTCGGTGGTGTCCTCCGTGCTGTTCCTGATCGCCATCGCCATGGTGTACGGGGCGACAGGCACCGTGAACATGGCTGACCTCGCCCTCAAGCTGGGCGACCTGGACCAGGGCACCAAGACCCTGCTGCACGTCATGCTGCTGGTGGCGTTCGGCATCAAGGCCGCCGTCTTCCCGCTCTCCTTCTGGCTTCCCGACTCCTATCCCACGGCGCCGGCACCCGTCACCGCCGTGTTCGCGGGCCTGTTGACCAAGGTGGGCGTGTACGCCATGGTCAGGACCGAGACGCTGCTGTTCCCCGGCGACACCCTGAACACGCCACTGATGGTGGTGGCGCTGCTGACCATGGTGGTGGGCATCCTTGGTGCGCTGGCGCAAAGCGACATCAAGCGTCTGCTCTCGTTCACCTTGGTCAGCCACATCGGGTACATGGTGTTCGGGCTGGCCATGTCCTCGGTGGCCGGGCTGGCCGCGGCGGTCTTCTACGTGGCCCACCACATCACCATCCAGACCAGCCTGTTCCTGGTGACCGGCCTGATCGAACGCCGCGGCGGCAGTTCCTCGGTTGACCGGCTGGGCGGCCTGGCCAAGCTTTCGCCCCTGCTGGCGCTGCTGTTCTTCATCCCCGGCATGAACCTGGCCGGCATCCCGCCGTTCTCCGGATTCCTCGGCAAGGTGGGCCTGCTCCAGGCCGGCATTGAGCTGGGGACCCCGCTGGCCTATGCGCTGGTGATCGGCGGGGTGCTGACCAGCCTCCTGACGCTGCTGGCCATCGCCCGCGTATGGAACCGCGCGTTCTGGCGGAAGCCGGAGGACGCCGAGCACCCGGACCCTGTGCTCCTGGCCGGCCCCTCGGGGCGCGCGGCCGGGCCCGGGGCCAAACTCAACATGGTCACGCTCCTGCCGCGCACCATGGTGGGTTCAACCCTTGGCCTGGTGGTGCTCGGCGTCGCCCTCACCGTGTTCGCCGGGCCGCTGTTCGGACTCTCCGACCAGGCTGCGCGAGACATGCTCGACCGGGCCCCGTACATCCAATCGGTCCTCGGCGGCAATACCGCCGTCCCGGCCACCGTGACGGGAGGAGGACGATGAGCCGCAAACGGATTTCGCTGCGCCAGGAGCTTCCCCTCCTGGTGTGGCTGGTGATCGTGTGGGGTGCCCTCTGGCAGGACTTCAGCCCCGGGAACCTGCTCTTCGGCGCCCTGTTGGCGGTGGGAGTTGCCAGGTTGTTCTACCTTCCGCCGGTGGAACTCAGCGGCCGGTTCAACATCCTGTATGCCGTGCCCTTCGCCTTTGCCTTCCTGTGGAAAGTGGTGGTGGCCAGCGGCCAGGTCCTCTACCTGGCCACCGTCCGCGGACCCAAGGTGACCAACGCCGTCGTCGCGGTGAAGCTCCGGAGTCACCAGGACCTGATCGTCACCGCCACCGGGCATGTGATCTCCCTGATTCCCGGCTCCCTGGTGGTGGAAGTGGACCGCCCGGCCTCCACCCTGTACCTGCACGCACTCAACATCACCTCGAAGCAGGACATCGAGGGCCTGCGGAACGAGGTCCGGTCCATCGAAGCAGGCCTGATCCGCATCATGGGTTCCGCCGAAGAACTTGAAGCCGTCCGAATGGAGGCGTCCGCATGATGCCCGTTGTCCTGGCGGTCACGGCCGTCATCTTCTCCCTCGCCGCAGGCGGGGCCATCATCAGGATTGCCCGCGGCCCTTCGCTGCTGGACCGGGTCCTTGCAGCCGATGTCCTGCTGGCCATCCTGGGCGGGGCCCTGTGCGTGGACATGGCCGTGAACCGGCACCTGAACAACCTGATGCTGGTGGTGGCCATCTCCATCATCGGGTTCATCGGGTCAGTAACGGTGGCCCGGTTCGTCGCCGACCGGAGGGTGAACCCCCATGAATCCTGACTTCTCCGGCGCGGACGCGTGGATCGACCTTGCCTCCGCAGTGTTCATGGTGGTGGGTGCGCTGCTGTCCCTGGGCGCCGCAATCGGGCTGCTCCGATTCCCGGACCTGATGAGCCGCATGCACGCCGCCACCAAGCCGCAGGTCCTGGGCCTGTTCCTGCTGCTGGCCGCCATTGGGCTCCAGATGCGCACCTGGTGGGTTTGGCCGGTCCTGGTGGTGGCCTGGATCTTCCAGCTGCTCACGGTGCCGGTGTCCGCGCACATGGTGGGCCGGGCCGGCTACCGCACCAAGCACCTGCACCGGGAACTGCTCGCCGCGGATGAACTCGAGGCCGTAGTGCAAAAAGCCGCCGCCGAGGCTGCCCGGACGGACAACCACGACGACGGCGAAAACCGCCAGTAGCTAGACGATGTCCTGCGTCTTGGCGAACCGGGTGATGGCGCGCTGGGTGCCGCGGTTGGCCAGGACCTGGATGATCGCGCTGACGGAGGCGGAGATCAGTGCGAAGGTCAATGCCGACCTCAGGCTGGTGGGCACGTCCTCGCCCTTGCCGCTGGGCGGCTTCTGCCCCGTGGTCTTCTCCCAGATGGTGTTGACGAGCTTGGTGCCGACCAGGCCTGCGCCCAGGCTCACCCCGGTACCGAGCAGCTTGATGAAAAGGTTCATTCCTAGTACTCCTTGCGGGCGGAAAACGGACTGCCTCCAGCCTAGCCGCACACCAGGACTCGTCCGGGCAAGGGCATGGCCGGGATACTTTCCGGGCCGGCAAAGGCGGTCCGCGGTCACATCCGGTCCGGCAGCCGTCAAGGCCGCCGATCAGTCCCTGCGGGTGTAAACTTGACCACGCCCAATCCGGGCAGTATTTACACGCGTTACCCAACGAATATCAACACTTAAAAACGACAGGGGAGCGCCGCCGTCGGACAACCTGGCTATGCCGGGAGCCGCAGGTGGGCGCTGAGAGTGCGGGACAGCCGCAGACCCTCGAACCTGATCCGGTTAGTACCGGCGCAAGGGAGTCGAGTTCTCAAAGTGTCCGGCCGGACCGGCTAGAGTCCGCCAGCCGGAGCCACTTTCCCCTCCTGTTACCCAGGAGGATCACATGAGTACTGCAGCAATCAAGAAGACCACCAGCAGGTCCTGGCGCGTCGTCGACATCGTGGTGGCGGCCCTTGTGGCCATCGCCGGCGGAGTCATTTTCTGGGCCTGGGACCAGGGCGCCGCCGCCCTCTCGGCCCCCATGAACGCCGCCTACCCGCCCCTGACCGGGATCCTGGCCGGCGGCTGGATGATTCCGGGCGTGCTGGGAATGCTCATCATCCGCAAACCCGGAGCCGCCCTGTTCTGCGAAACGGTGGCCGCAACGGGCGAGCTCCTGATGGGTTCCCAGTATGGCGCCTCCGTCCTTTTCTCCGGTTTCATCCAGGGTCTGGGGGCGGAAATCATCTTCGCAGTGTTCGTCTACCGCAAGTTCAACCTGCCCGTGTCCCTGCTGGCTGGTGCGGCGGCGGGCTTCTTCTGCGGCCTGAATGACTCATTCGCGCCGTGGGGCTGGAACATCGCCTACCCGGGCGCAGACAAGCTCGCCTACATCGTCCTGACCACGGTGTCCGGCGCCGTCCTCGCAGGCGCCTTGTCCTGGCTCGCCACCCGTGGCCTGGCCCGCACCGGGGTGCTGAGCTCCTTCGCGTCCCGCAAGGCTGCAACGGAGCCAGTCTTCTCCTGATGGCACCCTCCCAGGACGCCGCAGGAGGCGTGCGCCCTGCCGCCATCACGGCCCGCGGCTGGGGCTGGCGTCATGCCGGCCGGGCAAAGCCTGCCGTCCACGCCCTCGACGTGGACATCAGCCCGGGCGAGCGGGTGCTCCTGCTCGGCCCTTCGGGTGCCGGGAAATCGACGCTCCTGCATGCCCTCGCAGGGGTCCTGGGTGACATCAACGACGACGGTGAGGCCGGCGACGCGGATGAATCCGGCTCACTGCTGGTTGACGGCGCACCACCTCGCGAGCGTCGCGGCCGGTCCGGCCTCATGCAACAGGACCCGGAGACGCAGGTGGTCCTCTCCCGGGTGGGGGATGACGTCGCCTTCGGCGCCGAGAACCTTGCCGTGCCCCGCGATGCCATCTGGGCGCGGGTGCACGAGGCGCTTGCCGACGTCGGGCTGTCCCACCTCCCGCTGGACCACCCGACGTCGGCCCTCTCCGGCGGGCAGAAACAGCGCCTGGCGCTGGCGGGCATCCTCGCGATGCGCCCGGGGCTGATCCTGCTGGACGAGCCCACCGCCAACCTGGACCCGGACGGTGTCCTGGAGGTCCGCGACGCCGTGGCGCGCTGCCTGGACAAGACCGGAGCCACCCTGGTGGTGGTGGAGCACCGGGTCTCCGTCTGGAAGGACCTGGTGGACCGGATCGTGGTCCTGCAGCCGGGCTCCGCCTCGGATCCCGCCGTGCTCCTGGACGGACCTCCGGACCGGGTGCTCAGCGAGGCCCGGGCCATGCTGACGGCCGCCGGAGTCTGGGTGCCGGGGTATGTGCCGGCCACCCGCCGCCGGTCCGGCGTCCCGGCCGCCGGGACCGGCAACCTCCTGCTGGCAGCCGAAGACCTGGCCGTCTCCCGCGAGCGTCCCCGCCGCAAAGGCTTCCGCAAAATCGCGCCGGTTCCTGTCCAGGAGGGTGTTGCCGCGCAGGTCCGGTCCGGCCAGGCGCTGGCCGTCACTGGACCAAACGGCGCCGGAAAATCAACGTTCGCGCTGACCCTTGCCGGGCTCCTTGAACCGGTGTCCGGCAAGGTGTCCGCCACCCTGGACCTCAACCGCGGTGCCGGAATCGACCCCTACACGTGGAAGGCCGAGCAGTTGATCTCACGGGTGGGAACCGTGTTCCAGGAGCCTGAGCACCAGTTCGTGACCGGCAAGGTGCTGGATGAGCTGCTGTTCGGGCCGCGGCATCTGGGCCACGGCGAGGACCGGGTGGAGGAACTGCTGGAGCGGCTGCGGCTCACCCAACTTGTGGACGCCAACCCCTACACCTTGTCCGGCGGTGAGAAGCGGCGGCTGTCCGTGGCCACGGTCCTGGCCGCCAGCCCGCAGGTGCTGGTCCTGGACGAGCCGACGTTCGGGCAGGACGCCAACACCTGGGCGGAGCTGGCCTCGTTCCTGTCCGAGCTCCTGGACGCCGGCACGGCAGTGGTGTCCGTGACCCACGACGCCGAATTCAGCGCTGCCCTGGGCGGGGCGGAGTTGCGGATGGCCGCTGCGGAACCGGTGGCGCCATGAGGCAGCAGCTGACCCTGGACGGCAACCGCGCCCTCCTGGCCAGGGCCAACCCGCTGAGCAAATTCGCCGCCGTCGTGCTCATCACCGCGGTCCTGGCGCTGTCCATCGACTGGGTGTCCGCGTCCGTGGCCCTGGCCTTCGAG
Source organism: Pseudarthrobacter sp. NPDC058196 (assembly GCF_042882685.1). Lineage (NCBI taxonomy): Bacteria > Bacillati > Actinomycetota > Actinomycetes > Micrococcales > Micrococcaceae > Pseudarthrobacter > Pseudarthrobacter sp. NPDC058196. The sequence continues at coordinate 123,451 of NZ_JBHVVN010000005.1, forward strand.
CTGATGCTGTTTCCCTTGGCGGGCCTCACCCTGTCCCTGCTCTGGCAGCGGGGCTGGCCGCTGATCCTCGCCGCCGCCATCGGCGGATGGAGCACCTCCATCCTGGCGCCGGACAGCGGAAGGATCCTGCTCGACGCCGGCATCTGGACCATGAGCGAAGGGTCCCTCCAGCTGGGCATTGGCTTCCTGCTGCGCGGCTTCGCGATCGCCCTTCCGGCGGTGCTCCTGATGAGCTGCACCGATCCGACGGACCTTGCCGACGCGCTGGCACAGAAGGCGCGCCTGCCGCACCGGTTCGTCCTGGGAACCCTGGCGGCAATGCGCCTTGTGGGGCTCATGGCCGAGGAATGGCAGACGATCGGCATGGCCCGGCGTGCCCGCGGAGTTGGTTCGCGCGGAAACCTGGTCCAGCGGGTGAAAGCGACCCTGGGACAGAGTTTTGGGCTCCTGGTGCAGGCGATCCGCCGCGCCTCGAGGCTTGCCGTGACCATGGAAGCGCGGGGCTTCGGCGGCGGACAGCGGACCTGGGCCCGCGAATCCACGTTCAGTGTGTTGGACCTGTGGGTGGTGGGCGGCGGCGTCATGATCGCCGGGTGTGCCCTCGGCGCGGCGCTGGCCGCAGGCCGTTGGAACATGGTGTGGCTCGGCAGCTAGCGGGGTTACCTGCCGGTACTATCGCATGTAGCGGGTAGGTCATCCCGGGTTTGCCCTCCATCGAACGTTCCCCGCCTCACTATCTCATTTATGATATATTTTCGGCATGACTCAGGAGACCGCCGGCCACGTCGCCGCCATGTTGAGGAACGCCCGCAACGAGAAGGGCTGGACCCAGGGCCAGCTGGCTTCCGAACTCGGAACCAGCCAGAGCGCCGTCGCCCGGATGGAACAAGGCAAGCAGAACCTCAGCCTCAAAATGATCCAACGGCTGGAAAACATCTTCGACCGCAGCATCGTCAACGTGGGCAAGCCCAGGATGACGCACCTGCGGGTGGAGGGCGGCCGTACCCTCTCCGGCGCCGTTGACGTCAACAGCAGCAAGAACGCCGGCGTGGCACTGCTGTGCGCCAGCCTGATCAACCGGGGCACCACCGTGCTCCGCCGCCTCGCCCGGATCGAGGAAGTCAACCGCATCGTTGAAGTGCTGACCAGCATCGGCGTGGAATGCACCTGGCTCAACGATACCGATCTCCGCCTGCGCCGCCCTGCCGTCCTCGACCTTGAGGCGATGGACGTGGACGCGGCACGGCGCACCCGCAGCGTCATCATGCTGCTGGGTCCCCTCCTGGACGAGTCGCGGGAGTACCGGCTGCCCTACGCCGGCGGCTGCGACCTTGGAACACGGACGGTTGAGCCCCACATGCAGGCACTGCGCGAGTTCGGGCTCTCGGTGGAAGCCACCGCCGGTTTCTACACCGTCCAGGCGCCTCCAGCGGACACCCGGGACCGCTCCTTCGTCCTCACCGAACGGGGGGACACCGTGACCGAGAATGCGATCATGGCGGCGGCCCACCGGCCCGGAACGACCGTGATCCGCAACGCCAGCCCCAACTACATGGTGCAGGACCTCTGCTTCTACCTGCAGATGCTCGGCGTGACCATCGAGGGAGTGGGAACCACCACGCTCCGGATCACCGGCCGGCCCGTGATCGACGCCGAGATCGAGTATTTCCCGTCCGAGGACCCCATCGAAGCCATGAGCCTGATTACGGCCGGCATCGTCACCAACTCCGAGGTCACGGTGCGGCGGGTGCCCATCGAGTTCATGGAAATCGAGTTGGCCACCCTGGGCCAGATGGGGCAGAAGCTCGAAATCTCCGGCGAATACATGGCCCGCAACGGCCGCACCAGGCTGGTGGACGTGACCACCAAGCCGTCGGAGCTGCGCGCCCCGGAGGACAAGATCCACCCCATGCCGTTCCCCGGGCTGAACATCGACAACCTGCCGTTCTTTGCGGTGATCGCCGCCAACGCCCACGGGCAGACCATGATCCACGACTGGGTGTACGAGAACCGGGCCATCTACCTGACGGAGCTCAACCGGCTCGGCGCGCAGGTGCAGCTGCTGGACCCGCACCGGATCTACGTCAATGGACCCACCAAGTGGCGGGCCGCCGAGGTGGGCTGCCCGCCGGCGCTCCGGCCCGCTGCTTGCCTGCTGCTGGCCATGCTCGCCGCTCGGGGCGTCTCCGAGCTCCGCAACATCTACGTGATTGAGCGCGGCTACGAGGACCTGGCGGAGCGCCTGAATACCATCGGCGCCAAGGTGGAGTACTTCCAGGACTAGGCGTTCATGCTTCGTCATGATCAGCGGGGGCGCCCGGAATTTCCGGCCCCTGACGCAGAATGTTCGTATGCGTACTTTCGGCGTCGAGGAAGAACTCCTGATTGTTGATCCGGAGTCCGGAGAGCCGCTCGCCCTGGCGGACGCCCTCCTCGCCGGACACCGTGTAGCCGCGGACGATCTGCCGGTGGACCCGGACCTCCACCACTCCGGGAAGCAGGCGGATCACGACGACGAGATGGGCTTGAGTGCCGAGCTGAAGCTTGAGCAAATCGAGACGCAGACCAAGCCCTGCCTGGAGTCCGGGGCCCTGCTCGAGCAGATCAGGGCCGGCCGCGCCATGGCAAACCAGGCGGCCGACAAACATGGTGCCAGGGTGGCTGCGCTTGCCACGTCGCCGCTGGCATCCACCAGCCACACCACGCCGGACCCGCGCTACGCCAGGATGCTGGAACGCTTTGGCCTTACGGCGCAGGAGCAGCTGACCTGCGGTTTCCACGTGCACACGTATATCGAATCGCCGGAAGAAGGCGTGGCGGTCCTGGACCGGATCCGCGACAAGCTGGCGGTGCTGACGGCGTTGAGCGCCAATTCGCCGTACTGGAATGGCGTTCCCACCGGTTTCGAAAGCTACCGCACCCAGGCCTGGAACCGGTGGCCGACAGCCGGTCCGGCGGCGATCTACGGGACGTACCCCGCGTACCGGAGGGTGGTCACCCGGCTGCTGGACACGGGCGTGATGCTCGACGAGGGGATGCTGTATTTCGACGCGCGGCTTTCCCGCAACCACCCAACCGTGGAGGTGCGGGTGGCGGACGTCTGCCTCCGTGCCGAGGACGCAGCCCTGATCGCAGTGCTGGTCCGTGCCCTGGTCGAATCAGCCAGCCGGGAATGGCGCGAGGGCGTGGATCCGGCGCCCGTGCCTACGGTCCTGTTGCGGATGGCGTCGTGGCAGGCCAGCAGTTCGGGACTCAGCGGCGAGCTCCTGGACTTTGGGAACTTCCGCCCGGCCCCGGCCGCGGACGTTGCCCGTTCCCTCGTGGATTACCTGGCGCCCGTCCTGCAGGAACAGGGCGAACTTGCCTTGGCCCGGCAAGGCGTGGAGCACATCATCGCCCGCGGTACAGGGGCCGCCGAACAGCGCCGGGCCCGCGACAGGGCGCTGGCCGGACCGCCTCCCGAGGATATGGGTTTCGGTGCAGTGGTCCGGCACGCCGTGGACGTCACCATGCGCGGTGCCCTGGATCTTTCAGACGTCGAAGACACCCCGGAACTCCTGCGGGTCCGCCAGGCCTGACGCTTTAGATCTGCTTCAGGGCCTGTTCCAGGTCGCGGATGAGGTCGTCCGCGTCCTCGAGTCCCACGGAGAGCCGGACCACGCCGTCGCTCAGGCCAATGGCGGCCCGCCCCTCCGGGCCCATGGCGCGGTGCGTGGTGGTGGCCGGGTGCGTGATCAGGGACTTCGAATCGCCGAGGTTGTTGGAGATGTCGATGATCCGCAGCCCGTCCAACAGGGCGAAGGCGGCCTCCTTGGCGGAGCGTCCGCCCGATGGCGCCAACTCGAGGGTGAGGACCGTGCCGCCGGCACTCATCTGCTTCGCCGCCAGCCCATACTGCGGGTGCGACTTCAGCAGCGGGTACTTCACCCAGCTCACGGCAGGCTGCTCCTCAAGCCATTCGGCGAGCCGCAGCGCGGTGGCCGAGGAGTGCCGGACGCGCAGGCTCATGGTTTCCAGGCCCTTGGTCAGGACCCAGGCGTTGAACGCCGAAAGCGCCGGACCGGTGTGGCGCATCAGCTGCTTCACCGGGCCGTCGATGAACTCCTTGGTGCCCAGGATAGCGCCGCCAAGGACCCGGCCCTGCCCGTCGATGTGCTTGGTGCCGGAGTACACGATCACGTCCGCGCCGAGGTCCCCGCAGCGCTGCAGCAGGGGAGTGGCGAAGACGTTGTCCGCGACCACCTTGGCGCCGGCGGCATGGGCGAGTTCGCTCACCGCCGCGATGTCCACGATTTCCTGCATCGGGTTGGACGGGGATTCGAAGAAAACGGCGGTGGTGGGCGTGGACAGGGCCTCACGCCACTGGTCCAGGTCCGGGCCGTCGACGAAGACCGTCTCCACACCCCACCGGGGAAGGATCTCATTCAGGATCACGAAGCATGACCCGAACAGTGAGCGGGCGGCCACCACGCGGTCGCCGGCGGCGAGCAGCGCGCCCAGGGCGGTGAACACCGCGGACATGCCCGACGCCGTCGCGAAGCACGCTTCGGTGCCTTCCAGCAGCCTGAGCCGTTCCTGGAAGGTGGCCACGGACGGGTTGCCGTAGCGCGAGTACACAAAGCGCTCGTCCTCGCCGGTGAAGGCGCGTTCGGCCGCCGCCGCGGACTCGTAGACGAACCCGGAGTTCAGGAAGATGGCCTCGGAGGTTTCCTGGAAGTTGGTGCGGTCCAGGCCGCCGCGGACAGCTTGGGTATCGGGGTTCCAGCCGGGGGCATCTTGGTTGAAAGTCACTTAGTTCTTTCCGAGGTTGGTGGGCAGGCCGCGGTTCTTCCAGCCGTTGACGGTCCGTTCGCCGTAGCGGTCCGGTTCTCCCTCGAAGCCCTCCAACACGTTGTACGAGGTGAAACCGGCCTGGGTGGCCGCAACGGCGGCGGCGATGGAGCGCTGGCCCGAGCGGCACAGGAACACCAGCTCCGCGCCGGGGTCCTCGGGCGCCTGCTCCTTGAGGTCCTTCACGAAATCGGGGTTGGGGATGCCGCCGGGGAAGGTCCACTGGATGAACAGGGGATCGTTGTCCGTTGCCTTGGTGTCCGGAATGCCGATGTGGGCCCATTCGCCTTCCGTGCGGACATCCACCAGGATGGCGCCCTGCTCCAGCTTGGCCCACGCTTCCTGCGGCGTGAGGTCGCCTGCGTAGCTCATGCGTGGCCCTCGCCGTCGAACTCGCCTTCCAGGTCGTCAACGGCCGTGGCCACTGCGGCGTCCGCCGAGGCGATTGCGGCCGGGAGGACAACTGCCTGGGCCACGATGACGCTGCTGCCGTTGAAGGTGGCCGCCGGGCTGCCGTGCAGGACGTAGCCGTCCGCGAGGGCGGCCGAGATCCGCTCACAGAAGGAGCGGTCGTCCGGGCCCGTAATCAGGCGGTAGGACAATTTTTCGTCAGGGGCGGGTGCGTCAGACACGACGGATCTCCTTCTTTCACGCTTGCAGCTCGAATCGGTCGATATGCCAAGTATTCACCTGAGGCACCCCGCCGCGAGAGGAGGGTTGCCGACCGGCCAGTCAGGGCTTAACACCGGTACTCATTACTCCCCAAAAACGTAACACCTGGCGCGCCAAGCCGCACGGCCGCCGTCGTCATGTTCCGTAATTGAGAGCTCGCGACCACCGCGTCACGGGAACGCGGCAAGGCGGCCGGACCGATAAAGTTTCTACCGGGGGCGCCGCCCTGCCGTGACAGTGGGAGTACCGGGGGGTCTTGCCAGCATGCGAGCTGCTACATCGCACCACCAGGCCGGCCGTCGTCGTGCCCGTCATCGTGCCCTCCGGGCCGTCCTCGCCGTCGTCGTTGTCCTCCTGGCCCTTCTGGCGCCTGCCGGTGCGTCGCAGGCGGCCTCCGCAGTACCGGACCAGGGCAAGCCCTGGCTGGGTGCCGTCCTTGAATGGGGCGAGGATACTGCCGCTGGATTCTCCGACCGGCTGGGGGCGAGCCCGGCCGTGTTTGGCCACGACATCGCCTTTCCGTTCCGCGACTCGGACCGGAACAACATCGAGGGTTTCCTGCAGCAGGCCGCGGCCAAGGGCGCCCACGCCATGCTCACCGTGAAGCCCACCATGCCGCTGGAGCAGATCGGTGCCACCGAAGCGGAAGCCTTTGCCGGCAAGGTCCGCAACCTGACCTCCGGGTTCAAGGGCCGGCTGTTGATCCGGTTTGCCCCGGACATGAATTCGAGCTGGGTGGCCTGGGGCCAGCAGCCGGCCGCCTACCGGGCGGCCTTCAAGGCCGTCGCGGCAGCGGTCAGGAAGGACGACGGCGGCCGGGCCGCCATGGTCTGGGCGCCTTACCTGGGCAAGGACTATCCCTTTGACCGGAACCGGAATGCGCCGAAACCTGGGAGTGACGGCTTCGCGCTCCTGGACACCAACGGCGACGGTGCCTGGAACGGCTCCGACGCCGCCTACGCCCCGTACTATCCCGGCGACGACGCCGTGGACTGGGTGGGCCTCACTGCGTACCATGACGACACCGCCGGCGGGGCTGCCGTCAACACCGTGCCGCGCGCCGGTGAGCTGCAGGAGATGCTGACCGGCTCCGGCAGCGAAAACTTCTATGGCACCTACGCGGAGGGGCGCAAGAAGCCGTTCCTGCTCCAGACCTCGGCGTTCTACGGCCCTGCCGCGGCCGGACCGCCTGAGGCAGACATCAAGGTGGGCTGGTGGGACCAGGTGGTGGGTACAGCCACCTCGGCCGCTTTCGCCCGGACGGCGGCTGTGGTGTGGGACGAGCGCACCAGCACCAGGGATACCGGCGTGGCCAGCATCGACTGGCTGCTCACCGGAAACCCCAGCATCGCCAAAGCTGCGCTGGACCGGCTGAAGTCCTCTCCGGTGGTAACCGGACCGGTCACCGACGTGGCCGCGGACGGAGCGTACGTCCGGGCCAACACCCTGTCCGGGGCCGCCGTCTGGACCCTTGCCGTGGCGATGGCCATCCTCCTGGCGGCGTTGTGGCAAATTCCCCGCCGCGTCACCGCCGCTGCCGCGTGGAGCTACCAGGACCCGGGCAGCAGGGACTCGCGCGTGGATTTGCTGCGCGGGATGGCCATTGTCTTCGTGGTGGTCAACCACCTGGGCCTGGTATCGCTGTTCCAGCTGCTCACGCAGGAGGCCGTGGGCTTCGTATCGGGGGCCGAACTGTTCGTGCTCTTTTCCGGCCTGGTGGTGGGCATGGTCTATGGGCCAAAGGCCAGGGAAGATTTTGGCAAGGTGGTGGACCTCACCTCCCGCCGCGCGGGGAAACTCTACGTCACCGCGCTGGCGGTGCTGATCGGCGTCTTCCTCATCGCGCAGCTTCCGTTCTTCCACACCGAGGCCCTGACCACCTTCGTGGACCAGGGAACCGGCGGGGCCGGTCACAACGGCGCCGGCCGGACCTACGACCTCTACGCCGGGATGTCATCGCTGTTCCAGTTCCCGGTGCCGCCCCAGGTGCTGCCGGCCATCCTGCTGCTGCAGTTCGGGCCATGGCAGTTCAACATCATGGGCCTGTACGTGGTGCTTCTCCTGGCCAGCCCGCTGATCCTTGCGCTGCTGAACCGCGGGAAGGCCGTGTGGGTCCTGGCGGCGTCGCTCGCGGTGTACGCCGTGGGCGCCGGAACCAGGTTCCGGATCCTGCCGTCCCAGTTCGAGGACTCGTTCCCGCTGCTGGTCTGGCAGGTGCTGTTCGTGCTCGGGCTGGTGGTGGGATACCACCGGCGCAGCATCATCGCGTGGTTGTCGGCGCATGCCTGGGTGGTGGCGGCCTGCACGGTCGCCGCATTCGGCCTGGCTTTCCTGTCCTGGGGCAACCCGTACCTGGCCAACAACTACGACGTCCGGCTGGCGCTGATGCCAGACGCCACGTACCGGGGCATGTATGACGCCCTCTTTGGCCGGACCTACCTGGCGCCAGGGCGCCTGCTCAACGTCGTCGTCCTGGTGGTGGCGGCCTACGCGTTCCTCAGCGCCTACTGGAAACCGGTGGAGCGGGCGCTGGGCTGGTTCCTGATCCCGCTCGGCCGCGCAACGCTCTACGTCTTCATCATGCACGTGGTGCTGATCGCCGTCGTGGCCAATATCCCCGCTCTCCAACAGGAGAGCATCTTCCTCAACACTGCGGCCTACGCCGTGGTGCTGGGCCTGCTGTGGCTGATGGTCCGCACCAGGTTCCTGTTCCGGATCATTCCCACCTAGGCCGGTGGCCAGGGCATGAAAAATGCTGCGGCACGGTTGGTGCCACAGCATTTACGTCATTGCCAGGAAATGACGGGGAAGGCCCCGCAGTCCCGGTGTCTTAGACCAGTTCGGGATACGAGGACACGATGTAGTCGGCGGCTGCCGCACCTTTCATGCGCAGGCCCTTGCGGCTGCCCGGCAACCTGGCCTTCATCGCTGACCAGAACGTCGTTTCCGTACCCGGCAGGTGCTGGTTGATGAAGCACCAGCTCATGTACAGGCCGTAAAAGCGGTCGCGTTCCAGTGTGGACTCGGACGTCTGGTCGAAGTAGGTGGCGTCTTGGAGAAAGAGATCAAACTGGGAATGTGCCATGAGGGCGTCCCTTCGCTAAGTGCGTGGCGCCGCCGTTCGGCTACAGCAGCGAACCTCGATGCCCTGCACTGGTGGCAATCGGGTCCATAGATTAATCCTGTGAAAGAAACCGGGATTATCAGCGCCGTCAACGCCTGTCTACACTGTAGACTTTACCCGTAGACTACATATGAGGCAACCCTCTCGAATGATCTCGGGTCAGTTGTCCGCAGCGAGGACAAATCCATGACTTCCCCCAATCCTTCCGGTACCGGCAAGGTCAAGGCCCGGCTCAGCAGGGACATCGTGCTGGCAAAAGCGCTGGAAATGGTGGATGCAGAAGGGCTCGACGCTTTGACCATGCGCCGCCTGGGCCAAGAGCTTGGCAGGGACCCGATGAGCCTTTACCGCTACGCGGAAAATCGGGCCGCGTTGCTCGATGGGGTTTCTGAGCTGGTGCTTGACCAGCTCACCATCCATCAGGATGATCCGGACTGGAAGGCGCAGTTGCGGGCGATCGCCCACAACCTGCGGGCGCTGGCCCTCCAGCATCCCAACGTGGTGCCCCTGCTGGTGACCCGGCCCCTCTCCACGCCGCTTGGCTTGCGTCCGCTGGGCACTCTGCGTCCGCTGGAGAAGATCCTTTCCCTGCTGGTGTCAGCCGGATTCGAACCGTCCGACGCGCTGCACGTCTACCGCGTGTACTACGGCTTCCTCTACGGCCACATCCTCAACGAACTGCAGGAGTTCGTGGTGGACCCCGAAGAGAACGAGGTGCTGCTCCGGCTGGGGCTCCACCGCCTGCCCGCCAAGGAATTTCCCAAGCTGCGGGCGTTGGCGCCGGCACTGTCAGATTACGACGGCGCCAACGAGCTCGACCAGGGGCTCACCATCCTGCTGTCCGGGCTGGAAGCACAGCTTTCCCGGCAGGCTGCTGCAGTACAGCCCGGTTAGCGCGGAAGCGGCAAGCGGCGCACTATTCGAACGAAGCCCGGCGGCGGTCCTGCACGCGGGTGTTCCAGACGTCCGGCCGGTTGACCTGGAACCTGCGTCCGGTCAGGGCCTTGGCGTTCAACCGGACATAGTTGGCCTTTTCGCCAGGCTGCCACGGTTCCAGGCCCAGGCCGTCCACCTGGTCCTTGACCGCCTGGTCCTCGATGATCCCGGTATCGCCGCGCACCACCACGCTCCATGCCAATTCGGTGGCGGGGTCGTAGCCATCGATCTCCAGCGCGGCCGGCCGCTCCATTTTGGCGCCCCAGAGCTTGGAGCCGGGCGCGGTGCGGAAGACGATGCTGCGCAGATGGACGATGTAGTTCACGGGGAAGATTTCGGGATGCTCATCCACCACGATGGCCAGCCTGCCCACGGTGTCATTGGCGAGGAGTTCCCAGCAGTCGTCAAAGGAGAGGTTTTCGATCGGCAGCTTGTGCGAGTCCATGGTCCACACCTTACGGGTGAAGCCCGGAGGGCAAAAGGGGCCGGTGGCCCTGTTGCGCGGTTACTGGATCCCGGCGAAAAGCCCGCTCAGCTCGGCAGTCAGTTCCTTTTGCACGGCCGGGGTGCCGATCTCCTTGCCGTCGATCCGGTTCACGGGGGCCAGCAGGCGGACGCTGGAGATCAGCCAGACCGCATCCGCGTCCAGCAGGTCGCGGGGCTCCAGCGGGCCATACCCGAGTTCCCAGCCCGCCGCCTTGGCCGCCGCGAAGAGGGCTCCCTGGGACGTTCCGGGCAGGATGCCGCTGTCCAGCTGTGGCGTGATGAGGCGCTTGACTTCACGGCCGTCGTCGGACTTATCCACGTGTGCCAGCAGCACGGTGGAGGTGGGGCCTTCCAGGACGCGGCCGTCGGAAGACACGAAGATGACGTCGTCCGCGCCCTGCTTGTGGGCGTGCCGGAGGGCTGCCATGTTGACGGCGTAGGACAACGTCTTGGCACCCATGAGCAGCCACGGGGCCCGTTCGGCCACGTCGCTGTCGTAGCCCCTGTCCAGCAGGATCACGTCGATGCCGGTTTCCCGCTGGCGGCGGCCCGCTGCTCCGGCAGGTGAGACCTGCACCCAGGCCGTGGGGGTGGGGGCGCCCTCGACGCCGCGGGTGACCACGAGCTTGACCACCAGTTCGTCGGCGTCGGCCTCCGACGGCGGGTTCGCGGCGCGGTGCCGGGCAACGGCGGCCGCAATGGCGCGCTGCCACGCGTCCTGCTCCGGAATCCCAAGGTCCAGCGCGCGGGCGGAGCCTGCAAGCCGGTCCAGGTGGGCCTGCACTTTCCGGACCGTTCCACCCACGGCCAGCATGGTTTCGAAGATGCCGTCACCCCGGGTGACGCCCAGGTCCGTGACCAGGAGCTGCGGTTTGGCGGCGTCGGCCACCCTGCCGTCAGGGTAGGCAGGGTCGAGGAAAACGAGAACCACGGGGGCTGGAGAGCTCATGGCACCAGCTTAGTGCGGCGGCGCCGCTAAGCTGGGCGGAGTGCGCCGGCCGGAACCGTCCTCCGGAGCCCGATCTCCGGGAGTTATTGACGTGTTGTGGCCTTTTTCGCTTGCCGGCACCGCGCCGACGTGGGTTGTGGTGCTCCTGGGCTTTGCCGACCTGGTGATCAGGATCCTTGCCCTGGGAATCATCCCCGGCAACAGGCGCCCCACCACGGCCATGGCCTGGTTGCTGGGGATCTTCTTTATTCCGTTCGTGGGCATCGTCCTGTTCCTGCTGTTCGGCAACTTCCAGCTGTCCAGCCGCCGACGGGCGCAGCAGGAACTGGTGAACGACCGCGTGCGGGCAGGCATCAGCGCCCTCTCGGACGCGGAAAGCGACTACCCCGGCCCGGAATGGGTGAAGTCCGCCGCTGAGCTCAACCGCACGCTGGGATCACTGCCCATGGTGGACAACAACTCCGTGGACCTGATCCCCGGGTACCCGGACTCCATCCTGGCCATGACACAGGCCGTGCGGAAGGCAAAGAAGTTCGTCAATGCCGAGTTCTACATCATGAGCTCGGACCACGTCACCAACGACCTGCTCACTGCCATGGAGGAAGCCGCCGAACGGGGCGTGGAAGTGCGGCTCCTCTTCGACCACATCGGCACCCTCCGCATCAAGGGCTACCGGAATCTGCTCAAGCGCCTCCGGGCAGGCAAGATCCAGTGGCGCCGGATGCTCCCGCTCCTGCCCATCCACGGCCAGTGGCGCCGGCCGGACCTGCGCAACCACCGCAAGATCATGGTGGTGGACGGCGAGATCGCGTTCACGGGGTCGCAGAACCTGATCGAGCCCTCCTACAACAATCCCCGGCACCGCAAGGCCGGACGCGAGTGGGTGGAGCTGATGGCATGCTTGCGCGGCCCCATCGTCACCACGCTCAACGTCGTCTTCGCCACCGACTGGCTGAGCGAGACCGATGAGTCACTGGAGCACCAGCTGCAGTTGCCGGCCAACCCGGAACCCGGAAACGTCACGGCCCAGGTGGTGCCCAGCGGCCCCGGGTTCATCACGGAGAACAACCTGCGGCTCTTCAACACGCTCATTTACTCCGCGCAACACCGCATCTCCATCTGCAGCCCGTACTTCGTCCCGGACGATTCCCTGCTCTATGCCATCACCACCGCGGCGCAGCGCGGCGTTGACGTGGAATTGTTCGTCTCGGAAAAGGGCGACCAGTTCCTGGTCCACCACGCGCAGCGGTCCTACTACGAAGCCCTCCTCGAGGCAGGCGTGCGCATCTACCTGTACAAGGCGCCGTTCGTGCTGCACGCGAAGCACTTCACCATCGACGACGAGGTGGCCGTCCTGGGCTCCAGCAACATGGACATGCGTTCGTTCTCGCTGAACCTTGAGGTGTCCGTGATGCTCCTGGGCGAGGACATCGTCAACAAGATGCGGGCCGTGGAGGACACCTACCGGGATATTTCCCATGAGCTCAAGCTGACGGACTGGGTCAACCGGCCGCTCGCCGCGCGCTACGTGGACAACGTGGCCCGGCTGACCGCAACGGTGCAGTAGCCGGCCGGCCCGCCGGGGTCAGCGGTCCGGAAATCCGGTCCCCAGGGTGGAGAGCACGCCGAAGGCCTTGGTGCGGATCTCCTCGTACTCGTCCTCCGCCACGGAGTCCGAGGTGATGGCACCGCCGACGCCGAGCGTCAGGTCCGCGGCTCCGTCGCCGGAAGCGTCAATCACCAGGGTCCGGATGGCGACGGCGAGGTCGGTCGCCGAATTGAGCGAGAAGTACCCGATGGCCCCCGAGTAGAGTCCGCGGGGGCCGGCCTCCAGCCGGTCCAGGATTGCCATGGTGCTGATCTTGGGGGCGCCGGTCATGGAACCTGCCGGGAAGCAGGCCGCCACCGCCTCGGCCCGTGCCGCCCCGGGGAGCAGCCGGGCGTCGATGGTGCTGACCATCTGGTGGACGGTGGCATAGCTTTCGATCGCGCAAAGCCGGCTGACCGTCACGGAGCCGGGCACTGCAAAGTGGCTGAGGTCGTTGCGGAGCAGGTCAACGATCATGATGTTCTCGGCGCGGTCCTTCACGGACGTGGCCAGGTCCGCGCGCAGCTGCGAGTCTTCCTGCGGATCGGCAGCCCGGCGGCGGGTGCCCTTGATCGGTTCGGCGCGCATGCCTCCGTCGGCCGCTATCTTCAGGAACCGTTCGGGTGAGGTGCTGGCGACGGCAAGGCCCCCCAGCCGCAGGTAACTGGCGAACGGGGCCGGGTTGCGGCGGCGCAGCGCCAGGTAGGTGGTCCAGGGATCCAGGGTGTCCGCCGGGATCCGGGCTTCCAGGGTGGTGGTCAGGCAGACTTCGTAGGTGTTTCCCTGCGCGATCTCATGCTGGGCGGCCGCGATTTTCGCCCGGTACCGGGCGCCCGTATCCCGGCTCCGGAAGGCGGGCGGGCCGGGACGTTCGACGCCGGTGCTGCCGCCGCCATCCCCGGCGCCCACCGCTCCTGTGCCCACTGCTCCGGCGGGGCCTGCGGCGGTCGCGGTGGCCGGAGCGGCGGCATGCACGGCTGCCCGCGCGCGGTCCAGCCACTCGTCGGTGTCCGGAGCCGCAAGGGCCAGGAGCCAGGCGGCGCCTTCGGCGTGGTCCAGCACCACGGCGCGGCCGGCGAAGATCAGTGCGGCGTCCGGGGTGGGCGCGGAAAGGTCGCTGCCGCCGGTTTCGCGCTTGAGTTCGTAACCCAGGCAGCCCAGCCACCCCAGGGTGAACTCGCCCGGGTAGCCCTCGGGAGTCCGGACCGCCCGCCGGCCCCAGACGGTATTCAGCCAGCGGAAGAACGGGCCCGGAACCTTCGCCACGGACGAGCCCGCGCTGATGAGGCTCACCCCCGCACGGTGCGTGACATACTGCCCGAACGTGCCGGCGTCGTCAGCCATGATGCTGAACCGGCTGCGTTCGGCGGCGGTCCTGTCCTCCCCGGATACCTGCTCCCCGGAGCCGGCCCGGGCGTCCCGGTGATTGGAGGAGTCCAGCCAAACGGCGTTGGGGGAGCGGCCATACAGGGATTCGAACAGGGCCGGTGGGTCCGGTGCCAGGTCCAGGCGCTCGGCGTGCAGGCGCAGGCCGCGGCGGGCGGACAATTCCGGGGCGAGGACCGGCGCCAGCGCAGGCAGGTACGGGAGGAGCCGCAAAAGGTCCACGGGTGCGGAGCCGTCGGCGCGGTTATTGACGCGCAGGTCCGCCCGGCCGGGGACGTCGTCGCGGCCCAGCCATTCTTCCTCCTGGGCCGCCCACTGGTCCCAGAACGGCCTGTAGGTGTCGCCGTCGCGGTCCAGGGCCCGGGTCCGGCGGACATCGTCCGGTGACTCCGCCCAGATGACGGCGCCCAGGAACGGGGCGGCAGGCTCGGACGCGGCGCCCACCCCCTCCACGATGACGATCTCCGCCGGCAGCGTTACCCGGGCATCGCCGTCGTAATGGTTGGACCAGTCCCAGCTGGTCCAGCTGGCGGCCTCGCCCCGGCTCAGGGGCGTGAGGACCGTGGAGACATAGCGTTCGACGCCGGCCGCGAGCCCGTCCCAGCCCGGGTAGATGTCCTCGAGGTGGAACAGGGACACCTTGTGGTGGGCGCGGAGCAGCGCCGCGAGTTCGACTGCCAAGGTGGTCTTGCCTGCGCCGGAGCGCCCGTCGATGGCGATGATGACGGGGGCTGGGATCATGGACTAGAGCGTACCGGGTTCAGTGTGCCTGCCGCTGCAGTCCCGTGTCCCGCAGGGCCTCCGCCTTAATGTGGTCCACGATCCCGGGAAGGGCGGAGTGGATCTGGTGCCAGACGGCGTCGAAATCAGCGTGGCCGCCGTACCAGGGATCCTCGATGCCCTGGTCCAGCCGGTCGCGGCCGGCCATGGCCGGATCGAAGCTGCGGAGCATCCGGATCTTGTTCAGGGCCTCCCGGCCCGGTGCGGCCTCGGTGAGCCAGGCGTAATGGTCGATGTCCAGCGCCAGGATCAGGTCGCGCTCGCTGAACCACCGTGGGTCCCATTCCCGGGCGATATGGGTTTCGGAGGCCAATTGTGCTGCCGCCAGCCGGCGGGCGGCCCGGGGGTCGATGGGCCTGCCGGCCTCGTACCCTGTGGTGCCGGCGGAGTCCACCTGCACCAGTCCGTCCAGTCCTTCGCGTTCCAGCGCTGCCGCAAGCATGAACTCGGCCATGGGGGACCGGCAGATGTTGCCGGTGCAGACGGTGATGACACGGTATGGGCTCGACGTTGAGTTCATGAAGCTAAGCATGCGCGCTGGTTGCCCGTCTTGGCTAGCGGGCTGTTCACAATGTTTTACGGGTTTGTAAAGATGCATTACTGGCTGTCATATCGCTGCGGCTTCGGTGCGCCCGGGCCTTCCGCCGTCCCACTTAGTGGATCAGGGCCAGCAGGATGCCAACGCCCACGAACAGCGCGCCGAAGACGCGGCTGAGGACGATTTGGCCTGGCTCGGTACTCGTGAAGCGCTGGAAGGACCTGGCGGCTGCGGCGAAAAAGAACCACATCACCAGGATGTCGATGACCACGATGGTGGCGGTGAGCACCGCGTATTGCGTGAACAGCGGTTGCTCAGGCCGGATGAACTGCGGAGTGAACGCGAGGAAGAACACGATCGCCTTCGGGTTCAGCAGGTTGACCCAGAATCCGCGCCGGAAAATTGACCACGCCGGCTCATTGCGCAGGGCGGCGGCCTCTTCCCGGGCGGCCGTGGGCTTGCTCAGGAACTGGCGAATGCCCAGGTACACGAGGTAGGCGGCACCGGCGTAGCGGATCACGTTGAAGGCCACGGGGGAGCTTGCCACCAACACCCCCACGCCAAGGGCCACAATCAGCACGTGCACCACCAAGGCTGCCTGCTGGCCCAGGATTCCCCAGATGGACCGGCGGAACCCCGCATTCAGCGAGTTGCTCATGGTGTTGATGGCCCCGGCGCCCGGGGTGAAGCTGATGAGGGCACCGGCACCCGCAAGGGCCAGCCAAAGGGAAAATTGCACTCATCAATCGTACGGGGCGGCACGCCCCGGCGTCGGCGCTAAGCCCGGGCGATGACTTCACCGTTGGGGATCAGGAACCAGCCGTCGTCGGTGGAGCCCCAGCGGTGCCAGCCGGCGGAAATCCTGGCCAGATCCGCCGGGTTGGCGAACCCGTACTCAAGTGCCTGGTCGGCGAAGGCGGAATGCAGCACCCGCTCGCCCCACACCCGCGCCTGCCAGCGGCGCTGCTGGGCCGTAGCGTACAACCAGTTGCTGCTGCTGGGGGCGACGTCGGTGAACCCCGCGGACTGGGCCCAGCTGACCAGCCGGCGCCCGGCGTCGGGCTCTGCTCCGTTGCGGCGGGCAATCCGCTGGTACAGGTCCATCCACTCGTCCAGTTCCGGGAATGCCGGGTACCAGCTCATCCCGTGGAAGTCCGCATCACGGACCGCCACAATGCCGCCGGGCTTGGCCACGCGGCGCATCTCGCGCAGGGCCTCCACGGGGTCCGTCAGGTGCTGGAGCACCTGGTGCGCGTGGACGAGGTCGAACGTTTCGTCGGCGAAGTCAAGGTCGTAGATGTTGCCGGCAACGAATTCAACGTTGGGCACGCCGCGTTCGGCGGCGAGGGCCTGGGCCTGGGCGATGATGTCCGGCGAGCGGTCCAGGCCGGTGACGTGCCCGGGGTTGACCAGCGCGGCAAAGTCGCAGGTGATGCTGCCGGGCCCACAGCCGACGTCCAGCAGGGCTGTTCCCGGCGTCAGGTGCGGGAGGACGAACGCCGCGGAATTTTCAGCGGTCCTGGCGGCATGGGCGCGGACCACCGATTCGTGGTGGCCGTGCGTGTAGACGTCTTCCCCTGGCTGCTGCGCACTCATAACCAAACGCTACTCCCAACCGGGCTGCGGTTGCCGCTTCTGCGGGGCCAACACCACAGAACCGGGGCTCATCCGGGGTGGCCGCCCTTGGGTTCTTCGTCGTGGGATGCTTCCCGGGCCGCGGCGGTGGCCTCGACCATCGCGGTCATGAAACGGGTCACCGTTTCAAGTTCCGCCGCGGAGAACTCCGCCATGGCACTGTCCATGTGCTGGGCCAATGGCGCGAAGATGGCGCCGCCGTCCCTGAAGGCCTTGGGCGTCATCTTCAGTTGGACCTGGCGCCGGTCCGTGGCGTGCCGTTCGCGGACCACGTGCCCGGAGTTGTCCAGCCTGTCGATCAGTGCCGTGGTGGCGGGGGAACTGAGGTTCAGCTCCTTCCGCAGCACGCCGGGGGTTACCACCTCGCCCCTTGCAGTGTGGCGCATGATCACGGCCAGGGCATTCATGTCCGTCCGGTGCATGTCCTTGCGGTCGCCGGCGGCGTCCACGTACCGGTTCGCCTCGATGGTGAACTCCTGCAAAAGCCGTAGCAGGGGGTTCGGCGGGCCGAATTCCGGTCCGGCCTGGGGAAAGGGCGGTGGACCTGCTGCAGTCTGTCCTGCCATGCCCACCTCCCTTCAGCCATTCGTGTTCGCGTTCCTGCCGGGCCGTTTCTGCGCGACCGTACTGACGGATATTACTGCAGCCGCCTGAGCCCCGCCCCTGTCCGCACTGTCCGTACCGGCGGATCTGCGAAAAAAGCTCGACTGGCACTTATCTCCATGATGGAGATAATCTATGCTGGAATCAATTCTACTCGCGGCACCCTGGATGGAAGGCATCATGAAACGAACAAAAGTCGCCAAAGAGCGTGTCCCGTTCTGGCTGCGCTGGCTCATCCCCCTCGTCCTGGTCGTAACCTGGCTGGGACTGGCCGGGGTGGGCGGCCCCACGTTCGGCCGCCTGGACGAAGTCTCCAGCAATGACCAGGCGTCCTTCCTGCCCGCCAGTGCCGAAGCCACCGAAGCTCAGGACTGGCAGGCAAAGTTCCGGGACTCGGACGAGGTCCCCGGCATCATCGTCATCGAAAACACCGCCGCCTTCACCCCCGCGCAGCTGGGAGAGTTGGCCACGCTCAAGACCAGCCTCGAAGGCCTCAAGCTGGGCAGCACCGTGATCGGCCCGATCCCCTCCAAAGACGCCAAGGCAGTCCAGTTCGTAGTCCCCATCGGGTCCTCCACCGAGGTCAAGGACGCCGTCAAGGAACTCCGGGACGCGGTGTCCACGGCGGCACCGCAGGGAACCCAAACGTTCGTGACCGGACCCGCAGGGCTGGCCGCCGACCTTACCGCCGCGTTCGGCGGCATCGACGGCATCCTGTTGCTTGTGGCCCTGTCCGCCGTCTTCGTCATCCTGTTGATCGTCTACCGTTCCCTGCTGCTGCCCATCATGGTGCTGCTGACCTCCGTCTTTGCCCTCTGTGCGGCCATCCTCCTGGTCTTCGGCATGGCCAAGGCCGGCTGGATCCAGCTCAACGGCCAAAGCCAGGGCATCCTCTCCATCCTGGTGATCGGCGCGGCCACGGACTACGCCCTGCTCTTCGTGGCCCGCTTCCGCGAAGCCCTCACCCACACCACCAACCGGACCGCCGCAGTCCTGACCGCCTGGAAGGCCTCCTTTGAGCCCATCCTGGCCTCAGGTGCCACGGTGATCATCGCCCTGCTGTGCCTGCTCTTCTCGGACCTCAACTCCAACAAGGCCCTCGGCCCGGTTGCCGCCGCCGGCATCCTGTGCGCCCTGTTCGCCGCGCTGACCCTGCTGCCTGCACTGAT
Source organism: Pseudarthrobacter sp. NPDC058196 (assembly GCF_042882685.1). NCBI lineage: Bacteria > Bacillati > Actinomycetota > Actinomycetes > Micrococcales > Micrococcaceae > Pseudarthrobacter > Pseudarthrobacter sp. NPDC058196. Next base: position 142,147 of record NZ_JBHVVN010000005.1, read on the forward strand.
GGCGCTCCTGGGCCGGGCCGCGTTCTGGCCCTTCCGCCCCAAGCTGGTCCCCGCCGACCAGCGCGAACCCGAACTGGTGACCGGGCTGGAAGGCCAGAAAGGCCTGTGGCGCGCCACTGCGTCCCTGGTGTCACGCCGGCCCAGGGTTGTCTGGGTGGCTTCGGTCCTCCTGCTCCTGGTGGCGGCAGGCGGCCTGCTGCAGCTCAAAGCCAACGGCGTGCCGCAAACGGACGTCATCCTCACAGCCTCCAATGCCGTTGACGGCCAGGATGCGCTGGCGCGCCACTTCGACGCCGGCAGCGGCAGCCCCGCCGTCGTGGTTGCGGACCAGGCCAAGGCCGCCGCAGTGCTGGACCGCGTCAAAGCGGACGACGGCGTGGGCGAGGCCTACCTCCTGGCGCCAGGCAGCGTGCCCATCACTGGCGCGCCGGGGGCTCCCAGCACCCCGGACGTAAGGGACGGAAAGGTCCTCATCAACGCCACCCTGAACGACGCCGCGGACTCCCTCCAGGCCGAGGAAACCGTCAAAGCCCTCCGCGGCGAGGTCAAGGCCGTGGATCCCGGCGCGCTGGTGGGCGGCGTGACGGCCACCGCCCTGGATACGAATACCACCGCCCAGCACGACCTCGTGGTCATCATCCCGGTGGTGCTCGTGGTGATCCTCTTCATCCTGATGCTGCTGCTGCGCTCCATCGTGGCCCCGGTGCTGCTGGTGCTGTCCGTGGTGCTGTCCTACGCGGCCGCGCTCGGCGTGTCCGCGTTCGTCTTCAACAACATCTTCGGGTTCCCCGGAGCGGATGCCACTGTCCCGCTGTTCGGATTCGTGTTCCTGGTGGCCCTGGGCGTGGACTACAACATCTTCCTGATGAGCCGGGTCCGGGAGGAGTCGCTCAAGCACGGCACCCGGCCCGGGATCCTGCGGGGCCTTGGCGTCACCGGCGGGGTGATCACCTCCGCGGGCGTGGTGCTGGCCGCAACGTTTGCCGCCCTTGGCGTCATCCCTATCATGTTCCTGGTGCAGCTTGCCTTCATCGTGGCGTTCGGCGTGCTGCTGGACACCGTGCTGGTGCGCTCGCTGCTGGTACCGGCGCTCGCCTACGATATCGGCCCGAACATCTGGTGGCCCGGGAAGCTGGCCCGCGCGGAGGCCGGGTCCGGCACCCAATCCTGGGAGCCCGGCGTTGAGCCCCGCACGGAGGTCCCCACCCGCTGACGCTCAGCCCTGCCGCCGCCACCATTCCACGGTGGCGGCGGCTGCCGCGTCCAGCGGGGTGGGCCGGACGCCAAGGATGGCCTCCGAGCGGGCCGAGTCCATCACGAACGGGTGCTCAAACTGGTAGCCGAGCTCCGCTAATTCCCGCATGTCGGCGGAAAAGAACGCCGCCGCCCGCAGGGCCCAGCCCGGCAACACGCGCACCTTGGGTGCTGGCACGCCCGCGGCCCGGGCAAAGGCCTGGACCAGCTCCCGCTGCGTCAGGGCCGGGCCGGTGGGGGCATGCCAGACCGAGTTCCAGGCAGCGGGGTTGGCAGCTGCGGCGACCATCGCGGCGACGAGGTCCGGGACGTAGGTAAAGGAGTGCGGCTGGTTCGCGCTCCCCACCACGCTGACATTCCGGCCGGCAAGGATGGGGACCACGATGCGCTCGCCGCCGTGCGCCATCCGGACCCGCGGGCCAAAGAAGTCCCCGGCCACCACGCTCACAGTTGTCGCAGCTGAGTCCTCCCTCGCCTGCAGCAAGCGGGTGCGCACGCCGCGCTTGCCGCCGGCCGCCCGGCGCGGGCTGTCCTCGGTCATCACGCGGTCCGGCTCACTGTAGGAGTACAGGCTTTCCGGAAAGACGACGACGGCGCTTGCCTCGTGGGCCGCGTTCAACACTGCCTGCTCGGCTGCGGGCAATTCCGCCTCCCAGGCTGCGGCGGTGTAGGACGAGCCGTGGATGCAGTGGAAAACGGCATCAACACCTGCGAAGACCCGTCGCAGGGTTTCCGGATCCTTGGCGTCTCCCGTGATCCGCTCAACCAAGGGGTGGTCGGGCCCGCTGCCGGACCGGGTGACCACGCGGACGCGGTGTCCATCGGCCGCGAGCTGCTCGGCAACCGTCCAGCCCACCGGCCCAGCGCCGGTGACGACGAAATTCTTGACCATGAGTCCTCCTGGAAAGTTTGTAGCGAGAGCGGTGCTCTCGCAATCAGCTTGGGCGCTTGCCGCGGTTTTGTCAAGAGCGCTGCTCTCCTTTGTTGGCACCGCTCTCGGTTGTGGCATGCTGGAGCTTGTGACGGACACGGAGAAGACGGATGCGGGGACGGCACCGGCCCGGGCCCTGACGCCCAGGCAGCGGGCCCGGACGCAGACCGTGGTTGACATCGTCCGGCTGGGACGGCGCCACCTGGCCCTGCACGGGGCCGCGGCACTGTCCCTCAGGGCGGTGGCCAGGGACTTGGGGGTGGTGTCCTCGGCGGTGTACCGCTACGTGGCAAGCCGGGATGAGCTGCTGACGCTGCTGCTGATTGATGCCTTCAATGAGCTGGGGGACGAGGTGGACGCCGCCGTCGAGGCGGTTCCAGCCGCTGACCATGCCGGCCGCTTCACGGCCTTGGGCCGCGCGGTACGGTCCTGGGCGCTGCGGGAGCCGGCAAGCTATGCGCTCTTGTTCGGCAGCCCGGTCCCCGGCTACAACGCGCCCGCCGAGCGGACCACGGTCCCCGGTACCCGGGTGATCGTCGCCCTGATCGGCATCCTGGAGTCTGCTTTTCGGGCCGGGCGGCTGGCCGTGGAGGATGCGGTGCGGCCCCGGATCCCGGCCGCGCTCCAAGCTGACCTGGAGGCCATCCGGGCGCAGTTCGGCCTCACCGTTCCCGAGGAGCTCGTGGCCCGGGGAGTCCTGGTGTGGAGCGCCCTGTTTGGCGCCGTCAGCTTCGAGGCCTTCAACCAATACGGGCCGGAGACCTTCAGTGTTCCGGCCGAACTTTTCGACCACCACCTTGCCGTCCTGGCCGGTGTGGCGGGGCTGCACTTAGGCGCATCCCGCAATGACGGGTAGGCCTGGCCCTGTCGGCGGCCAGGGGGCGTCGGTAGACTGCCAGTGCGCCCGCACGGACGCGCAGCCTCGAAGGAGAGATGCACCATGACTGAGAACCCTGAAGTTGCAGCCGAGGAACCCCGCAAGGGCAGCAGCGCCCCGGGCCTGGAGGGGGAAGGTGGCCAGTACGTGGACGGGGACTACGGCACCGCGGGCACCATCAACGAGCCGGAACGGGAAGCTGACGGCGAATACGAGGAGGGCAACTATGGCGACGCCGGAACCACGGGCGGCGCGCGGACGGAGGAAGCAATCCGCGACGGGCTGACCGACGGCCAGGTCCAGTCGACCGCGGACGAGCGCGGCCCATTGCACGGCCGCCCGGACTCCGACCGGTAAGCACCCTGCCGGGCCGTTTCCCGCGCGGCCCGCACCGGCCGCCGTCGTCATCCCCGGAACGGCAGGCCTAGCGGCCCACGGATTCCGGAGCTGCCGTGGCCGTGACGCCTTCCGCGTTGCCCGGATGCTGCCCGGCGTCCCGTGCCGCCACCGTGACGTCTGCGGCCGGTTCGGCGTCCTTGCTGCGGGCGCGGCTGATCGCAGCCACCGCCGCCAGGACCGTCACCAGGCCGCCATACGCGTAGGTGGTGACGGGGAGGGACAGTATGGGTGCCAGCAGGCCGGCAAGCACTGCCGGAACACCGAATGCCGTGTATGCCACCACGAAGAGCGAGGCGAAGGTGCCGGCGCGTTCGTGGTCCTCCACCAGGGGGCTGATGGACCGGATCACGCCCATGAAAGCCGTGCCAAATCCCGCTCCGGCCACCACCACGGCGGCCAGGAACAGGCCGAACGAGCCCAGGCCGATGGCCAGCAGGGACAGCGCAGTTCCCAGGGCCAATGCCGTGGTGCCGAAAATGGTGATGGTGCGGGCGCCGAACCGGTGCAGGACCGCAGCTGTGGCGGCTCCGGTGCCCGCCAGGATGGTGATCACCATTCCTTGCCACAGGTGCTCCCTGATGCCGAAGGTGGTGAGGACGATCGCGGCGCCGAGCGAGAGGTACAGTCCGCCCGTGGCCCAGCCGGCGAAGACTGCCGGGGCGCCGGTGATGAATCCCCGGCGGGCGGCGGGCGGCAGCGTCAGGTGCGGCTTGAGCGAGGCCGCTGCCCCGGGGGTCCGGGGCGAGGTTTCGGGGGCGGCCCACACCAGCGCGGCGAACACCACGTACAGGGCGGTCAGCGAAACGAATACCAGGGTGCGCGGCTCGGCCAGCAGGTCCAGCAGCAGTCCGGACGCCAAGGCTCCCAGTGCCAGGCCGCCCAGCGGCGCCACGGTGTTCCAGGCCGCGCTGGAGCCCGGGTCGTCCTCTGCTTCCAGGTCCGCGATCGCGGCGGAGAGCGTGGTCAGCAGGATGCCGCTGGCGATGCCCTGCAGTATGCGGGCCACCAGGAGCATGGCCAGTGAATCGGCCACCAGAAAGGCTGTGACGCTGGAAGCGAGCAGGATGAAGGCGGCGCTGATGACCGGCCTGCGGCCCAGGTGGTCCGAAATGGAGCCGAAGACCAGCAGGGCCGCCAGCAGCGCCACGGCGTAGACGGCGAAGATCCCGGTGGTTGCCACGGGCAGCAGATGCAGCTGCTCTTGCAGTGTGGGGTAGAAGGGCGAGGGCGCGCTGGCTCCGGCCATCATCGCTGCCGTGGCAGCCGCGACCAGGGCAAAGCCCAGCCGCCGGCGGGTCTCTTGGGGCCGGGCTGCGGTGGAGTGCGTCAAAACGTGCCGCCTTCTGCGTAGGGTGGGGTTGGTTCGAAAATAATCGAAACCTCAGCCTACTGGCAGTGACGGTAATGGTTCAACTAAAGTCGAACTGTGGCTACACCGGCGAACCTCACTCACCCCGAACGCGCGGACCTCCATTTACCCAGCGTGCTCTTTGCCCTGAGTGACCCTGACCGGCTGGAGATCGCGCGCCAGCTGCGCGCCGGCCCCCTTGATATGGCCGAGTGCGCCCTGAGCAACCCGGACATGCCGAAGTCCACCAAGTCCCACCTGATGAAGGTGCTGCGCGAAGCCGGCGTGATCCGCAACGAGGCCAACGGGCGCGGCCGCCGCCTGACCCTGCGCACGGAGGACCTGGAGGCGCGGTTCCCGGGACTGCTCGCGGCAGTGCTGGACGCGCCCTCCCCGGACTGAAACCCCCGCACCGAGGGCGACGGGCCGGCGTCGGCCGCCCTTCTTGTCCGCCGTGAGCAAAGTTGAGCGTAGTTCGCTCAAGTTGTGTTGACATCTGGTAGTGCCTGAGTAAAGTTGAGCCCAGAACGCTCAATCATTGGGCGCCACCCAGTTCCAAGGAAAGAAGGAAGCAACACATGTCACGTGCAGTAGGTATCGACCTCGGAACCACCAACTCCGTCGTCTCCGTTCTCGAAGGTGGCGAGCCCACCGTTATTGCCAACGCCGAGGGTGGCCGCACCACGCCGTCGGTCGTTGCATTCTCCAAGTCCGGCGAAGTCCTGGTCGGCGAGATCGCCAAGCGCCAGGCCGTCAACAACATCGACCGCACCATCGCCTCCGTCAAGCGCCACATGGGCACCGACTGGACCGTCGCGATCGACGACAAGAAGTACACCCCGCAGGAAATCTCCGCGCGTATCCTCATGAAGCTGAAGAACGACGCCGAGTCCTACCTGGGTGAAAAGGTCACCGACGCCGTCATCACGGTCCCGGCCTACTTCAACGACGCCGAGCGCCAGGCCACCAAGGAAGCCGGCGAGATCGCAGGCCTGAACGTCCTGCGCATCGTCAACGAGCCCACCGCCGCAGCCCTCGCCTACGGCTTGGACAAGGGCAAGGAAGACGAACTCATCCTCGTCTTCGACCTCGGCGGCGGTACCTTCGACGTTTCCCTGCTGGAAGTCGGCAAGGACGAAGACAACTTCTCCACCATCCAGGTCCGCGCCACCGCCGGTGACAACCGCCTGGGCGGCGACGACTGGGACCAGCGCGTCGTCGACTACCTGCTGAACCAGCTCAAGGTCAAGGGCATCGACCTCTCCAAGGACAAGATCGCCCTCCAGCGCCTCCGCGAGGCAGCCGAGCAGGCCAAGAAGGAACTCTCCTCTTCCTCCAGCACCAACGTCTCCCTCCAGTACCTCTCCGTCACCCCCGACGGCCCGGTCCACCTGGACGAGCAGCTGACCCGCGCCAAGTTCCAGGACCTCACCAAGGACCTGCTGGAGCGCACCAAGAAGCCGTTCCACGACGTCATCAAGGAAGCCGGCATCAAGCTTTCGGACATCAACCACATCGTCCTGGTCGGTGGCTCCACCCGTATGCCCGCCGTCTCCGAACTGGTCAAGGAACTCGCCGGCGGCAAGGAGCCCAACAAGGGCGTCAACCCGGATGAGGTCGTGGCCGTCGGCGCAGCCCTGCAGGCCGGTGTGCTGAAGGGCGAGCGCAAGGACGTCCTCCTGATCGACGTCACCCCGCTGTCCCTCGGCATCGAAACCAAGGGCGGCGTCATGACGCACCTGATCGAACGCAACACTGCCATCCCCACCAAGCGGTCCGAGACCTTCACCACGGCGGACGACAACCAGCCGTCCGTGGCCATCCAGGTCTTCCAGGGCGAACGCGAATTCACCCGCGACAACAAGCCGCTGGGCACGTTCGAGCTGACCGGCATCGCGCCGGCCCCGCGCGGCGTCCCCCAGGTTGAGGTCACCTTCGACATCGACGCCAACGGCATCGTCCACGTCTCCGCAAAGGACAAGGGAACCGGCAAGGAACAGTCCATGACCATCACCGGTGGTTCCAGCCTCTCCAAGGAAGACATTGACCGCATGGTCAAGGACGCCGAGGAGCACGCAGCCGAGGACAAGGCCCGCCGCGAGGCAACCGACACCCGCAACACCGCCGAGCAGCTCGCCTACTCCGTGGACAAGCTGATCGCCGACAACGCGGACAAGCTGCCCGAAGAGGTCAAGACCGAGGTCCAGGGCGACGTCGACAGCCTCAAGAAGGCCCTCGAAGGCACGGACGATGCCGCCGTGAAGGCCGCGTTCGAGAAGCTGCAGGCCTCGCAGACCAAGCTGGGCGAAGCCATCTACTCGCAGGCCGGTTCGCCGGACGGTGCCGGCGCTGCCGGTGCCGAGGGTGCCGCCGGTGCCTCTGCGGGCAGCAAAGCCGATGAGGACATCGTCGACGCCGAGATCATCGACGAAGACGAAGCGAAGAAGTAGCCATGCCGCACCACGGTAGCGAGGAAGAGCACAACTCATCCGCGAACCATGACGCCAAGCAGGGCAACGGCGAACCTGTCATCCGGGACAACCGCAAGGTTGACCCGGTGACCGGCCAGGCCCGGCACCCCGAAGGCGGCCACGCCCCAGGCGCCGGCCACCAGCAGGGCGCTGCCGATTCCGACGGCGACGCACTGGCCCAGGCAGAGGAAATCCTCAACGGGGTGGACGTGCCCGCAGAGGAATCCGTGGCCCAGGGGGCTCCGGCAGCAGGCGGCAACGCCGAGGCCGCCGAACTGCGCAACGACCTGCTCCGGCTCCAGGCCGAGTACGTCAACTACCGCAAGCGGGTTGAACGGGACCGCGCCGTGGCCGGAGAGATGGCCGTCATCGGCGTCCTGAACTCCCTGCTCCCGGTCCTGGACGACGTCGACGCCGCACGGCAGCACGGCGACCTCACCGACGGGCCCTTCGCCGCGATCGCCACCAAGCTGGAGAACGCGCTGAAGACCTACGGCCTGGTCCGGATCAACGAGACCGGCGTGGAGTTCGACCCCACGATCCACGAAGCCCTGATCCAGCAGCCCGGCGAAGACATCGAGGTTGACACCGTCAGCCAGGTCCTTCGCTCAGGCTACAAATCAGGAGACCGCGTGCTCCGCGCAGCACAGGTCATCGTCGCCGTTCCGGCTTAGTTGGGGTCAGCTGCTCTGGTCGCGCCGAACGGATAAGGGGCCCCGCCCCTACGCGTGGCGGCTTGGTCCTACGGACCTAAGCCGCCACGCTTCGGCAGGCCCGATGCCACTCCCGGGCCCCTTACCCGTCCGTCGCTCGGCGGTTGTGTCACCTAAGGTGAGATGACCACAAGCTCGAAGCGCAGCTGGGTAGGGGGCCGCGGCGTGGCGGGCACCGCGAAGCGGGCACGGCCCCCTACCCAGCGGAGCGTCGCCCCGCCGGGGACTTAGGTTTTGTTTACGAAAGGAAACGCCATTGGCTAGCCAGGATTGGGTGGACAAGGATTTTTACAAGATCCTTGGTGTTGCCAAGGACGCTTCCGAAGCCGATATCAAGAAGGCCTACCGGAAGCTTGCGCGGCAGCACCACCCTGATACCAATGCCGGGAATGCCGCTTCCGAGAAGAAGTTCAAGGACATTTCCGAGGCATACTCGGTTCTCTCTGATCCCGATGAGCGCCAGCAGTATGACGCCATCCGCGCCATGGGCAGCGGAGCCCGCTTTGCCCCCGGCGGCGCCGGCGCCCCCAACGGCGGGTTCGAGGACATGTTCGGCGGCCTCTTCACGGGCAACACCGGGCGGCACTCGGGCGGGTTCAACCCGTCCGCAGGCGGCATCCCGCCCGAGTTCGCAGACCTGTTCGGCGGCTTCGGCGGTTCCCCCGGCTTCCAGCGCACGCCGCAGAAGGGCGCCGACCGCACCGCGTCCACCAGCATTTCGTTCGCCGGGTCCATCCGCGGCACCACCATTGGCCTGCGCGAGCCCAGCGGCGAGGTCATCGACGTCCGCGTCCCCGCCGGCATCAAGGACGGCCAGAAGGTCCGCGTCCGCGGCAAGGGCCAGCCGGGTGCTGCCGGCAACGGCGACCTGGTGGTGTCCGTCGCGGTCCAGCCGCATGCGTTCTACACGCGCGACGGCGACAACCTCCGCATCCACGTCCCCGTCACCTTCCCCGAGGCGGCCCTGGGCGCGGATATCGAAGTTCCCACCGTTGACGGTGACACGGTGAAGGTCCGTGTTCCGGCCGGCACGCCGTCCGGCCGCACGTTGCGGGTCAAGGGCAAAGGCGTGAAGACGTCCAAGGCGACCGGTGACCTGCTGGTGACCATCGACGTCGCCGTTCCCAAGAATCTCAACAAGGACGCCGAAGCTGCGGTCAAGGCGTTCGCCGAGGCGACGTCGTCGGCGGACGTCCGTGAGGGCCTGGCAGCCAAGGCCCGGCTCTAGGAGCGGAGGTGAGCCGTGGACATCAGTCCTGACCAACCGATCTTCGTGATCTCCGTGGCGGCCGAGCTTGCGGACATGCACCCGCAGACGCTGCGTCAGTACGACAGGCTCGGCATCGTCAAGCCCAGCCGTGCCCCGGGGAAGTCCCGGCGGTACTCGCAGCGCGACGTCAACATGCTGCGGGAGGTGCAGCGGCTGTCCCAGGAGGGCGTCTCGCTGGAGGGAATCAAGCGCATCCTGGAACTTGAAAACCAGGTCGCTGCCCTCCAAAGCCGGATCGCGGAACTCACCGAGGAGCTGGGGCGCCGGCCGCGGGCTGTGGACTCGCGCATCTTCGCTGCCGGTGCCGCAGGCGACGTCGTGAGCCTTTCCCGCGGGCAGCGGCCCCGGCCGCGGTCGCAGGCTGTCATGCTGTGGCGGCCGCGCGCCATCGGCAAGTAAGTACAGAGGACGGGGCTCCAGCAAAAACACGAGTACCCACTACTCGTGACCCCGAAGCCCCCCGAACCTTGAATGGAACCATCGCCGGATCAGCGGCGGTGGTTCCACGAGTTTCTGGGGGTTTACCGTGTTTGGTGTAGTCAGCACAGGCGTCAACCGCAAGGCCCGGCCATGAGCCCGGGCATGGAGTCCGTCGCTGCATTCAGCGGCTCAATGCCGGGTCAAATGCTGTTGGCCCTGGGGCAGACCATCGTGGTGGTCTGCGTCTGCTTCGACATGGTCCGCGAACTGTCCGTCCCGAGGTCGCACCGCCGCTATGTGGCCAGTACCGTGTTCCGTACCCTGGCCATCCCGTCCATCGTCGCCAATGCCCTGACCGTCTTCGTCGCCCTGGTGATGTCGTCCTGGGTGGACGTGGTGATGGGCATGTTCGTGCTGGTGGCCATCGTTTTCCGCTTCCACCACAACCAGGACGAGGACAACTGGTGGAAAGGCAAAGGCAAGAAGCTCGCCCGCTGGGCCCGCCGGCAGTTCGCCGGTCGGACCGCTGCCGCCCCGGCCATGGGGTAACGCCCCGAAAGTCCCGGGAGCCCGGCACCGGCAACCTTCGTGCCGGGCTCCCGCGTCAACGTCAGCCGTTGATAACCTGCGGTACCCCGAGTGCTTTGAGCCCTTCAACGCCGAATTCAACGCCGTAGCCGGACTGCTTGGCTCCGCCGAACGGGATGCGGGGGTCCACGGCGCCGTGCCGGTTGATCCAGACGGTACCGGCCTGGATCCGGCCGGCCACCTCGCGGGCGGCGGCCAGGTCCTGGGACCAGACCGAGGCGCCGAGGCCGACGTCGACGGCGTTGGCCTTCTCTACTGCCTCGTCGATGGTGCTGTAGCGGATGATCGGAAGGGCCGGCCCGAACTGTTCCTCGGCCACCAGCGGGTTGTCGTTGTCGATGTCCGCCACCAGGGTGGCGGGGTAGAAGAAGCCGGGCCGGCCGGTGTCCGGGTTCCCGCCCAGCAGGACGCGTGCGCCGGAAGCCTTCGCCGCCTCCACGAGGTTCGCGACGACGTCGTACTGGGCCTGGTTCTGCAGCGGTCCCAGCAGGTTGTTCTCATCCAGGCCGTTGCCCATCGGCACGGCCTTGGCGACGGCGGTGAGTTCCTCGCAGACGGCGTCGTAGATGTCGCTGTGGACATAAAGGCGCTTGAGGGCGGCGCAGGTCTGGCCGGTGTTGATGAAGGCGCCCCAGAAGAGGTCCTGGGCGATGGCTTTGGGGTCGGCGTCGGGGAGGACGATGCCGGCGTCGTTGCCGCCCAGTTCCAGGGTGAGCCGCTTGACGGTGTCCGCGGAGGACTTGATGATGGCGCGGCCGGTGGCTGTGGAGCCGGTGAACATGATCTTGCCGATCGCCGGGTGTTCGGCCAGCCGGGCGCCGACGTCGCGGCCGCCGGAGACCACGGTCAGGAGGCCTTCGGGCAGTTCCTCGTTGATGACCTTGGCCAGCGCCAGGACGGAAAGCGGCGTGTACTCGGAGGGCTTCACCACGATGGCGTTGCCCATTCGCAGGGCGGGCGCGAGCTGCCAGACGGTGATCATCATGGGCCAGTTCCAAGGGCCGATCGCGCCCACCACGCCGATGGGCCGGTAATGCAGCTCGGCGCGGGTTTCGCCGTCGTCCACGATGGTTTCGGGCTCCAGCGGCAGCCCGGCCGCGGCACGCAGCCAGGCCACGCAGGCGCCCACCTCGAACCGGGCATTGGGGCCGTTCAGTGGTTTGCCCTGCTCGCGGGAGAGCAAGCGGGCAAGTTCCTCGGCGGAACGTTCGACGGCGTCTGCTGCCTTCAGGAGCGCAGCGGACCGGGCCTCATGGCCCAGCGCAGCCCAGGCCGGCTGCGCGGCGCCCGCTGTGGCCACGGCGCGTTCAAGGTCGTCGAGGCTGTGGACGGGAGCTTCGCCGACCGGCTGGCCCGTGGCCGGATCGAGAATGGTCCGGCCGGTGCCGGCAGTGGGGGCAATGGACGCGAGGAGCGCATCATAGGTTTCCAAGGGGTACTCCACTTCGAGTAGTCAAGGGCGCCAGCCGGGCGGCGTAGCGGGTTGCTCCCAGTCTTGCCGTGCTTGCCCCGCGGCTCTTGTGTTGTGGCGCAGGACCGTTGACGCAGAGGGAACAGCGCAATATTCCCCCACCTTATTGTGAACTTGTCAGATTAAGCCTAGACTCGGGGCCAGGCCGGCAAAGCCCTCGAGGACCGCCGGGTGACTCCTCCCCGGATCCAGGCATACGACCCTGTCAAACCCCAGCAGCGGACAGCACCGCTCCTGCTGCGCCACAGGCGCACAGGTGCTGGGATTCTTTGCGCCGTCGATGCCCCAGACGAGCAGGAGAACATCATGACTTTGAAGTCCGGGCTCACCGAAGCGCCCGCAACAACACCTACCGTCACTTCCCGAGGGGGCAGCTACGTCACGTTGCCGGCCGGCTCAGAGGCACCGCCGCAGTCCGAGGGCAGTTACGTCACGTTGCCGGCCGGCCCCGGGGTGCCGCCGCAGCCCACGGGCGGCTATGTGTCCCTGCCCGGAGCTGTTCCCGGACATGGCGTCAAGCCCCAGGGCACGTACGTGACTCTTCCCGCGGCGCCGGCGGGGGAGGCTGGGGTCAGCAGTACCAACGACGGCTGATACCACCGGGTCAGTAGCTGGTGGTTTTGGCAGCCTCAGCCACCGGGTCACGCGGAATGTACTGCGCGGCGAGTGCCTCGCTGCCCCGGGCCAGGAGCGCGACGTCGGCGCCGACCAGGATGAAGTCGGCACCGTTTGCGAGGTAATGCCCAGCGGTGGCGGGGTTGAAGGCGTTGACGCCGGCGGGTTTGCCGGCCGCTTTGGCGGCAGTGAGACAGTGTTCGACGGCGGCGCGCACCTGGGGGTGTTCCTGCTGCCCCAGCAGGCCCATGGACGCGGCGAGGTCGGAGGGGCCGACGAAGACGGCATCCACGCCGTCGACCTTGAGGATGTCCCCCACGGCCTCGACGGCCGCCGTCGACTCGATCTGGACGGTGACGCTGATGGTCTCACTGGCGCGGGTGAGGTAGTCCGGCACCCGGTTCCAGCGGGCGGCGCGGGCCAGCGCCGACCCAACGCCCCGGACACCCTGGGGCGGGTAGCGGGTGGCAGCCACGGCGGCTTCGGCCTCGGCCACGGAGTTCACCATGGGGATCAGGAGGTTCTGCACACCGAGGTCCAGGTACTGCTTGATCACCACGGTGTCGTTCACGGGCGGCCGGACCACGGTGTGCACCGGGTAGCCGTGGATGGCCTGCAGCTGCGCCAGGATGGACTCGAGCCCGTTGGGGCTGTGCTCGGCGTCCACCAGGAGCCAGTCCAGGCCGGCCCCGGCGCACAGTTCGGCCACCAGCGGGCTGCCGGAGCACACCCACATGCCCGCCAAAGGCCGGCCTGACGTACCCTTTTGCTTTTGCGCAGCCAACGCGTCGCGGAAGGTGTCTTCTATTCGAAACGGCATGTCACAGCTCCCAGGGGTCCGTAGTCGGCGTGGACGGTGTCGCCCTTGTAGACCCAGAGCGGCCGGGTGAAGGACCCGGCCAGGATGATGTCGCCTGCCTTCAACGCGTCCCCATGCGCGGCGATCTTGTTCGCGAGCCAATGGACCCCGTTGGCGGGGTGGTCCAGGACGCCGGCGGCCACGCCGGTTTCCTCCACGGTCTGGTTCTTGTAAAGGATGGCGGAGACCCAGCGGAGGTCCACGGCGTCCGGCTTCACCGGGTTGCCGCCGATCACCATGGCGCCCATGGCGGCGTTGTCCGAAATGGTGTCCACGATGGTCCGGCCCTCCATCTCGATCCGGGAGTCCAGGATCTCCAGGGCCGGCACCACGTAGTCGGTGGCCTTCAGGACATCGAAAATGGTCACGCCCGGGCCCTTCAGCCCGTCCTTCAACACGAATGCCAGTTCCACCTCCACCCGCGGGTGGGTGTACCGGTCCCATTCGACCGAGCATCCGGTCTCCAGGACCATGTCATCGAAGATGGCGCCGTAGTCCGGTTCGGTGATGCCGGTGGCGGCCTGCATGGCCTTGGACGTGAGGCCGATCTTCCGGCCCACCAGGGTCCGGCCGGCTTCCTCGTTCCGGCGCCGCCACAGCTGCTGGACGGCGTAGGAGTCCTCCACCGTCATCTCCGGATAGCGGGCGGTCAGGCGGGGGACGGGGGTGCGGGTCCGGCCGGCCTCCAGCAGCTCATCCGCAATGGCTTCGATCGTCTTCGGCTCCAGCATGGCTAGACCTGCGCTCCGAGCTTGAAGCCGGTGCGGTCGCCCTCAGGGGTGCCGTCCTTGCGGGTGTAGGAGAAGCCGTCAGCACCAACCGTGACGGCCATTTCGGACTTCTCTTCCCGGATGATGACCGGCTGCGGGTTGCCGTCCAGGTCAAGGACCAGGGAGGCCTCGGTGTACCAGGACGGGACCACGGGGTTGCCCCACCAGTCGCGGCGCTGGTTGTCGTGGACGTCCCAGGTGATGGTGGGGTTGTCGGGGTCCCCGGTGTAGTAGTCCTGGGTGTAGATCTCGATCCGGTGCCCGTCCGGGTCCAGGATGTAGAGGTAGAACGCGTTGGAGACGCCGTGCCGGCCGGGGCCGCGTTCGATCCGGTCGCTGATGCGCAGCGCGCCCATCTTGTCGCAGATCTGGATGATGTTGTGCTTCTCGTGCGTGGCGAACGCGACGTGGTGCATGCGCGGGCCGTTGCCGCCGGTCAGGGCGGTGTCGTGGACCGTCTGCTTGCGGTGCATCCAGGCAGCGTACGTCACGCCGTCGGCGTCTTTGATGTCCTCGGAGACGCGGAAGCCCAGGTCCTCCAGGTACGCCCGGCCGCGGGGGACGTCCGGGGTGACCTGGTTGAAGTGGTCCAGGCGGACCAGTTCACCGGCGGAGTAGAGGTCGTAGCGCTGGGTGAGCCGCTCGACGTGTTCCACCTCGTAGAAGAACTCGTAGGGGAAGCCCAGCGGGTCCTCGACGCGGACGGAGTCGCCGATGCCCTTGGTGAAGCCGTCCTTTCGGCGTTCCACCCGGCAGCCGAGCTCCTTGTAGTAGGCCTCGGCGGCGTCCACTTCGGCGGGGGACTTCACCCGGTAGGCGAAGGCGGCGACGGCCGCGATGGGTCCCTTGCGGAGTACCAGGTTGTGGTGGATGAACTCTTCGAGGGAGCGCAGGTAGATGGCGTTTTCGTCTTCCTCGGTCACGTGCAGGCCCAGGAGGTCCACGTAGAACTCGCGGGACCTGGCGAGGTCGGTGACCACGATTTCCATGTAGGCGCAGCGGACGATGTCCGGTGCCGGGACGGTGGGGGTGGGGATGAAGTCGGTCATGATGGTCTCTCTTCGTTGAAAGGGGCTTCTTCTCCAACTGACTGGCAGTAAATGTCGTTTTGAGGCCTCAGAACGACAACAACTGCGAGCTAGTTGGGTTCAGGCGCCGAATTTGGGGGTGTGGACGGTGCCGAGGGTGATGTGCACGGCCTGCTGGTCGGTGTAGAAGTCGATGGAGCGGTAGCCGCCCTCGTGGCCGAGGCCGGAGGCCTTGACGCCGCCGAACGGGGTGCGCAGGTCGCGGACGTTGTGGCTGTTCAGCCAGACCATGCCGGCTTCGACGTTTTGGGAGAAGTTGTGGGCGCGGGTCAGGTTCTGGGTCCAGATGTAGGCGGCCAGGCCGTATTTGGTGTTGTTCGCCAAGGCGAGGGCTTCGTCGTCGTTCTCGAACGGGGTGATGGCCACGACGGGTCCGAAGATCTCCTCCTGGAAGATCCGGGCGTCCGGGGCGACGTCGGCAAATACCGTGGGTGCGATGTAGTTGCCTTCGGGGAGGTGGTCGGGGCGGCCGCCGCCGGCCAGGAGCCGGCCTTCGGTCTTGCCGATCTCCACGTAGGAGGCCACCTTCTCGTAGTGCTCGGGGTGGACCAGGGCGCCCACCTCGGTCTTGGGGTCGTGCGGATCGCCGACGACGATCTTCCTCGCCCGGGCGGCGTACTTGTCGCAGAATTCGTCGTAGATGGCGCGCTCCACCAGGATGCGCGAGCCGGCGGTGCAGCGCTCGCCGTTGAGGGAGAAGACGCCGAACAGCGCGGAGTCGATCGCGGCGTCCAGGTCGGCGTCGGCGAAGACGACGCAGGGGGACTTGCCGCCGAGCTCCATCGAGAGGCCTTTGAGGTTGGCCGCGGCGTTCCGGAAGATGGTCTGGCCGGTGGTGGTCTCGCCGGTGAAGGAGATCAGGGGAACGTCCGGGTGCTTGACCAGGGCGTCGCCGGCTTCCTCGCCCAGGCCGTTGACCAGGTTGAACACGCCGTCGGGCAGTCCCGCGTCCTTGAAGATGGTGGCCCAGAGGGAGGCCGAGAGCGGGGTGAACTCGGCCGGCTTGAGGACCACGGTGTTGCCGGTGGCCAGGGCCGGGGCAAGCTTCCAGGACTCCAGCATGAACGGGGTGTTCCACGGCGTGATCAGGCCGGCGACGCCGATCGGCTTGCGGTTGACGTAGTTGATCTGGGCGCCGGGGACCTTCATGGCGTCGTCGAACTGGGCCACGATCAGGTCCGCGAAGAACCGGAAGTTCTCGGCCGCGCGCAACGCCTGGCCCTTGGCCTGGGTGATGGGCAGGCCGGTGTCGAAGGTTTCCAGTTCGGCGAGCCGGGCTTCCTGGGCCTCGACGGCGTCGGCGATCCGGTTCAGGACGCGGGCGCGTTCGCGGGGCTTCATCTTCGGCCACGGGCCGTTCGTGAACGCTTCGCGGGCGGCGGCGACGGCGAGGTCGATGTCCTCTTTCTGGCCGGCGGCGGCGGTGGCGTAGTTCCGGTTGGACACCGGGTCCAGGACATCGAAGGTCGCCCCGCCCGCGGAGTCCACGAACTTCCCGTTGATGAAGTGCTGGATGTGGGTGGGCAGGTCCTCGGGGACGTAGTGCGTGCTGGTTTCTACCGAGGTCGTCATCGTTGAAGTCCTATCTGGGGGTCAGGGATTGTTGGCCTGGGCGAGGTAGGCGTCCAGGGTGGCGGAGCGGTGGAGCCGGGCCGCCTTTTCGATCTGTTCCGCGTCGGCGCCTGTTTCGATGAGCGTCAGCAGGTTTTCGTGTTCCGCCACCGAGTCGCGGGCGCGGCCGGGGACGAAGCGGAAGGTGGAGGACCGGAGCGAGGCCAGCCGGTTCCAGCCGCGGTGCACCAGGTCCAGGATGTGCGGGTTGGGGCAGTGCTCGAACAGGACGCTGTGGAAGTCCTGGTTGAGCCGGGTGAACCGGACGGGGTCGAAGTGGTCCAGGCACTCGCGCATTTCCTGGTTCACGGCGCGGGCCCGGGCAATGGCCGCCGCATCGATCAGCGGGGCGGACATGGCGGTGGCGGCACCCTCCACGATGCTCAAGGTCTGCATGGTGTAGAGGTATTCAGTGGGGTCGATCCCCGCCACGGTGGCACCGACATTGCGTTCGAACGTCACCAGGCCTTCAGCCTCGAGCCGGCGGATGGCTTCCCGCACCGGGACCACGCTGAAGCCAAGGTCCTTCGCAATGGAACCCAGGACCAGGCGGTAGCCGGGAGTGTAGGCGCCTGCCACGATCCGGGCCTTGACGGCCTGGTAGGCCTGCTCGGACTTGCTGCCGGGAGTGGCAGCGGGGAGGTCGGTGGCCGTGTCAGTCATTGGGTTGCCCTTCCCACGCCTTGTACTTTGCCTGCCACTCTTTGTTCATCGGGTAGAGCCCGTCCACGCTGTTGCCCTGCCTGACCATTTCGAAGATGAACGCTTCTTCCTTTTCCTGCTGGATGCAGTCCTCCACCAGTTCTTCGGCGATGGCCGGCGGGATCACCAGGATGCCGTCGGAATCGGCCACGACGATGTCGCCGGGCTGGACGGTGGCGCCGCCGCAGGCGATGGTGATGTCCGTATCCCAGGGAATGTGCCGGCGGCCCAGCACGGCCGGGTGCGGGTTGGCGAACCAGGTGGGCATGTCCAGGCAGGCTACCGCGGTGTAGTCGCGGACCCCGCCGTCGGTGATGATGGCTGCGGCGCCGCGGACCTGGGCGCGCAGGGCGAGGATGTCACCCACCGTGCCGGTGCCTTTTTCGCCGCGGGCTTCCATCACCAGGATTTCGCCTTCGTTGACGGAATCGATGGCGCGCTTCTGGGCGTTGAAGCCGCCGCCGTGGGTCTTGAAGAGGTCCTCGCGGTTGGGAACGTAGCGCAGGGTCCGGGCCAGGCCCACCACGCGCCGGTCCAGGCGGGTGCCTTGCAGGCCGTCGATGCTGACGTTGTTAAGGCCACGCTTGCGCAGCTGCGAGGACAGCGTTGCGGTGGCAACGGATTCGAGCTTGGCTTTCAGTTCGGGGGACAGGGCGGGCGCGACGGCGGCAGTTGGCTGAGCTTGTTCAACGACGGGTGCCAGCCCTGCGGCTTCACGGGACCCGTAGGCTTCCTCCCGCTGCAGGTCATCCACCTTGGGCTGGGCACCAAAGTCCGCGAACGTCGTCGTGCCTTCCTCCACCGTGGTGACCAGCCGCCCGGTGCTGAGGTTGCCGTCGATAGCCTCCACTTCCACTTCCAGGACGTCGCCGGGCTTCGCCACGGACGCCCCTGCCGGGGTGCCGGTGAGGATGATGTCCCCCTCTTCGAGGGTGAGCAGCTGGGACAGGTCCGCCACCAGGCGGGCGAAGGGGAAGAGCAGGTCCCCGGTGGTGTCATCCTGGACCAGTTCGCCGTTGTGCCAGGTGCGGATGCGAAGTTTGGAAGGGTCGACGGCGTCTGCCGGAAGAAATGCCGGGCCCACGGGGGTGAACCCGTCGCCGCCCTTGGACCGGAGGTTGGAGCCCCTGTCCGCCCAGCGCAGGTCATAGACACCGAGGTCGTTGCTGGCGGTAACGGCGGCAACGTGGCTCCAGGCGTCCTCGATCGTGACGCGGCGGGCGGCCTTGCCGATGATGAGCGCAATTTCGCCTTCGTAGCCGAGCAGTTCGCAGCCGGCCGGGCGTTCAACGGGGCTTCCGCTCAGTGCCAGGGAGCTGGAAGGCTTGAGGAAGTAGGACGGCTGGGCTGGCGTGCGGCCGCGCTGGGCAGCCCGGCTGGGGTAGTTGATGTGCACCGCGACCACCTTGCGGGCCGCTGCCAGGGTGTCGCCGTTGACCTGCTCCAAAGCCGTCTCCTCATCAGGTACGAAATCGTATACGATCACTATCACGCATGCTGCCGCATCCGTCAACCCCCGGTTTTGCGATGCTTTCCAGGCTATTCCGGAGCTACTTGTCGCCCGCGTCACATCCGGCGTACAGTGGAAATCTAGTTCCTAGTTTTCGATTATCGAATCTCTTGTTCTGATATAGAACACATTTGCTGAGAGTCATCCACAACGAAGTGAGGCACCCGTGCAGTTCCACCACCACGGATACGTATCCGGCGACCCCCGCGTCCAGCCGGCGGCCGGCGTCGGCCTGAACCGCCCCGAGGAGCTCCCCGATGAAGTGGACGTGCTCATCGTGGGCACCGGCCCGGCGGGAATGCTCGCCGCCGCGCAGCTGTCCATGTTCCCCAACGTGAGCACCCGCATCCTCGAACGCCGCCCCGGCAGGCTCGCCATCGGCCAGGCAGACGGGATCCAGGCCCGCAGCGTGGAAACCTTCCAGGCTTTCGGGTTCGCGGAGCGCATTATTGCCGAGGCGTACCGGATCACCGAGATGGCCTTCTGGAAGCCGGACCCCGCCAACCACGCCAACATCATCCGCACCGCCCGCGCCGTGGACGACGAAATGGGCATCAGCGAGTTCCCGCACCTGATCGTGAACCAGGCGCGCGTGCTGGACTACTTCGCCGAGTACATGGCCAACGCGCCCACCCGGATGAAGCCCGACTACGGCTACGACTTCCAAGGACTCGAGGTCACCGGCGAAGGAGACTACCCGGTCACCGTGCGGCTGGTCCACGCCTCCGGCCCCGACGAGGGCCAGGAGCGCGTTGTCCGCGCCAAATACGTGGTGGGTGCCGACGGCGCCCGCAGCAAGGTCCGGCAGGCGATCGGCTGCACGCTCGCAGGAGACCAGGCCAACCACGCCTGGGGCGTCATGGACACCCTCGCCGTCACCGACTTCCCGGATATCCGCACCAAATGCGCCATCCAGGGCGCCGAGGGCAGCATCCTGCTCATTCCGCGCGAAGGGGGCCACCTCTTCCGCATGTACGTGGACCTGGGGGAAGTGGACCCGAACAGCCACCACTCCGTCCGCAACACCACCATCGAGGAGATCATCGCCAAGGCGAACGCCATCCTGCACCCGTACACCCTGGACGTGCGGAACGTTGCGTGGCACAGCGTGTACGAGGTGGGGCACCGCCTTACGGACCGGTTCGACGACGTCCTGCCGGGCGAGCGCAGCACCCGCACCCCACGGGTGTTCATCACCGGCGACGCCTGCCACACCCACAGCGCCAAGGCCGGCCAGGGCATGAACGTCTCCATGCAGGACGGCTTCAACATCGCCTGGAAGCTGGGCCACGTGCTGGAGGGCCGCAGCCCGGAAAGCCTGCTGTCCACCTACTCGGAGGAGCGCCAGGTGGTGGCCAGGAACCTCATCGACTTCGACAAGGAATGGTCCACCATGATGGCCAAGAAGCCGGAGGAGTTCGAGCACCCCTCCGACCTCGAGGACTTCTACGTGCAGACCGCCGAGTTCCCGGCCGGGTTCATGACGCAGTACGGGCCGTCCCTGATCGTTGGCAGCACTGGCCACCAGGACCTGGCCACCGGGTTCCCGGTGGGCAAACGCTTCAAGTCGGCCCCCGTGGTCCGCGTGGGGGACACCAACCCGATCCACCTTGGCCACCACGCCACAGCGGACGGACGGTGGCGGATCTACGTCTTCGCGGATCCCGCACTGCCCGGCACCGGATCCGCCACGGACACGCTCGCCGAGTGGTTCGCGGACTCGCCGGACTCCCCGCTGGCCGCCACGCCCGCCGGCGCCGACCCGGATGCGTGGTTCGACCTGAAGGTCATCTACCAGCAGCCGCACACCGCCGTCGACATCAATGCCGTGCCCGCCGTGTTCAAGCCGCTGGTGGGCCCCTTCAAGCTGACCGACTACGAGAAGGCGTACGCCACGGACCCCAAGGCGGACATCTTCGAGGCGCGCGGCATCGACCGTGCCGGCGCCGTGGTGGTGGTCAGGCCGGACCAGTACGTGGCGAACGTCCTGCCGCTCACCGCAACGGCGGAGCTGGGTGCGTTCTTCGGGCCCTTGCTCAAGCGCCCGGCACCCGTGCAGGAACCGCGTCAGGCCGTGACTGCCGCCGCCCGGTAGTCCGCGGCCGGGTACACGCCGAGGATCCGCACCTCGGTGGTGAAGAAGTCCAGTTCCTCGAGGGCCAGCTTCAGCGGCAGGTCCTCGGGGTGGCCTTCCACGTCGGCCATGAACATGGTGGCCGCGAACTCGTCGCCCACCATGTAGCTTTCCAGGCGGGTCATGTTCACGCCGTTGGTGGCAAAACCGCCCAGCGCCTTATACAGCGCGGAGGGGACGTTGCGGACGCGGAACACGAAGCTGGTCACTGCCGGTCCGGGAAGCTCGTCCTTGGCCGGCAATGCCGTTTCCCGGGCCAGGACCACGAAGCGGGTGGTGTTGGAGGGGTCGTCCTCCACGCGGGAGGCCAGGACTTCGAGGCCGTAGATCTGCGCCGCCAGCGGGGGAGCCAGGGAGAGTTTGCGGGGATCGTTCCACTCGGCCACTTCCCGGGCGGACCCGGCGGTGTCGCCGGCGATGACGGGCTTGAGGCCATGCTCGCGGATCAGCTTCCGGCACTGGCCCAGGGCGTGGATGTGGCTGTGGACCTCGGTGGCGCCGCCGATGGTGCTGCCCGGAATGCCCAGCAGGTCGAAATGGATGGGCAGGAAGTGCTCGCCCACGATCTGCAGGTTGGACTGCGGCAGCAGGATGTGGATGTCCGCCACCCGGCCCGCGATGGAGTTCTCGATCGGGATCATGGCCAGGTCGGCTTCGCCGGTTGTCACCAGTTCGAACGCGTCCTCAAAGCTGGCGCACGGGACGCTTTCGAAGTCGGGGAACATCTGCTGACACGCGATATTGGAGTTGGCGCCGGGCTCACCCTGGTACGCAATCTTGGAGGCCATGATCCGTATGGTTTCACGCCCCGGCGCCAGCTCCCAATTACTGCGGCGTAACGCGCAACCAGAGGTATTGCCGGGGGAGGAGCGTGACGCCGTCATCCAGGCGCAGGGCTGCTTCGGAGAGAAGGTCGACGGCGGCAGCATCGTAGCCGCCGAAGGTTTCCGGGGACAGCGCCTGGGGTGAGTCGCTGAAGTTGGCGAGGGCCAGGATGGTGCCCCGGCCCTCCCCGTCGCCGGGCCGCCGGTACGCCAGGACGGAGCAGTTGTTCGTGGCGAAATCCACCAGTGTGGTTCCAGCCAGTTCGGGAGTGGCGGCGCGGACCTCGATCATCCGCCTGAGGCCTGCGTATATTGCGCCTTCCGGGGTGGCGGGGTCGAGGCGCCGGGCGTATTGCTCCGCCGGGAAGTGCGGGCGGTGCACCCAGCGGCTGTCTTCGCCGTGGCCCGGTTCGGAGGCGTAGCCGTAGTCGTTGAGCTGCCCCACCTCGTCGCCCAGGTACAGCAGCGGCACGCCCCCGGTGCTGAATGGCACCGAGTGGGCCAGGAGGATCCGTTCCACCGCCTCGGCCGGGTCAACCTCCATGCCGCACAGGGACGCCGTCGTGCCGGAAATCCTGCAGTCCCCGGTCTTGGGGTTGTCCTGGAACGGGACGCCGCGGGCGAAGCTGCCGGGGAACCTGTTGACGTAGAAGGAGTTCAGGAAGCGGCGGTGGTCGAAGCCGTTGATGCCCAGCTCGGCTGCGTCCTCGTCGGCGAAAGTCCAGCCGATGTCGTCATGGCTGCGGACGTAGTTCACCCAGGCTGTGCCGTCCGGGACGTTGTGCCTGCGCTCCAGGGCCTGGGCCAGGAGCGACACGTCGCGGGTGGCCAGCGACTCCCAGATCAGGGCCATCTGCAGCGGGTTGTAGGAGAGCTGGCACTCCGCGGGGTCGATGTACAGCGCCACCTCGTCCGGGTGCACGATCGCCTCGGACTTGAACAGCAGCGACGGCGCCGCCAGCCGGCACACCGCGTTGAAGGCCCGCAGCAGCGTGTGCGCCTGGGGCAGGTTCTCGCACGGGGTACCCAGCTGCTTCCAGATGAAAGCGACGGCGTCCATGCGCAGGATGTCCACGCCCTGGTTGGCCAGGAACAGCATCTCGCCGGCCATGGCCCGGAACACCTCGGGGTTGGAGTAGTTCAGGTCCCACTGGTACGTGTGGAAGGTGGCCCAGACCCAACGGCCGTCGTCCATGCGGATAAAGGACCCCGGGTGGTTCTCGGGGAAGATCTCGCGCACATTCGCCTCGAACGCGTCAGGCATGGTCCGGTCCGGGAAGATCCAGTAGTAGTCGCTGAACCCGGGGTCCCCTGCCGCAGCCTTGCGCGCCCACTCGTGCTCGTCCGAGGTGTGGTTGAAGATGAAGTCCACCACCAGGCTGATCCCGTTGGCCTTCAGCTCGGCGGCGAGGCTGCGCAACTGCTCCATGGTGCCCAGCTTCGGGTTGACCTCGCGGTAGCTGGAGACCGCGTAACCCCCGTCCGAGTGGGGCTCGGGTGCCAGGAACAGGGGCATGAGGTGCAGGTAGGTGAGGCCCAGCTCCTTGAAATACGGGATGCGGGCCCGGACTCCTTCCAGGCTGTGGGCATAACGGTCCACGTAGCACACTCCGCCCAGCATGCGGTTGGACTGGAACCAGTCCGGCGCCTGTTCGCGGCTGGCATCCAGGGCCTTCAGCTCCGGGGAGCGCTCCTGCCAGGACCGGGCGCTCTGGACCACCAGCGCCGCCAGCTGGTCCAGCCAGTCCCGGCGTGCACCGTAGAGGGAGTGGAACAGGCTGCGGAGGGTGGGGAAGTGCTCCTCGAGCCGCCGGTCAAAGTCAGGGTCCGGGCGCAGTCCAAGCTCCCGTTCCCGTGACACCGCGGACAGCACCTGCCGGCGCGCTACTTCGTCCTCGTTGACGTATTCCTGCATGTGACCGGCCCCTTCCGCAATTCCGCCGGACGTCCCGGCCGCGCACCTGTACGGAAGTATTCCACGTCACATGCCACGTGGCTGTCAGTTGCCGGCGGCCCGGTAAAAGTACATCTCCCGGGACCCGGACGGGGCGTCCCAGCCTTGGGCGAACATCCATGTTCCGGCGTACTGGGTGAGGCCGCCCCAGGCCAACGATCCACCACGGTGCACCTCTTTCTGGGTGAAGGGCGCGTCCAGGTCGTACAGCGCCTGCGCGGCGGAGAATTGACCGTCGACGTCGCCGTAGAAGAAGTCCAGGACCAGCCTGGGCCCGGCGGCGCCGTCCTCCACCACGATGGCGCACGCCACTTCGTGCAGTGACCCGCCAAGCGGCCCCAGGTCGAGGTAGTCCTGCGGCTCGAAGGTCCAGTTCACCAGATCGTCGGAGCGCCCGACGTGGGTCTTGCCCCCGCACCCCTCGGACAGGTACATCAGGTAGGACCCGTCGATCTTCACCGCTTCGCCGCGGGCGTTCCGCGGGATCACTGCGCCCTTGGCCCAGTACCGGGATACCTCGTGCGGTACGGCCAGGCCGAGCTTCTCCCAGTGGAGCAGATCGTCGGATACCGCCACATTGATATCGCAGCCGACCTCGCCCAGCGGGTAGGCCGCGGGGTCCTGGCCCTCCGGCTTGTCGGTGCTGTCGATGGTCCAGATCCCGTTGTAGAACATGTAGTACCGGCCGTTGGCCTGGTACACCTTCGGGTCCTCGCAGCCCAGGATCTCGTTGTCCTGGGTGGGATAAATGACGGGGTTGGAGGCGTTGTCCTGCCACCCGGCCTCCGGATCGTAGACCGCGACGCCGATGCGGCTGGAAACCGACTCCTTGCGGGGGGAGGCCCGGTAGAACAGGTACAGCTTGCCGTCCCGCTCGATGACGGAGGGGTTGAAGATGGAGTCCGCCGTCCAGCCGATGCCGGTGGGGTCCTCCCAATCATCCACCTGGCGGAACGTCAGGGCCTCGTCCTTGCGGAACGGGCCCACGGCCCACGCGGGATGTTCGGGGTAGGCGGCGGAAAACTGGTCGGTGGAGATCGTGTCAGTCAGCGGGTTGCTGAACGTGAGCGCCCCCTGGTAGCTGTCGGACAGTGCCTGTGTGGTGATTTTCTGCATTGCTTCTTCCTGTTTTGCAGTGCTGGACTAATTGCGGACCAGGTTCACCCAGGTGAACCCGCCCGGAGCGACCGTGACGCCGCCGGAGTGGTCCTGGCCGTTGTGGTTGGGGTCCCGGGGAACGGGCCGGCCCTCGGCGTCAAACGCCTGCTGGCTCAAGTGGAAGCCCTGGGGCACATCGACTTTTCGATCCACGCTGTTGGGCGCCGCGCTGATGTAGAGCGTGGACGCGCCTCCGGAGCCGGAAACCGAAACCGAGGAGATCTGTGGCTGGAGCAGGACTCCGTCGATCGCGACGTCGCCGCCGGTCTTCCCCGAGATACTGCTCTCACCCGCGGGAAGGACCCCGTCCAGGGAGAACGGATACAGGATGCCGGGAGCCGCGGTAATGCCCTGTGCGCCGGCGCCGCCGTTCGGTGTGCTTCCGAGCGGTGCGCGCCCTGCCGTCCAGGATGCGGTTCCGGCGGCTTCGGGCCGTTGGTTCACGATGGGGTAGACATTCCGGTCCTGGTCCGCTGCCGGGACCGGAATCGTGAGGGATCCCCCGGCCTTGAGGGCCACGTAGGCCCCGCCGGACCAGTTGGCCTCCCCGGTCCACGCGGACGCAGGTTTGACGACGGCGCCGTTGGTGAACGATCCTGCCTCGGCTTCGGCCACCTTGAGCCCGTCGGTGCCCACGGTGTGGCTGATGCCCAGGGCTTTGGCCTTGAGCGCAGGATCGGCGTCCAGGGCAAGCATCGAGAGCAGGGTGTGGATGGTGGATTCGGCCCCGGAGTTGGGGTTGACGCGGCCGTCCGTTTCGATGCCGTCAATGGCGGTTCCGGTTGCGGGGTCGTAGGCGGGTTTGCCGCTGCGGTTGGCCCCGAAGTACCACCCGGCTGCCACCGCTGCGACGTCGAGCAACCCCGGGGCGTCCGCTGCTTTCGCCGTGGCCACGAGCCCCTCGACCCGGGAATCCACTCCGTAGGCAATCTGCGCTTCGCCGGGTACCGGGCTCCAGGCGTTGTCGGGCCCGCCAGCTGCGAGGAGCTGGGGGCTGAACTGGGCGGAATCCTTCACCGCCGCGTCCAGGAGATCCGGCCGCTGCAGCTGGGCAGACGCCGTGGCGACGGCGGCCGGGGCCATGCCGCCCCAGGCGTGCCACAGGGTCCTGGACTGGTTCCAGGGAAGGATCGCCCCATACGGCCACTGCCGGGTAGTTCCCGATGACATGGCAGCGATGCCCTCGGTGAGTTCCCGGAGTGCCCCGGTGGCGGCACCGTCCGCGGGTGCGGCCTTGGCGTATGCCGCAAGTCCCAGCACCGCCTCGGCCGACGCGTCCGCTCCGCCGGTGATCAGCCAGGCCGGAACCTTGGCGCCATCGGCGACGTCGTACTGCCCGTACTTGGCCAGGGACTGCCGGTTCAGTGACGCGACGGCGAGGTCCAGCCGGGACTGCAGGAACGCGGCGAACTGCGGGTCTGCGGACTTGAAGGCGGCGTACCCTTCGCCCAGCGCCCACACTGCACGCGCCAGCCAGTACGACTCGGCCGAGTCACTGGGGTCCGGGAGTTCCACCGGTTTAGCGCTCGGGGAGAGCGAGCCGTCGGGCTGCTGCCAGAGCACCACGTTGCCGGCGCTCGGGCCGGTGGTGGTCTGCAGGAACGTCAGCTCACGCAGTACCTCAAAGGCGTGGTCCCGGCTCGACGTGTCGCCGGTCTGTTGCCAATGCCGCAAGTAGACCACCGCCGTCCGCGCGATGTCGTCAGCATTGAAGGCCCCCTGGCTCCAATGCCCGGTCCCCGGGTCCAGCGTCCCGCCCCCGACGCGGCTGTAACTGCCGTCCGCCTTCTTGTTGGCGTAGGTCCACGGCGCCTGCGCGGCGGGCCGCTCACCGATCTGGTAGGTGGTGTGGCCCTCCACTGCCGTGAGCGGGACGGTGTCCAGCAGGAAGTCCAGATGGGCAAGATTGGCCAGCGGCGCCGGGGAAGCCGCGGCGGGGGCCGGCGCCGGGGCCGGCGCGGTGGCAGAGGCAACCCCCGCCCCGGCCAGGAGCACGGACAGGGCCGCGACGACGGCCACGGGAGCGGATTTCAGTCGTGCGGGAACAGCGGGGCGGGTCATGTCTAACTCCTGTAGCCGTGGGGCGGGGTTGCCGGGGGTGCGGAGTCGGCTAGACCCGGTCCAGCCTGGCGACGCCGATCTTCGAGTCAGCCATGCCGTAGAAGACGAACAACTGGTCACCGATCTTCTCGATGGCGGTGGGGAAGACAACGTTGGGCACGATGCCTGACGTTTCTTCCTGGGTTTCCGGAGCCAGAAGCGGCTTGGCGCTGCGGGCGATGACTTTGGAGGGGTCATCGGCGTCGAGGATCATGGCAGCGGCGGTGTAGTTGACGTTTTGTTGATGGTCAAAGGCCGACTTTTCCATTTTCCCGGAGACGCCGTGGTGGATCAGCAGCCAGCCTTCGTCGACCCGGATCGGGGCCGGTCCCCCGCCGATCTTGAGTTCCTCGAACGGGAACTCGCTGTACGCTACGGGCCGGTGTTTGGCCATGTGCACGAGGCTTCGGATGTCCTTTTCGACGTCTTCCACCGGAACATAGGAGATCCAGATGCCGGGGCGGTTGTCCGTGATGCCGGCCGGGAGGTGTTCCCCTTCCCCCTGTCGGATCCAGCCCAGGTCCCACATGGGACGGTGCAGCATCGCATAGGAAAGGACACCGTCCGGATCCTTGACCGGTTCCGGGAAGAAGACGGCATCCTTGTTCGCGAAAAGGTTCAGGTCCATGGAGAGATCGGCCTGGTACTCGAAGTGGCACGGTCCCAGGCGTGTCCAGTCGCGCAGGTCCCCGGAGCAGGCGAAGGCCAGGCGCGGGCCCAGCGGGCCATAGGCCACGTAGGTCATGAGGTGCTTGCCCAGCGAGGGCACCCACGTGGTCCGGGGATCCTCCGTGCCGGCGTTGTTCGTGCCGCGTTCCCAGCCTTCGTCGGGAGCCAGGACCACGCCTTCGCGTTCGACGCCGGTGGGTACGCCGTCCTCGATGATGACCCGGGCGATTCCGACCCGGGAGACATTGCCCTTCGCGACGAGCCGCGGCAGCAGGTAGAGCTCACCGTCGGGTCCCCGGCCGGAAGCCGGGTTGAGCACGCCCTCGGCTTCGAATTCGTTCCCGGCCTCCGGGGTCATGATGACGCCGGCCCGGGTGAGGGTGAACGGAACGGAGGGCAGTGTGGGGGAAGAGGAAGTCATAGGTGATTAGCCCTTTACGCTTGATCCGATATTGGTGGAAATGAATTGGCGTTGGAAGAAAATGAAGAGCGCGACGGCGGGCGCCGCGAGGACGCAGGCGCCGGCCAGGATGGCGCCGAACGGGTTTGCCGCCGTCGCCGCGATATTGGAGATGTAGTTCGCGAGTGAGACCGCCAGCGGCTGCAACGCCTGGTCTTTGGTGACCAGGAACGGCCAGAGGAACTCGTTCCAGGGACCAATGAAGGTCAGCAGGACCGCGGTGACGATCGCGGGCCGGACCAGGGGGATGGCGATCTGCCAGAGGATCCGCAGTTCGCTGGCCCCGTCGATCCGCGCCGCCTCGAACAAGGTGGAGGGCAGCTGCATGAAGTACTGCCGGAAGACGAAGACCGCCGTCGAGTTGATGGCGAACGGCAGGATCATGCCAAGGTAGTTGTCGCCCAGGCCGTAGTCGCGGACGATCATGACGTACAGCGGAATCAGCAGGAGCTGGAACGGCACCATCTGCACCAGCAGCATCATTCCGAAGACGACGCCGCGGCCGCGGAACTGCATCTGTGCCAGTGCGTAACCCACCAGCAGGCCAAAGATGACGGTGAACAGGATGACCCCGCCGGTGAAGATGCCCGAGTTGGCCAGCCCCTGCAACAGGTTGATGGAGCCGTTGATGTTGGTGTAATTTTCCCCGGTCAGGTTGCCCGGGTTGGGGAATGCGCCGCCCACCGAGGTGTCCGGGTTGGTCTGCAGCGAGCCGATGAACATGTAGTAGAAGGGGAACAGGAAGACGAACGCGCCGACGGCGAGCAGCAGGAAGCTGCCCATGCCAAGGCGCCGCCGCCTTTCCACGGCGCCTGTGCCGGTGTTCCTGACCCGCACGGGCCGCACCCCGCCGTCGTCCGGGGTTTTCAGTGGCTTTGCCAGGGACATCTCAGTCCTCCTTTCCGCCGACGAGGCGCTTCTGGATCAGGGCGATCAGCAGGACGCCGATCACCAGCACGACGCCCAGGGCGGCGGCGACGTCCGGGCTTCCCTGCAGGATCCCCTTCTGGTACATCAGGAACACCGGGGACGCGGAGGCTCCGTCCGGGCCGCCGCCGCCGGTCAGCAGGTAGGGCTCGGTGAAGAGGTTCGCACCCGTGATGGTGGCGAGCAGGGTGACCAGGACGGAAGCCGAGCGGACACCCGGCACGGTGATGTTCCAGAACTGGACCCACTTGTTCCCGCCGTCGACGGAGGCTGATTCGTACAGTTCATCGGGGATGTTCTGCAGCGCCGCAAGGTAGAGCAGGATGAAGAACCCCAGCTGCTTCCACGTCACATACAGGGCCACCGTTGGCATGGCCAGCCAGTTGTTGACCAGCCACGACGGGTTGGGTGCCAGCGGCCCCAACAGGGAGTTGACCAGGCCGCCTTGCTGGAACAGGAACAGCCAAACGCCGACGACGGCGACGCTGGCCGTCACGTAGGGGACGTAGTAGCTGACCCGGAAGAAGGTCCGCAATTTCTGCACCCGGTTCAGCGCGTTCGCGAGGACCAGGGACAGGCCCACGGTGAGCGGGACGTTGATGACCAGGAAGATGCCGATGTTGACGAACGAGCGCTGTACCGCCGGGTCCGAAAGAACGGTGATGTAGTTGTCCAGCCCGACGAACGGCCGGTCCACCTGCACGCCGGGGGCGGTGAAGAAGTACTGGTGGAAGGAGATCCAGACGGCGTAGCCCAGCGGGAAGGCCAGGACGCCGAGGACGTACACCACGTAGGGTGCGCTAAACAGGAGGCCCAGCGGCTGGCGGCCCAGGATGTTCTTGCGTTTCCCGGCACCGCCCGCCGGGTGGTCTGCCGCAGGGTCCTTCAGTGCAGCCGGGCTGCCTTTGATGGAGCGGAAGGACATGGGACAGTCCGTTACTTGGTGGCAGCCAGTTGGTTGATCTTGTCCGAGGCGGACTTGAACGCGTCATCGATGCTCTGGTTGCCGAAGATGACCGACTTGTTCCACGCGTCGCGGAAGGTCTGCCAGATCTGAACGGAGTTGGTGACGTTGGGGACCTCCACCGTGCGGCCGGCCTGGTCGGCGAAGTTCTTGTAGAGCGGGTTCTTGGTGAAGAAGTCAGCGTAGGTTGAGGTCAGGTCCTTGCGCATCGGCATTTGGCCGGTTTCCGAGAGGAGCTTGCCGTCTTCGTCCTTGCTGGTGGCGAACTTCAGTACCTCCCAGGCGGTGCCCTGGTTCTTGCAGGCCGAATAGATCGAGACGTTCTTCGCGTCGGAGAAGGTGTACGACTTGTCCTGCTGCTGGGCGCCCGGAATCGGCACCGCTCCCCAGTTCACCTTGTCCTTGTAGGAGGCGATGGCCCACGGACCGGCCAGCGCCATGGCGGACTTGCCCTCGGCGAAGGAGTCGCCCTGGTAGGTCTCCTTGGAGGCCAGGTCTTCCTTGTAGAGGCTCTCGAACATGCCGGCCACTTGCTTGCCCTGCTCGCTGTCGAAGGTGGATTTACCGTCCTTGATCAGCTGCGAGCCCTGCGTGTTGGCGGCGTAGAACGGGTAGAAATCGAACCAGGACTGGAAGTAGTCGCTGGCCGGGGACGGCCAGATCGCCTTCTGGGCGGCGCCGGACTTCACGAGCGTGCGGGACGCGTCCAGCAACTCCTGTTGCGTGCCCAGCTTCGGGTTCTCCGGGTCCAGGCCGGCCTTCTTGAACAGGTCCTTGTTGTAGAAGAGGACCACGGGGTTGGACTTCCACGGCAACTGGTAGGTCTTGCCGTCAGAAGACTTGTACTGGTCGGCCAGGTCGCCCGTGCGGTCCTTGATGTACTGGGCGCCGTCCGGGAAGGAGTCCAGCGGCACGAGTCCGCCCTGCTTCTGGAACTGCGGTACCGCTACAGGGGCCGTGTTGAACACCAGGCAGGGAGCGTTTCCGGCCGTGATGGCCGCCCCGATGGTTTCCTCTGAGCTCTTGCCGGCCGGGATTTCCTGGGCATCCACCTGCTGGTCCGGGTGCGCCGCGTTCCACGCAGCCACCATTTCCTTGCCCCACTTCACCTCGAACTCGTTGTTGGAGTACCAGATCTTGATGGGGCCTTTGGCCGTCGTGGCCGACGACGCGTCCGAGCCCCCGCCGGCCTGGCTGCCGCAGCCGGCCAGGCCGGCGCCCATGATGGTGAGGGCGGCCACGGACAGTAGGCGCGTGGCAGTGGTAATGCGCTTCATTGCGACTCCTTGGGGAGGGATTTAAGGGGGTTCAGGGTAGTGGGACGTTGTGGTGTCAGGAACTGCGGAGCGGTCCCGTGGGGTCGGCAGGGGCCGGCCCGGTGGAGGCCCTGACGATCAGCCGGGGCGAAGGAAGCGTGATGTCCTCCACGCCGCGGGAGCCGGCAAGCTGATTCAGCATGAGCTGGGCGGAAGCCCGGCCCCACAGCATTGGATCTGTTGCAAGCGTGGTCAGCGGCGGATTCAAGTACTTCGTGAATTCCGCATTGTCATAGCCGGTGATGGACAGGTCGCCCGGGACGCTGAGGCCCATGGACTGCGCGTAGGATTGCCCGGCCGTGGCCATCAGGTCATTGGCGTACACGATGGCCGTGGGCCGGTCGGGCCTCCGCAGCAGGTCCGCGGTGGCCGCGACGCCGCCGGCAGCGGTGAAGTCGGCAGCGGCAAAGAGGTCCGGTTGGAGGCCGGCGCCCTCAAGGGCATCCTCCCAGGCTTGGCGCCGGCTGCGGCCGTGGATGTATTCCTGGGCGCCGCCCACATGGGCTATGCGGCTGTGGCCAAGTCCAATCAGGTGTTCGACGGCGGCCACGATGCCTTCCGACTCGTCGACAGACACCGCCGGGAACGGTGACGCCGCGTCCGGCCGGTTCAGCGTGACGGCGGGAAGCTTGAGTTCGAGCATCAGCGCGATCCGGGAGTCGTCGTGGCGGACGTCCGTGAGGATGAAGCCGTCAACCCTGCCGTTGTCGGCCAGCTTCCGGTAGCAGCGTTCCTCGGCACCTGGCGCGGTGGCGACACTGAGGACGAGCGCATACTCGTGCTCGGCCAAGGCTGTTTCGATGCCCGCTATGAAGGCCGGAAAGAAGGGGTCGGTTCCCAGCAGCAACGGATCCCTTGCAACAACGAGGCCCAGCGCGTACGCCTTCGACGAAGACAAGCCCTTGGCCCGGAGGTTTGGCGTCCACCCGAGTTCTTTTGCCACCCTGAGGATCCGGTCACGGGTCTCCTGGCTGACTCCCGGCTGGCCGTTCAAGGCATACGAGACCGCTCCCTTGCTCACTCCGGCCGCTTGCGCAACGTCGTTGATGGTCACTGTCATGTCTGCCTCAAATGCCTGGTGATCTGGATCACTGAACCGGTTTTGTTGTATTCACTAAACCGGTTCAGCTGATATCTGTCAAGGGGCGGGGCGCGGAAAGATTATGGCCGGTGCCGCAATGGAGGCTTTATTCGGGGCGCAGGAAAGGTGGCCCCCGGCCGGCCCAGGCGGGGAGCGGTGCAGGGGTTTGGGCTACAGCACGCTGCGGATGGCCTGCTCGAAACTGGTGACGTGCTCCAGGGCGAGCTTGCCCGCCCGGTCGGAATCGCCGTCGGCCACTGCCTCAAGCAGTTCCACATGCTCGGCGATGTGTTCCGCCACGGACGGGACTTTTTCCAGCACCATGCACCAAATGCGGGTGGCCAGGTTGTCGTAGCGGATCAGGACGTCTTCGAGGTGGGTGTTGGCCGCTGCGCGGTAGATCAAGCGGTGCACCTTGATGTCATAGCGCATGAGGTCATAGGGGTCCTCGGCGCCGCCCATGGTGGCGATCGCGGCGGCGGTGTCGCGGATTTCCTTGCGCAGCGCCGGGGAGGCCAGCTTGGCGGCGCGGCGCGCGGCCAGTGGTTCCAGGGACTCGCGGAGCTCGGAGACGTCAGCGAGTTCGGTGATGTCGACGACGGTGGCGAACGTTCCGCGGCGGGGGTACGAGACCACCAGGTGGTCGCCTTCCAGGCGCTTGAGCGCTTCGCGCACCGGCGTGCGGCCGATCCCGAGCTCCGCGGCCAGCTTGCCGTCGTTGATGGCCTCCCCGGGCCTGATGTCGAGCATGATGAGCCGGTCCCGAAGGTGCCGGTAGGCCTGCTCTGCGAGCGAGAGGTCGCCTTCGCCGGCCAGCTGGTTCTCTGTCATTACGCTCATTGCGAGCTCTCCCAAGGTAGCTATTGACTGCCGCGTGATCTACAACATACTATTACGTCAGTTCTAATATATCAGTTACAGATCAGTTATGGATCAGTAGCTCCGAAGGGCTTAGAAGGAGAACAATGCAGGACGTACTGAACGCCTCGCTCGCCACGGTGGACGCCGACGTCGCCGCCGCCGTCGCGCAGGAACTGCACCGCCAGCAGTCCACCCTGGAAATGATCGCGTCGGAGAACTTTGCTCCGGCCTCCGTAATGGAAGCCCAGGGCTCGGTGCTGACCAACAAGTACGCCGAGGGCTACCCGGGCAAGCGCTACTACGGCGGCTGCGAGCACGTGGACGTCATCGAGCAGCTCGCCATCGACCGCGTCAAGGCCCTGTTCGGCGCCGAATTCGCCAACGTCCAGCCGCACTCCGGCGCGCAGGCCAACGCCGCCGCCATGTTCGCCCTGCTCAACCCCGGCGACACCATCCTGGGCCTGTCCCTGGCCCACGGCGGCCACCTCACCCACGGCATGAAGATCAACTTCTCCGGCAAGCTGTACAACGTGGTGCCTTACCACGTCCGCGAATCGGATCTCCGCATCGATATGGCAGAGGTGGAAGCGCTGGCGCTGGAACACAAGCCCAAGCTGATCGTGGCCGGCTGGTCGGCCTACTCACGCCAGCTGGACTTCGCCGAATTCCGCCGCATCGCAGACCTCGTGGGCGCGTACCTGATGGTGGACATGGCCCACTTCGCCGGCCTGGTGGCCGCGGGGCTGCACCCCAACCCCGTCCCCTACGCGGACGTGGTCACCACCACCACGCACAAGACCCTCGGCGGTCCACGCGGCGGCGTCATCCTGGCCAAGGAGGAATACGCCAAGAAGATCAACAGCGCCGTGTTCCCCGGCCAGCAGGGCGGCCCCCTGGAGCACGTCGTCGCCGCCAAGGCCGTGGCCTTCAAGCTCGCCGCCGCCCCTGAATTCAAGGAACGCCAGGAACGCGTCCTGCAGGGCGCCAAGCTGCTTGCCGAACGCCTGCTCCAGCCCGACGTCCAGGCCGCCGGGATCTCGGTGGTCAACGGTGGCACCGACGTCCACCTGGTCCTGGTGGATCTCCGCCACTCCGAACTGGACGGCCAGCAGGGTGAAGACGCCCTTCACAAGATCGGCATCACCGTCAACCGCAACGCCGTCCCGTTCGATCCCCGCCCGCCGATGGTGTCCTCCGGCCTCCGGATCGGCACCCCGGCACTGGCCGCCCGCGGCTTCGGCGCCGCCGAGTTCACCGAAGTGGCCGACATCATCGCCTTGGCGCTGATCGCCTCCGCCGGCACGGGCACCCTGCCCGGGGACACCGCCGTCGAACTCCGCGAACGGGTGACGGCCCTTGCCAACGCCTTCCCCCTCTACCCCCACCTCACCGCCGATGCCGGCCTGGCCGGCGCTGAAGCAGACCTGATTGGAGCCGCCCAGTGAGCACCCAGCACCTTCCGGAACACCCGGACTTCCTCTGGCGGAACCCGGAACCCAAGTCCTCCTACGACGCCGTGATCGTTGGCGGCGGCGGGCACGGGCTCGCCACCGCCTACTTCCTGGCCAAGAACCACGGGATGACCAACATCGCCGTCCTGGAAAAGGGCTGGCTGGCCGGCGGCAACATGGCACGGAACACCACCATCATCCGCTCCAACTACCTCTGGGACGAGAGCGCCGCCATCTACGAGCACGCCCTCAAGCTGTGGGAAATCCTGCCCGAGGAGCTCGAATACGACTTCCTCTTCAGCCAGCGCGGCGTGATGAACCTGGCCCACACCCTGGGCGACGTGCGCGAAAGCATCCGCCGCGTGGGCGCCAACAAGCTCAACGGCGTGGACGCCGAATGGCTGGACCCCCAGCAGGTCAAGGAACTCTGCCCCATCCTGAACATCCGCGACAACATCCGCTACCCCGTCATGGGCGCCACCTACCAGCCGCGCGCCGGCATCGCCAAGCACGACCACGTGGCATGGGCCTTCGCCCGCAAGTGCGACGAAATGGGCGTGGACATCATCCAGAACTGCGAAGTCACCGGCTTCCTCAAGGACGGCGACCGGGTGGTGGGCGTCAAGACCAACCGCGGCACCATCAACACTGAAAAGGTGGGCCTCTGCGCCGCCGGCCACAGCTCGGTGCTGGCAGAGATGGCCGGCTTCCAGCTGCCCATCCAGTCCCACCCGCTGCAGGCACTGGTGTCGGAACTGCACGAACCGGTCCACCCCACGGTGGTCATGTCCAACCACGTGCACGTCTACGTCTCCCAGGCGCACAAGGGCGAACTGGTGATGGGCGCCGGCGTCGACTCCTACAACGGCTACGGCCAGCGTGGCTCCTTCCACGTGATCGAGCAGCAGATGGCGGCCGCCGTGGAGCTCTTCCCCATCTTTGCCCGGGCCCATGTGCTCCGGACCTGGGGCGGCATCGTGGACACCACCCTGGACGCTTCCCCGATCGTTGGCCTGACCCCGGTGGAGAACATGTTCGTGAACTGCGGCTGGGGGACCGGCGGGTTCAAGGGAACCCCAGCGGCCGGCATGACCTTCGCGCACACCATCGCCACCGGCACCCCGCACCGGCTGAACAAGCCGTTCTCGCTGGAACGCTTCGAAACCGGCGCGCTCATCGACGAACACGGCGCCGCCGCCGTGGCCCACTAGCCGCCGCCACCAGAAAAGGACTTACGCACATGCTGCTGATCCCATGCCCCAACTGCGGCCCGCGGGACGAAACCGAATTCCACTACGGGGGACAGGCCCACGTGCCCTACCCGGAGAACCCGAACGAACTGACCGACACTGAGTGGTCCCGCTACCTCTTCTACCGGGAGAACCCGAAAGGCATCTTCGCCGAACGCTGGGTCCACAGCACGGGCTGCCGCCAGTGGTTCAACATGCTCCGCGACACCGTGAGCTACGACATCCAGGCGATCTACCCGATGGGTACGCGCCGGCCGGACCTTGCCGCTGACCCGGCCGCCGAGGCAGGCACTGCCAGCCTCGCCGCGGACAGCACCACCACCGGAACCGCAGCACCCAGCCTCGGTGCAACCAGCCTTGCCGCAAGCACCACGCCCGGCACCACCACTGCCCCGGAAGGAGCCACCAAGTGACCTCGCAGAACGCCCGCCTGGCAACCGGCGGCCGCATCGACCGCACCATCTCCTGGCGCTTCACCGTGGACGGCGAAGAATTCACCGGCCACCCCGGCGACACCCTGGCCTCGGCATTGCTCGCCAACGGCCGCATCGCCGCAGGTAACTCGCTCTACGAGGACCGCGCCCGAGGCATCATGTCCGCCGGTGTGGAAGAGGCCAACGCGCTGGTCCGCATCGAGGCCCGCTTCCCAGGCCACGTCGCCGAATCCATGCTTCCCGCCACCACCGTGTCCCTGGTGGACGGGCTCAAGGCCACCCTGCTCAACGGCCTGGGCAAGCTGGACCCTGAGGATGACCGCGCCGAGTACGACAAGAAGTACGTCCACACCGACGTGCTGGTGGTCGGTGGCGGCCCCGCCGGACTCGCCGCGGCCCGCGAAGCAGTCCGCACCGGCGCCCGCGTGATGCTGCTGGATGACCAGCCCGAACTGGGCGGCTCGCTGCTCTCCGGCTCCACCGCTCCCGGCCTGGCCGAGACCATCGAGGGCAAACCCGCCCTGGAGTGGGTGGCCGACGTCGAGGCTGAACTGGTCTCAGGTGCGGAATCCACCGTCCTGAACCGAACCACCGCCTTCGGCGCCTACGACGCCAACTACGTCATCGCGGTCCAGAACCGCACCGACCACCTCTCCAACCCCGCAGCCCCCGGCGTGTCCCGGCAGCGGATTTGGCACATCCGTGCCAACCAGGTGGTGCTGGCCCCCGGCGCCCACGAGCGTCCCCTGGTGTTCGAGAACAACGACCGCCCAGGGATCATGCTCGCCTCCGCCGTGCGCAGCTACCTCAACCGGTACGGCGTTGCCGCCGGCAAGCGCGTGGCCATCAGCACCACCAACGACAGTGCCTACGCCGTGGCAGCCGACCTCGCCGCCGCAGGCGTCAAGGTTGCTGCAGTCGTGGACGCCCGTCCTGCGCTGACCGCCGCGGCAACCGCCGCCGTCGAATCCGGAATCCGGGTCCTGATCGGCAGCGCGGTGGCCAACACCTCCGCCGACACGTCAGGCCGCCTGGACGGCGTCACCGTCCGGAGCATCAACGACGACGGCGAGCTCACCTCCGGCGTCGAGCAGATCGCCGCAGACCTGCTGGCAGTCTCCGGCGGCTGGAGCCCGCTGGTCCACCTGCACTCCCAGCGGCAGGGCAAGCTGCGCTGGGACGACGACCTCGCCGCCTTCGTCCCCAGCACCGAAGTGCCCAACCAGCAGACCATCGGCTCCGGCCGTGGCTCCTTCGCCACGACGGACTGCCTCGCCGAGGGCGTCTCCGCCGGTGCACGGGCGGCCATCGCTGCGGGCTTCGAATCCGGCGTCGAACCGTCCCCGTTCGGTGAGCCCAAGGCCGCCGCGCCCACCCGCCAGCTCTGGCTGGTGCCGGGCGAGAACGGCACCCCTGACGACTGGCACCACCACTTCGTGGACTTCCAGCGCGACCAGTCCGTGGCCGATGTGCTGCGCTCCACCGGGGCCGGCATGCGCTCCGTGGAGCACATCAAGCGGTACACCTCCATCAGCACCGCCAACGACCAGGGCAAGACCTCCGGCGTCAACGCGATCGGCGTCATCGCCGCCGCACTCCGCACCGCAGGGGAAGCCTCCCGAGGCATCGGCGACATCGGCACCACCACCTACCGCGCACCGTTTACCCCGGTGGCCTTCGCAGCACTGGCCGGACGCCAGCGCGGCGAACTGTTCGACCCCGCCCGCATCACCTCCATCCACCCCTGGCATGTGGCCAAGGGCGCGCTCTTCGAGGACGTCGGGCAGTGGAAGCGGCCCTGGTACTACCCGCAGGACGGGGAGGACATGGACGCCGCCGTGCTGCGCGAATGTGCCGCCGTCCGCGAGTCCGTGGGCTTCATGGATGCCACCACGCTGGGCAAGATCGAGATCCGCGGCAAGGACGCGGGGGAGTTCCTGAACCGGATGTACACCAACGCGTTCAAGAAGCTCGCCCCGGGCTCGGCCCGCTACGGCGTGATGTGCACCCCGGACGGCATGATTTTCGACGACGGCGTGACCCTCCGCGTGGACGACGACACCTACTTCATGACCACCACCACCGGCGGTGCCGCCAAGGTGCTCGACTGGCTGGAAGAATGGCTGCAGACCGAGTGGCCGGAACTGGACGTCAAGTGCACCTCGGTGACCGAACAGTGGAGCACCATTGCCGTCGTCGGTCCCAAGTCCCGTGAAGTCATCGCCAAGGTTGCACCGGAACTGGCAGCCAACGGCGGCCTGGACGCCGAGGCATTCCCGTTCATGACCTTCCGCGAAACCACCCTCGCCTCCGGCGTCCGTGCCCGGATCTGCCGGATCTCGTTCTCCGGCGAACTGGCCTACGAGATCAACATCCCGGCCTGGTACGGGCTGAACACCTGGGAAGCCGTGGCCGCCGCCGGAGCCGAGTTCAACATCACCCCGTACGGCACCGAAACCATGCACGTGCTGCGCGCCGAAAAGGGCTACCCGATCGTCGGGCAGGACACGGACGGCACCGTCACCCCGCAGGACGCCGGCATGGAGTGGATCGTTTCCAAGGCCAAGGACTTCATTGGCAAGCGCTCGTACTCACGCGCCGATTCCAGCCGCGAGGACCGCAAGCACCTGGTCAGCGTCCTTCCCGTCGACGGAACGCTCCGGCTGCCCGAAGGCACCCAGCTGGTGGAAAAGGGACGCTCCACCAACCCGGCCTACGGGCCGGTGCCGATGGAAGGCTTCGTCACCTCCAGCTACCACAGCGCAGCGCTGGGCAGGTCCTTCGGCCTGGCCCTGATCAAGAACGGCCGCAACCGCATCGGCGAAACCCTGGTGGCCGCCGCCGGCGACCAGCTGGTGGACGTGGTTGTTGCGGAAACAGTGCTTTTTGACCCAGAAGGGACCCGTAAAGATGGCTGAAACAGCAGCATCCCCCACCCAGAGCTCCGCAGAGCAGAACCTCTCGGCACGCGTCAGCCCGGCACGCCAGCTGGCGGAAGCCTTCACCGCCGGCTCCCTGGCCGGCACCGTCGAGCTGTCCGAGCTCCCCTTCCTGACCATGGTGGGGCTCCGGGCAGACGCCGGCTCGGAAACGGCACAGCGGCTGGCCGCCGCCACCGGCGGACTGCCCGCAGGCTCCGGAGCTGTGGCAACCTCAGGGGACATCTCAGTCCTCTGGCTGGGGCCCTCCGAGTTTCTGGTAGTGGCACCCACCGAGGCGCATGAATCCCTTGGCGGGGACCTGATCCCGGCCCTCCGGGAGGCGCTGGGCAACGACGCAGGCCAGGTGGTGGACCTTTCCGCCAACCGCACCACGTTCGAACTGGTTGGCCCCCGGGCCCGCGCCGTCCTGGAAAAAGGCTGCTCGCTGGACCTGCACCCCCGGGTGTTCAAGGCCGGCACCGCCTTCTCCACCGAAATTGCGAACATTCCCGCCATGCTCTGGAAGACCGGTGAGGACTCCTTCCGGATCTTCCCCCGGGCATCGTTCGCCGAGTTCCTGGGCCGGTGGCTCCTGGACGCCATGCGGGAGTACGCCTCACCCGAGGTCCCCTGATGGCGCTCAGCGTCCTTGACCTGTTCTCTGTTGGCATCGGGCCCTCGTCGTCACACACGGTGGGCCCGATGCGGGCGGCCAAGCTCTTCGCCGATGGCCTGAAGGGCGACGGCCATCTGGCCTCCACCGTGCGCGTCCAGTCGGAACTTTTTGGTTCCCTGGGCGCCACGGGGCGCGGCCACGGCTCCGACAAAGCGGTGGTCCTGGGCCTGCAGGGCCTGGAGCCCGAAACGGTCAACACGTTCACCGCCGACGACCAAGTGGCCGCAGCGGCCCTGAACGCCGAGCTGCAGATCGCCGGCAGCCACCGCGTGGACTTCAACTGGGAAGAGGACGTGGTGCTGCACCGCCGCAAGTCCCTTCCCGCGCACCCCAACGGCATGACCTTCCGCGCCCTCGACCACACCGGCGCCGTGCTCAGCGAACGGAGCTACTACTCCATTGGCGGCGGCTTCGTGGTGGACGGCGACGCCGAAGGCGCGGACAAGGTGGTGGCGGACGACACCGTGCTGCCCTACCCGTTCGCCACGGCGGACGAGCTCCTGCAGATCTGCAGCCGCGAGGGCATGTCCATCTCCGATGTCATGCTCGCCAACGAACTCACCTGGCACAGCGAAGCAGAACTGCGGGAGCAGCTGCTGGGGCTCTGGGCCGTCATGCGCGAATGCGTGGAGAACGGCTGCAACGCCGAGGGCATCCTGCCTGGCGGCCTCAAGGTTCCCCGGCGCGCACCCGCGCTGTTCCGTACCCTGACGGCGTCCGCTGCGGCAACGGCGGAGGCCTCCGCCCAGGCGGCGGCAGCAACGCCGTCGCCAGTCCAGGCCCCGGCGGACCCGTTGCTGGCGATGGAATGGGTCAACCTCTTCGCGCTC
Organism: Pseudarthrobacter sp. NPDC058196; assembly: GCF_042882685.1. Classification (NCBI taxonomy): domain Bacteria; kingdom Bacillati; phylum Actinomycetota; class Actinomycetes; order Micrococcales; family Micrococcaceae; genus Pseudarthrobacter; species Pseudarthrobacter sp. NPDC058196. The sequence goes on from NZ_JBHVVN010000005.1 coordinate 183,054, forward strand.
GCCGTGAACGAGGAGAACGCCGCCGGCGGGCGGATCGTCACCGCTCCCACCAACGGCGCGGCCGGGATCGTCCCGGCCGTCCTGCACTACTACGTGAAGTTTGTTCCAGGAGCCGACGACGACGGCGTGGTCCGCTTCCTGCTCGCGGCGGCCGCCGTGGGAATCCTGTTCAAGACAAACGCCTCCATCTCCGGCGCCGAAGTGGGGTGCCAGGGTGAGGTGGGCTCCGCCTGTTCGATGGCCGCCGCCGGGCTCTGCGAAGTGCTCGGCGGAACGCCCGCCCAGGTGGAGAACGCCGCGGAGGTGGGGATCGAGCACAACCTGGGCCTGACCTGCGATCCCGTGGGCGGCCTGGTGCAGATCCCCTGCATCGAGCGGAACGCGATCGCCAGCGTAAAGGCGATCAACGCAGCCCGGCTGGCCCTGCACGGGGACGGCAGCCACAAGGTCTCGCTGGACAAGGCCATCAAGACCATGCGCGACACCGGAGCCGACATGAAAACGAAGTACAAGGAAACCTCCCGAGGAGGACTCGCCGTGAATGTGATCGAGTGCTGAAGCCATGACTGTTACTGAAACCCAGATCCCTGCCCCGAAGGCGCCCACCACCGTGGAGCACGTCCTGACCCTCGACTGCGCCGAGGGCCCCGGCATCGTGCACGCCGTCTCCGGCTTCCTGCTGGAACACGGCTGCGACATCATCGACAACAAGCAGTTCGGTGAGCGCTCCGAAGGCCACTTCTTCATGCGGGTGCACTTCGTTTCCGAGGGCGACGATTCCACCTTGCAAGTCCTGCGGGACTCGTTTGCCCCGGTCGCGGACAAGTTCGGCATGCGGTGGCAGCTGGAACGCCAGGGCTCCAAGCGCAAGGTGCTGATCATGGTGTCCAAGTTCGGGCACTGCCTCAACGACCTGCTGTTCCGTGCCCGGATCGGCGAACTGCCGGTGGACGTGGTGGCCGTGGTGTCCAACCACCGGGACCACCAGGCCCTGGTGGAGTGGCACGGCATCCCGTTCCACCACATCCCGGTCACGGCCGCCACGAAACCCGAGGCCGAGGCGCAGCTGATGGAGCTGGTGGACGGGCTGGAGGTGGAACTGGTGGTCCTGGCCCGCTACATGCAGGTGCTCAGCGACGACCTCACCCGGAAGCTCGACGGCCGGGCCATCAACATCCACCACTCGTTCCTGCCCAGCTTCAAGGGCGCCAAGCCGTACCACCAGGCCTACGCGCGGGGCGTCAAGACCGTGGGCGCCACAGCGCACTACGTCAATGCTGAACTGGACGAAGGGCCCATCATTGCGCAGCAGGTGGTGGAGGTGGACCACACCTACGGGCCCGAGGACCTGGTGGCCGCCGGGCGTGACACCGAATGCAAGGCACTCTCCAACGCGGTGAAATGGCACTGCGAGGGCAGGGTCCTGCTGCAGGGCAACCGCACGGTGGTGCTGCGGTAGGCGGATCCAACTGAATAACGACGGCGCGGCCGGCTTCCCCTCCCGGGGAGGCCGGCCGCGTTTTGTTGTGCCCGGCTGACTCTCCCCATGTTTAAGCGCGCCCGACGGCGTGTCCCCGCCACACGCCGTCGGCTGTGGGTGGTGCGGGCGGCAAGGTGGGGAATTTCGGCGCGGACGCGGCGGGCGGGAGGATGCCCGGACCGGCGCTGCGCTGATGGACAACAACTGATCGCTGGTGGACAAAGCGGAAATCCCCGCCGCTGCCAAGCTGGATTCCACAGCAACCCTCCCGAGCTCATGACCGTTAAGAAGGATCCAATGAGTATTTCGAATTCCGAGACCCGGACCGCTGACGCTCCGGCCAAGGAGCATTCCACCGCCCTCCGCGCCGGCAGCATCGGCGTGCTCGGCATCCTGTTCTTCGTCCTGTCCGCCCAGGCGCCCCTGACGGGGATCGTGGGTGCCTCGCCGCTGGCGGCGGCGCTGGGCAACGGTGCCGGCGCCCCGGGCGCGTACCTGATCGTGGGCATAGTCATCGTGATCTTCGCCGTCGGCTTTGTGGCCATGAGCCGGAAGATCCAGGCGAACGGCGCCTTCTACGCCTACGTGACGGCAGCTTTTGGCAGGCGGACCGGAGCCGGCGCGGCCTGGCTGGCCCTGCTGGCCTACAGCACCGTCCAGGCCGCCATGTACGGGCTGTATGGTGCGGCCTTCTCCGGGCTCCTGGCTTCGATCGGCCTGGAGGTGCCGTGGTGGCTGCTGGCCCTGGCCACCATGGCGGGCGTCCAGGTGCTGGGCTCCCTCAACATCGAACTCGGCGCCCGCGTCCTGGCCGTGCTGGTGGGCCTGGAGGTGGCCATCCTGCTGATGTTCGGCTTCACCGTGCTGTTCCACGGCGGCGGGCCGGAGGGCATCAGCGTTGCGGCGTCCTTTTCCCCGGAAGCGATCGGTGCCGGCGCCCCCGGCGTTGCCATCATGTTTGCCGTGGCGTCCATGTTCGGCTTCGAGTCCACTGCCATCTACTCCGCCGAGGCCAAGGATCCGCACCGCACCGTTGCCAGGGCCACATACCTCTCGGTGGGGGTGATCTCGGTGTTCTTCGCCTTCATCTCCTGGATGCTGGTCAGCTACTACGGGCCCTCCCAGGTGATGGACGCCGCCGGCGCCGCCCTCGAGTCCGGGGATGCCACGTCCTTCGTGCTGGGTCCGCTGGTGGAACTGTTCGGTCCCTGGGCGGGCGTCGTGGCCGGCATCCTGCTGGTCACCTCGCTGCTCGCCGGGATCATCGCCTTCCACAATGGCATCAACCGGTACCTCCACTCCCTGGCCCTGCGCGGTTCCATGCTAGCCGTCCTCGCCCGGACCAACCGGCACCGGGCACCTGCGGCGGCCGCCTGGGTCCAGTCCGCCACCGCCGTCGTCCTGGTGGTGCCGTTCGCCATCCTGGCGATGGACCCCGTGCTGACCCTGTTCTCCTGGTTCAGCGGCCTGGCCGTGGCGGCGCTGTTGGTGCTGTACATGCTCTGCTCAGCCGCCGTCGTCGCGTTCTTCCGCCGGGAACATGCCGGAGCAGGGCTGTGGCAGACCCGGATTGCCCCGGTCGTGGCGGCAGTCCTGCTGGCATGGGTCCTTTACCTGGTGGTCAGTAATTTCACCGCCCTCATTGGGGGCAATGCCGAGACGGCCACAGCCCTGCTCGCGGCGGTCCCGGTGGTCTTCCTGGCCGGGGTTCTGGTGGAATGGGTCATCCAGCGCCGCCACTCGGCTTCCCTGGGCCACGCCATCACCTAGCAGGCGCTGGATTTCCGGCACTGGCCCGGCGCGGAACCTTTGGTCCACGCCGGGCCAGTGCGCGTGCCGCGACGAACAGGATGGCCCCGATCAGCGCAGCACCCCACGCCGCGGCGGGGGAGGCGGGCCAGAACCCTGCCAGGCCAAGGAGTGCCGGAATTGTGGCCGACACCGGTGCGGCCAGCACCAAAGCCCAGCCCGTGAAACGTTCAAGCCGCACTGCGCCGAGGGCCAGGCAGGCGAACAGCAGGGCCCACAGCACGGACCAGCACACCCACAGCACCGCGAGCAGTGGGTCTGCGCCCAGCCAGGCGGTGGCCAGCAGCGCGCCGCAGAACGCCACCAGCCCGCAAAACCAGCCCAGGCCGCGTGACCCGAGACCCAGCAGCACGTCCAGGCCCGAGTACAGATAGGTGGCTCCGAACAGGAACATGCCGGCTGCCGTGAGGAGCGGCGCCGGAGCGTTCCCGGCGGCAGAGACAAAGACGACGGCGAGCACCAGCTGGGTGCCGCCCACCAGCAGGTTGAGGGCGGCGGCGTCGCGGCGGGGAACGTGCCCGAGGGTCGCCAGCCCGTTGGCCAATAGTGCGGCACCGGAGAGCAGGAGGCAAATGAAAGGCATCAGCGGCCCTCTTCCCGAATAACCAGCGCAAGGTGAAACTTCTTTGTCACCCGACGGACGTTAGCGGAAGCGGTGGCATGGTGCCCAGCGGGCCCTGGTCGTAATCGGTGGGGAGGGCCGGATGCCCCCTACTAGGCGCTTTTGCGCCACTCGCTGGGTGAGGCGCCGAAGGCATCGCGGAAGGTGCGGCTGAAGTGGGCTGCGTCCAGGAAACCCCAGCGGGCCGCAACCGCGCCGACGGGCTGCCCCGCGTGGAGCGGGTCCCGGAGTTCGCGGCGGGCGCCCTCAAGCCTCTGGGTCTTGATCCAGCTGGCCACCGTGGTCCCGGACTCGTGAAAGACGTTGTGCAGGTGCCGGGTGGAGATGAAATGTGCGGCTGCGATGCTCGCCGGGGACAACAGCGGGTCCGACAGGTTCGCCTCGATGTATTCGCGGACCGAGACGGCCAGCAGCGCCTGCGGCTTCATCCGGTCCGGCTTTATATCCATTTCCGCATGCAGCATGGTGGACACCAGGTCCAGGGCGTTCGTTGCCAGCCGTGACCCGCTGGGTCCGTTCAGGACGTCCAGGTCTTCCGACAGCTGGCGGATGAACTGCCCGACCAGGCCGCTCAGGCCTCCGCTGCCCATCCGCACGGCCGCCAGCTGCCCCACATAGTCGGCAGGCAGGGAGACGGCGTCGCAGGGGAACATCAGCACCATGATCCGGGTCGTGTCCTCGAACGCGAGGGTGTACGGACGGTTGGTGTCGTAGATGGCCAGGTCCCCGGGCTGAAGCACGGCTTCGCGGTTGTCCTGGATCAGCAGCCCGGTGCCCTCCAGTTGCAGGTTGAGCTTGAAATAGCGTTCATGGGCCTGCGCGATCAGCGCCGGGGTGCGGTGGACTTCGTGCGAGGTGGCGGTCACTTCGACAATGGACATCCGGTCCAGCACCCGGGAGCACATCCGGCCCTGGAAGCCGTCCACGTCAGCTGTTTGGGCGGTGAGGGGCACGAAGGACTCCGCCACAAGGTGCTTCCAGTGGTCAAAGGATGCCGCAATGCTCGCGGTTACGTCCTGGCGTTCGGGCCGGGTAACTTTTCCGGCTGTAGCTGTTGCTGGCATGGATGTTCCTTGCGACAGATGGCCACCTGATGTTCCCCCGTACTGTGTCCTGCGGCACAGTACGTTCAGGTTAACGCGGGCCGAATCTTTTTTCAACGGTTGGCGAAAAAAGAAAAGTGCGGCTGCCTGTCAGGCGTTTCCAAGCTTCCCGTGGCATGATCCGCGCATGAACGCCGTCGCCGCTTCCCAGGACCGCCACCGCAACTTCAATTCCCCCGCGCATCATTCCCGGCTGCGGATGGTGGTGATGCTCGCCGTCGGTGTGGTGGTGGCGCTGGCTGTGGGAGCCTTTGGCCACTGGGCCTATGCGCCCGCCCTTGGCTGGGCCGCCGCGTCTGCCACGTACCTGATCTGGGTCTGGAGCGTCATCCGGCACCTGGGCCCGGGTGCAACGGCGGCCCATGCCCGGCGGGAGGATCCCGGCCGGGTCTTCTCGGACACGTTGGTCCTCAGTGCCACGGTGGCCAGTTTTGCCGGGGTGGCCCTGATCCTGCTGGATGCCTCCAATTCGCAGGGCATGAGCAAGGATGCCACGGTGGCCATGGCCCTGGGCAGCATTGCCCTGTCCTGGTTCCTGGTCCACACCCTGTTCACGCTCCGGTACGCGGCCATCTACTACCGCGACGGGACCGGCGTAGATTTCAATGAGGAAACCCAGCCCCGCTATGCGGACTTCGCGTACCTGGCCTTCACTGTTGGCATGACCTTCCAGGTATCGGATACCGACCTGAAGACCAACGCCATCCGCTCCACCGTCCTGCGGCAGGCCCTGCTGTCCTACCTGCTGGGGGCCATCGTCCTGGCAACCACCATCAACCTGGTGTCGGGCCTTATCCACTAAGCCCCCGGGTGGGTGCGGATTGGCTCCGTTAACGCCGATGGGTGCAGCTCCTGCTGGAGCTGCACCCATTGTATGAGGCGTCAATTAATCCTTCTTGAAGGCATCCTTGACTTTTTCGCCGGCCTGCTTGATGTCGGCTTTTGCCTGGTCGCCCTGGCCTTCAGCCTTCAGGCTTTCATCGCCCGTGGCGTTGCCGGCGGCTTCCTTGCCCTTGCCGCCAAGCTTCTCTGCAGCGTTGCCGATCTTGTCGTCCAAACCCATGGAGATGCTCCTAACAGTTCGTGCTCGCTCCGGTCTGCACCAGAACCTGACCACACAATAGTAAGCATACTTTCGAGTTTGGGACTCATTTGCCGCCTGGAATTTTGCCCAGCAGGGCGAGATAGCCTTCCAGTTGCGCGGCGTGGCCGAACTCCAGTTGACCCTCCGGCGCAAGGGCGGCCTCGATCTGGGCCCCCAGCAGCATGTTCAGCAACTGGCCGGCGAGGACGGAGTCGGCGATGCCGGCATTTACGTCGCCGCGGTTCCTTGCCTCGCCGAGGAAGCTGCAAATAGCGGCCAGCCATTCCGCCATGGATTCCCGGTGGATATCCGCCTTCCGGGGATCGCTGACAGCCTTCTGCCAGAACGGGATGACCACCCGCGCTTCATTGATGCGCTCCTCATCGAGGGGGAGGACCTCCAGGCAAAAGGCCCGGAGCGCCTCCAGTCCGGCCTTGCCTGCAGTCACCTGGGCGATGCGTTGGTTGGTCCGGTTGAACACATGGCTGAAGGCGAACTCCAGCAGCGTGTCCTTCGTGGGGAAGTAGGGCTTCAGGGCGCCGTTGGCGAAGCCGGCCTCCATGGCAATCTCGCGCATGGTGGCACTTTCCAGCCCCTGCCGGGCGATGATCCGCCAGGTGGCATCCACGAGCTCCAGCCGGCGCTCGTCATGGTCAACAATCTTCGGCACGGCGGCCACTCCCCGGAAATTTCTTTGCCCAACCTCTTGTGAGCCATGTTACGGACGTTTATTCTCTACAACTATAGAAAATAAACCCAGCGGCCGGCAACGGCCCGGACGAAGGTTCACTCCATGACGCTTGCACCCACCGACACTGCATCAGCCTCTGCCTACGGGCCGGTCACGGCGCAGGAAATCCTGGACGTACGCTCCATCCTGCAGTCGGAAGGCCACCTGGGCCCGCAGCACAGGATCGCCTACCTGGGCCTGCTGGATCCTGCGCGCGGCACCGATCCAGCGGCGGCGGACCGGCGCTTCCGCGTCTTCATCCACGATGTCTCAGGTGCTGCGCCGCGCGACGTCGAGGTCTCCGCCACCGGACAGAAGGTACTCACCGCCGTCGAACTGGACACCGCGGTGACCGGCGAGCTCCCGGTCCTCGAGGAGGAGTTCGAAGTGGTGGAAGCCCTGCTGGCCACGGACGAACGGTGGCTCAAAGCGCTCGCGGACCGCGGGCTGGAGGCAGGCAAGGTGCGGGTGGCCCCGCTGTCCGCCGGCGTCTTCGAGTACGCCGAAGAAAAGGGCCGCCGGATCCTCCGCGGTCTGGCGTTCGTGCAGGAGTTCCCGGAGGACAGTGCCTGGGCGCACCCGGTGGACGGCCTGGTGGCCTATGTGGATGTGGTCAGCAACGAGGTCACCCAGGTAATCGACCTTGGCGTGATGCCCGTCCCGGCCGAACACGGCAACTACACCGACCCGGAGTTGACCGGCCCGCTGCGGACCACCCAAAAGCCCATCAGCATCACCCAGCCCGAGGGCCCCAGTTTCACTGTCACCGGCGGCAACCATGTCGAATGGGAAAAGTGGAGCGTCGACGTCGGCTTCGACGTCCGCGAGGGCGTGGTGTTGCACAACCTTGCCTTCCAGGACGGCGACCGGAAGCGGCCCATCATCAACCGGGCCTCCATCGCCGAGATGGTGGTTCCCTACGGTGACCCGTCGCCGGTCCGGTCCTGGCAGAACTACTTCGACACTGGCGAATACCTGGTGGGCCAGTACGCAAACTCCCTTGAACTGGGCTGCGACTGCCTGGGCGAGATCACCTACCTCAGCCCTGTCATCTCCGACGCGTTCGGCAACCCGCGGGACATCCGCAACGGTATCTGCATGCATGAGGAGGACTGGGGCATCCTTGCCAAGCACTCCGACCTCTGGAGCGGCGTCACCTACACCCGCCGCAACCGCCGCCTGGTGATCTCCTTCTTCACCACCATCGGCAACTACGACTACGGCTTCTACTGGTACCTCTACCTGGACGGCACCATCGAATTCGAGGCCAAGGCCACCGGCGTCGTCTTCACCTCGGCGTACCCGGAGGGCGGTTCGGACAACATCTCCCAGCTGGCCCCCGGCCTGGGCGCGCCGTTCCACCAGCACCTCTTCAGCGCCCGGCTGGACATGGCCATCGACGGGTTCACCAACCGGGTGGAGGAGGAAGACGTGGTCCGTCAGGCCCTGGGGCCGGGCAACGAGCGCGGCAACGCCTTCTCCCGCAAGCGCACCGTGCTGGCGCGTGAGTCCGAAGCCGTCCGCGAGGCCGACGCTCGCGCCGGCCGCACCTGGATCATCTCCAACCCCGAATCCCGCAACCGGCTGGGTGAACCAGTAGGCTACAAACTCCACTCGCACAACCAGCCCACGCTGCTCGCGGACCCCGCTTCTTCGATCGCCCGCCGGGCAGCCTTCGCCACCAAGGACCTCTGGGTCACCCGCTACGCGGACAAGGAACGCTACCCCACCGGTGACTTCGTCAACCAGCACGCCGGCGGCGCTGGCCTGCCGGCCTACGTGGCGCAGGACCGCGACCTTGACGGCCAGGACATCGTGGTCTGGCATACCTTCGGCCTCACCCACTTCCCCCGGGTGGAGGACTGGCCCATCATGCCCGTGGACACTGTGGGCTTCAGGCTTCGCCCGGAAGGCTTCTTCGACCGCAGTCCGGTGCTGGATGTCCCCGCCAACCCGAACCGGCAGGCCGCGTCCTGCCACACTGAGGGCGGCAGCGGTGGCTGCCACTAGCGCCGCCCCAGCCCCAGCGCCGGCCCCCACGCCGCCAGCAAGCGGCACGGCGGAACGAAGGACGACGACGGCGGCCCGGGCCCGAGCCGGTACTCCCGTCTTTCATCCCCGGCTCGCAGCCGTGGTCACCGCCGTTTCCTGCGCAATGCACGTCTGGCTGGCCGCCGCAGGCACCCATGGTGCGTGGCTCAGCGCCCTCATGCTGGCCCTTGCCGCGGTCTGCGTCCCCTGCGCCGTCCATATCTGGCGGCACCGCGGGGTGGCCGCACTTCACAAGGTCACCGCGGCCGCCGTGGCCATGGCCGCCGTCCACGCGGCACTCCTGCTGGGAGCCGGCGGTGCCGGCCACGCGCACGGTGCAGTGCCGTCGTCGTCCACTGGTGCCGGGCCCGGCGGCAGCGCGCAGCTGCTGCTGGTCATCGGCCTGGAACTGGGAACCGCACTGGTGGCCGCCACGCTGGTGGCGAGGCTGCGCCGGCGTTAGGCGGCGCTAAAAAGCCAGGCTGCGTGCGGCGGAAAGGTGCCGGCGCGCAGCCTGGCGTTTGTTCGGTGTCAGGCGGGCTTGGCGTACTCGGCCGCACTCATGACTTCATAGCCAATGAACGTCTCATCGTTTTCCACCCAGGCGTCGTGGCCGGCCGGAATGGAGTAGGCGTCTCCGGCGTGGATGGTGGTGCGGGTGCCGTCGTCCAGCTGGACGGTCAGGGTCCCGGCGGTGCAGAAGCCAAGGTGGTTGTTTTGGCAGCTGTCGGTGTGGACCACGGTTTTGACCGTTTCGGACCAGCGCCAGCCCGGTTCGAAGGTGAGCCGGCCCAGGGTGGCGCCGCCAATGTTGACCACGTCCACTTGGGTCTTGGGCGGACGGCGCTTCTCGTCGGCGTCGTTGAAGGACTTGGTTTCAAGGTCCTTGACCGTTACTGCAGGCATTTCTGGCTCCTCGAAAGGGAGTGGTTATGAAATTCGCCCACGGGCGCTGAGCCGCTCAGGGAATCACGGTCCGGCGGGGCGGGAAGTGCCCGTCCGGAACCCGCCGGACTGTGCATCGCAACGATTTCAATCTGCTCCCCGGCGCAGGCGATGTCAATGCCGGCCGGCCCCTTCGAACCGCTCCCGGGCCCGGGTGGTCACGGCCGGGCCGAGCGGTCCGGCCCGGGCTGCGCCGCCCACTTCACGCCGTTGGCCAGCACCCGTTGGACCTGGGGGGGTACACGGGCCGGAAGCGTGACTGCGCGACGCCGCCCCTCGCTCCCGGGTCCGAAACATGCAATTAACACGCAGGCCGGACGCGTGAAACGTCATCTTGGCTAATCTGGTGCAACAAGGTTTACTCTTAGCTAACACCGAGCCGGACAGGAATGTTTCGATGACCAGTGTCGCAACCCCTGCGGTAACCCCCGCCACCCCAGCCGCCCCTGCGACCCGTGCGGATGCCGCCGGGATTTCCCTCAAGGACATTGCCCGCGCCCACGATGTCCGCTTCCTGCTGGCCACTTTCGTGGACATGACCGGCAAACCCTGCGCCAAGCTGGTGCCGGTGGAAGCCGCCGACGAACTCGAGTGCGGCGCCATGGGCTTCGCCGGCTACGCCGCGGGCCTCATCGGCCAGAAGCCCCAGGACGCGGACCTGATCGCCGTCCCGGACCTCGCCTCGTTCACCCCGGTGCCCTTCATCAAGGAGGGCCTGGCCATCATCCACTGCGACCCGCACGTCAACGGCCGGCCCTGGCCTTACGCGCCGCGCGTCATCCTCAAGAACGCCCTGGCCCGCCTGGCGGACCACGGGATGCAGGCCAAGGTGGGCGCCGAGGTGGAATACTTCCTGGTCACCAGGAACGACGACGGGACGCTTGCCACCGCCGACACGCGCGACGATTCGCCCCGCCCCTGCTACGACGCCCGCGGTGTGACCCGGATGTACGAGCACCTGACCGCCATCAGCACGGCGATGAACTCGCTGGGCTGGGGCAACTACGCCAACGACCACGAGGACGCCGCAGGCCAGTTTGAGCAGAACTTCGCGTACGCGGACGCCCTCACCACCGCAGACCGCGTCATCTCGCTCCGCTACATCCTGAACATCCTGGCCGAGCAGCGGGGCATGACCGCCACCTTCATGCCCAAACCGTTCACGGACCGCACCGGAACCGGGCTGCACTTCCACCTCTCGCTGTGGTCAGGTGCGGATGCGCTGTTCCCGGCGCGGGCGGGAGCGGACGACGGCGGGCGGAGCCTTGGGCTCTCCGGCCTCGCCTATTCCTTCATTGGCGGGCTTCTGGACCATGCCCCTGCCCTGCAGGCTTTCCTCGCCCCCACCGTGAACTCCTACAAGCGCAGCGGCGCCACCACCAGCTCCTCCGGCGCCACCTGGTCGCCGCGGAAGGCGTCCTTCGGCGGGAACGACCGCACGCACATGATCCGCGTCCCCGACAACAACCGGATCGAACTGCGGTCCGGCGACGGGTCTGCCAATCCCTACCTTGCGATTGCCACCGCCATCGCGGCAGGCCTGGACGGGGTGGACAATTCCACCGACCCCGGCACGCCGTACGGCCCAGGCGAGTCCAAACCGGACGCCCACTTCCTGCCGCCCACCCTGCTGCACGCCGTCGAAGCGCTCCGCCGTGACCCGGTGATCCTGGCCAGCCTCAGCGGCGACCCGGAAATCGGCACGTACTACGCCGCCGCCAAGGAGGAAGAGTTCCTGAACTGGCACAACCAGGTCAGCGACTGGGAAATCCGCACCTACCTCACCTCCATCTGATCCCTACTTCGCAAAGGACTTTCCATGTGCGGAATCGCCGCGCTGCAGCTGCGCAACCCCTCGCTGCACCCCCAAATGGGCGCCCTGCTGTCCTCGATGCTCTGCCAGATCGTGGACCGCGGACCGGACTCCGCCGGCCTCGCCGTCTACAACACCCCCGGCCTGGTGTCCCCGGGCAGGTCCACCTTGAGCCTGCTCGGCAGGGACCAGGGCATGACGACGGCGGCCATCACCGAAGGCGTCGCGTCGCTCCTGCCGTCTGACGCCGCACCAGCCGTGCAGGTGGTGGGTGACACCACCTTGGTGGGCGCCGCCGTCGGCACCGACCTCCTCGCCAAGGCAGTCAACGAAACCCTGCCCGCCGCCACCGTGATCGGCCGCGGCGAGCATGTGGCCGTCATGAAGAGCGTGGGCCACCCGATGGAGATCGCCGCCGAGCACGGGCTGGAAACGATGGCCGGCAGCCAGGGCCTGTCCCACACCCGGATGGCCACCGAATCGGCCGTCACCGCGGGCGGCTCGCACCCCTTTTCCGTGGCCGACGACCTCTGCCTGGTACACAACGGCTCCTTCTCCAATCACGCCACGGTCCGGCGGAACTTGAAGCGAGAGGGCGTGGTGTTCGACTCCGAGAATGACACCGAGGTGGGCGCCCGCTACGTCGCCTCCCGGCTGCAGCAGGGCGACACCCTCGAGGAGGCGCTGGTGAACCTCGGCAAGGCCTTGGACGGCTTCTACACCCTGGTGGTCACCACCGCGGACAGCATGGCAGTGGTCCGCGACCCCATCGCCTGCAAGCCGGCCATCATCGCCGAAACCGAGGACTACGTGGCCATGGCCTCCGAATACCGCGCCCTCGCCGGGCTGCCCGGCATCGACAACGCCCGCATCTTTGAACCGGAACCCGGAAAGGTCTACACATGGTCACTCTGACAGCCCCCGAAGCCGCCGCGCCTGAAACAACTGCCACTGCCGCCGCCACGCCCGCGGTGCTCGACCTCGCCGAGGTCCCGGTCCGCGACCTGAACCAGGCCCTGCACAACGCCGTGGACGGCCAGGCCTGGACCGTCACCAACCCCGGCGGCAAGCACAGCCTCGCCGTGGGCATCAACGCGGACGTCTCGGTGACCATCGACGGCCACGCCGGGTATTACGCCGCCGGGATGCACCAAAAGGGGAGCGTGGCCATCACCGGCAATGCCGGCGTCGGACTGGCGGAAAACATCATGTCCGGCCGCGTCCACGTGAAGGGCGATGCGTCCCAGTCCGCCGCCGCCACCGGCCACGGCGGCCTGGTGGTCATCGACGGGAACGCCGGTGCCCGCTGCGGGATCTCCATGAAGGGCGTGGACATCGTGGTGGGCGGCAACATCGGCCACATGTCCGCGTTCATGGCGCAGGCCGGCCGGCTGGTGGTCTGCGGCGATGCCGGTGATGCCCTGGGCGACTCCATCTACGAGGCCCGGATCTACGTCAAAGGCTCTGTCGCCTCCCTGGGCGCCGACTGCATCGAAAAACCGCTCCGCGAAGAGCACCTGGCCGAACTCGCGGAACTGCTCGCCGCCGCCGGCCGCACCGAGAACCCCTCCGATTTCAAGCGCTACGGCTCCGCCCGGAACCTCTACCACTTCCACGTCGACAACTCGACCGCCTACTAGGAGGCTCCCGTGACCATCACTTCCCTCCCCGCCCCCGCCCAGGCACCCGCCGACGTCGCCGAACTCGGCCTGCGCGAGTCCGCCACCTTCGACCGCGCCACCATCGCCGACATCCAGCGGGCTGCCGCCACCGGCGTGTACGACATCCGCGGCTGGGGCGCCAAGCGCAAGGTCCCGCACTTTGACGACCTCCTCTTCCTGGGCGCCTCGATGTCCCGCTACCCGCTGGAGGGCTACCGCGAAAAGTGCGATACCGACGTCGTCCTCGGGGACCGGCACGCCAGCCGCCCGCTGCACCTGCAGACCCCGGTGACCATCGCCGGCATGAGCTTCGGCGCCCTGTCCGCCAACGCCAAGGAGGCGCTGGGCCGCGGCGCCTCCGAGGTGGGAACCTCCACCACCACGGGCGACGGCGGCATGACGACTGAGGAGCGCGGCCAGTCAAAGCACCTGGTGTACCAGTACCTGCCCTCCCGCTACGGCATGAACCCGGACGACCTCCGCAAAGCCGACGCGATCGAGATCGTCCTCGGCCAGGGCGCCAAGCCCGGCGGCGGCGGCATGCTCCTCGGCCAGAAGATCACCGAACGCGTGGCCGGCATGCGCACCCTGCCCGTGGGCATCGACCAGCGCTCCGCCAGCCGCCACCCGGACTGGACCGGCCCTGACGACCTCGAAATCAAGATCGGCGAACTGCGCGAAATCACCGACTGGAAGACTCCCATCTACGTCAAGATCGGCGCCTCCCGGCCCTATTACGACACCGCGCTGGCCGTGAAATCCGGCGCCGACGTGGTGGTCGTCGACGGCATGCAGGGCGGCACCGCCGCAACGCAGCAGGTGTTCATCGAGAACGTCGGGATCCCCACCCTCGCCGCCATCCCGCAGGCCGTCCAGGCCCTCCAGGAACTCGGCGTGCACCGGAAGGTCCAGCTCATCGTCTCCGGCGGCATCCGCACCGGCGCCGACGTCGCCAAGGCCCTGGCCCTGGGCGCGGACGCCGTCGCCATCGGCACCGCAGCCCTGATCGCGCTCGGCGACAACGATCCCCGCTACGCCGCCGAATACGCCGCCCTCGGTTCGGCGGCCGGTTTCTACGACGACTTCCAGGACGGCCGCGACCCCGCCGGCATCACCACCCAGGACCCTTCGCTTGCTTCACGGCTGGACCCGGTGGCCGCGGGACGCCGGCTGGCCAACTACCTCCGCGTGCTCACGATGGAAGCCCAGACCATCGCCCGGGCCTGCGGAAAGTCCCACCTGCACAACCTGGAACCCGAGGACCTCGTGGCACTGACCATCGAAGCGTCCGCCATGGCCCGCGTGCCGCTGGCCGGCACCAGCTGGATCCCCGGAGTCCAGGGGAGCTTCTGATGCCTGACACTTCTTCCGACGCGTCGGATTATGTGGTGGTGGGCGCCGGCCTGGCGGGCGCCGCCACCGCCTGGCAGCTCGCCGCCCGCGGCCACCAGGTCACGCTCCTGGAACGCGACGTCCCCGCCGCGCACGACGGCAGCTCCCACGGCTCCGCCCGGATCTTCCGCTACGCCTACCCGGATCCGTTCTACGCCCGTGCCGTCCTGGAATCGAAGGCACTCTGGGACGGGCTCGGCGCCGAGGCCGGTACCGAACTGATCAGCTCCGTCGGAGCCGTGGATTACGGGCCGAAGCGAAATCCGGCACAGCTCGCGGAGGTGCTCGGCGCCGTCGGAATCGACCACGAGCTGCTCTCCGCTGCCGAAGCCCGGAACCGCTGGCCGCACATCGCCTTCGACACCGAGGTGCTCTGGCACCCCGGTGCCGGCGTGATCGACGCCGAAACCTCCGTGAACGCGATGGTGGATCTCGCCGTCCGCAACGGTACCCGGGTCCTCACCGGCTGGAAGGTGGCCCGCGTGGAAACCCACGGCACCGGCTACCGCGTGCGCTCGGCGGCAGGCAGCACCATCGACGCCGCCAACATCGTGGTCAGCGCCGGGGGCTGGTTGCCGCAGCTGCTGGACTCGCTGCCGCTTCCGGCGGGCTTCCTGGCCGGGCTGCCGGAATTCACCGTGCGGCAGGAGCAGGCGTTCCACTTCCGGTACAGGGATCACGACGGCGGGCCGGCCGCGGGTGCCCCGGGCTGGCCCACCTTCATCCACAAGGCCGCCGGCATCCAGGCCTACGGGCTGCCCGGCGGACGGGACGCCGGCTTTGCCGGGCAGAAAGTGGCGGAGTACAACGGCGGCCCGCGCATCGCGTCGGCGGCGGCCCAGACCGGAACGGTGGACCCGGCCAGCCGCGCCCGCGTGACGGACTACGTCCGCCGCTACCTGCCCGGCCTGGACCCTGAGCCCTACGCCGAAACCACCTGCCTGTTCACCAACACCCCCACCGAGGACTTCCTGATTGACCGGGCGACCAACCTCACCATCGTCTCGCCCTGCTCCGGACACGGGGCCAAATTCGCGCCACTGATCGGCCACTGGGCCGCGGACCTCGCCACCGGCACCGGAACGGTTCCGGACAGGTTCCGCAGCGCCACCTCCGCGGCGCTGACCACGTAGAACGGAACACCGTGAGCCTTTTCCAGCCAACAACCGCGCCGGCGGTCCCCGCTGAAACCACCAGCGCCCCCACCGTGGCCGGCCTCCTCAAGGACATTTCGGGGGTGGGCCGGGACAACACCCGCGGCGGCTACTCGCGCCCGGTGTTCTCCACCGCCGAGACCGACCTCCGGGCCTGGTTCATCGAACAAGCCCGCCGGCGCGGCCTCGACGTCCAGACGGACTCCAACGGGATCATCTGGGCCTGGTGGGACACGGCTTCAGGGGTGCGGGAGGACGCCGTCGCCACCGGCAGCCACCTCGATTCCGTTCCCGGCGGCGGTGCGTACGACGGACCGCTGGGGGTCGCCTCGGCGCTGGTCGCCGTCGACCTCCTCAAGGCCCGCAACTTCCAGCCCCGGCGTCCCCTGGCCCTCGCGGTCTTCCCGGAAGAGGAGGGCTCGCGGTTCGGCGTTGCCTGCCTCGGCTCACGGCTCCTTACCGGCCAATTGGACGCCACCAAAGCCCGCAACCTCAAGGACCCGGCCGGCAACACCTATGCCGAGGTGGCCGCCGCGAACGGCCAGGACCCGCGGTTCATCGGAGCGGACCACTCGGCCCTTCAGCGGCTCGGAATGTTCGTCGAGCTCCACGTGGAGCAGGGCAGGGGGCTGATCGACCTCCACCAGCCCGTGGCCATCGGATCCTCCATCCTGGGGCACGGCCGCTGGAAGCTGAGCATCACGGGGGAGGGGAACCATGCCGGCACCACGCTCATGAAGGACCGCAAGGACCCCATGGTCGCCGCCGCCAAAGTCATGGTCTCCATCCGGGATGCCGCCCGCAAATACCGTGACGCCCGGGCCACCGTAGGCCGGCTGCAGCCCGTCCCCGGCGGCACCAACGTCATCGCCTCCCGGGTGGACCTGTGGATCGACGTCCGCCACCCGGAGGACTCGGTCACCGCCGCACTGGTCGAAGCGATCGGACAGAACGCCCAGGTCCTCGCCGCGGAAGAAGGCTGCACAGCCAGCCTGGGTACGGAGTCGCTGAGTCCCACGGTGCATTTCGACGGCGGCCTCCGGGACCGGCTGCAGCAGCTCCTGCCTGCCGCCCCGGTGCTGGACACCGGCGCCGGCCACGACGCCGGTGTGTTGGCCGCGCACCTGCCCACAGCCATGCTGTTTGTCCGCAACCCCACGGGCGTCTCGCATTCGCCGGACGAACTCGTCGACGACGGGGACGCCGAAGCCGGCGCACTTGCCCTGGCGGACTCCCTTGCCGGACTGCTGGGCGAGGCAGCGTGACCGGCCAGGACCGTCGTCGTACGCCGGGCCTCCCGCCGCCCGCCTAAGATGGCAAACATGACCGAAGAGGCCGGGGACCAGGCAGCCGAACAGCCCGCAGAGGACGTTGCCAGCCAGGTTGCCGGCCGGCTGGAGCAGGTCATTGCGGCGCAGGTCCGGCACTACCGTACGTCGGCCGGCTTGTCGTCGGCCGAGCTCGCAGCCAGGACCGGCCTGTCCAAGGCCATGATCTCCCGGGTGGAAACCGCCACCACCTCCTGCTCCCTCACCACCTTGCAGCGGCTGGCCGATGGACTGAAGGTTCCCGTCACCGCTTTGTTCCGGGGCGCGGACACCGACCGGGACGCCACCTTCACCAAGAGCGGCCAGGGCAGCCTCACCGTCCGCAGCGGCACCCAGCACGGCCACGAATACCGCGTCCTGGGCACGTTGAAGGGCCGCAGCGACGCCATCGAACCCACGCTGGTGACCCTCACGGACGCTTCCGACGTCTTTCCCCTGTTCCAGCACCCGGGCACGGAGTTCATTTACATGCTCTCCGGCAGGATGGTGTACGGCCACGGCTCCTACGAGTATGCGATGGAGGCCGGGGACTCGTTGCTCCTGGACGGTGAAGGCCCGCACGGCCCGCTGGAGCTCCTGGACCTTCCCATCCAGTTCCTGGCGGTTTCCGCCAAGTAGCGCCGCCCGTTACTGGTGCCCCCTGCTGTAGCTTCCTGCGTGCTGCGGGACCCCTGAAACTCGCCTGTGGATGACCGAAACGATCATTTAACACACCGGAAACCCACCCGGGAATTGCCGCCATACAGTTGGAATCAGACGGCAACAGCCGCCCCTCCCGCTGAACGTGGTTTCTCCGGCCACGTCCCTCCGCAGAGCGGCTCTGACGGCAAACGACCGTTCTCTCTTCGCATCACGAAAGGGGTTTCCCATGGATTCGGGAAATGTCGCTTGGATTTTGGCCAGCTCGGCGCTGGTGTGCATGATGATCCCCGCCCTGGCCCTGTTTTACGGGGGCATGGTGGGGTCGCGCCGCATTCTGAACATGATGATGATGTGCTTCGGCGGCGCCAGCCTGGTAGCCGTCCTCTGGGCACTGTTCGGCTACTCGATGGCCTTCGGCAACTCCGTTGGCGGCCTGGGCCTGATCGGTGACGTCACCGAATTCCCCGGCATGGGGCAGCTGTTGGCCAAGGATGATTCGGCGTCCATCCCGGTCATCCTGTTCGCAGCGTTCCAGCTGTTCTTCGCCTGCGTGACCACCGCATTGGTTGCCGGGGCTGCCGCCGGCCGCATGAAGTTCGGCGCCTGGATGGTGTTCGCCGGCATCTGGGCCACTGTGGTCTACTTCCCCATCGCGCACTGGGTGTTCGCGTTCGACTCCGCGGACGGCAGCACGGTGGGCGGCTGGATCGCCAACGGCATCAAGGCCATCGACTTCGCCGGCGGCACCGCGGTGCACATGAACGCCGGCGCCGCCGCGCTGGCCCTGGCCCTGGTCCTGGGCAAGAGCTCCGGCTGGCCGAAAATGGAACACACGAAGCCGCACAGCCGGCCCCTGGTCCTGGTGGGCGCCGGCCTGCTGTGGGTGGGATGGTTCGGCTTCAACGCCGGCTCCGCGCTCGCCGCCGGCCAGTCCGCGGCCGTGGTCTTCCTCAACACCGCCGTCGCCGCCTCCGCCGGCCTGCTTGCCTGGGCCCTCGTGGAGCGGGTCCGCCACGGCGCCGCCACCAGCATGGGCGCCGCCTCCGGCCTGATCGCCGCACTGGTGGCCATTACCCCTGCCTGTGGCGCGGTCAGCCCGCTGGGTGCACTGGCCATCGGCGCCATCGCCGGGGCCGTCTGCTCGCTGGCCATCGAATGGAAGTTCCGCCTGGGCTTCGACGATTCGCTTGACGTCGTGGGCGTCCACCTCGTCGGCGGCATCCTGGGCACCCTGCTGATCGGCCTTTTCGCCACCGACAAGGCCCCGAACGGCGTCAGTGGCCTGTTCTACGGCGGCGGCTTCGACCTGCTCGGCGTCCAGGCGATCGCCACCGTCAGCGTCCTGGTCTACTCCTTCGGGATCACCTGGCTCCTTGCCAAGATCCTTGACAAGGCGATGGGCGGCCTGCGCATCAAGCCCGAGGACGAACTGCGCGGCATCGACCTCGCAGCACACTCCGAGCTTGCCTACCTTACGGATGAGGACCCGGTGGAACTGGGCTCGCCGCAGCGGGTGTAACCCCCGCAACGCGCCGGGCGCCCGCCTGCTGGGGGCGGCGCCCGGTGGACGCTTCCGCGTCACGGGTCCCAGCGCACGAGTCAGGGCCAAACCTTGGACCGGTGCCGGCAGCCGCCGGCTTATAGTTCCAGGGTTTGGCCCTTCGTCGTGCCTTGCCTACTGTTCCGTGCAGGCCAGGATCCCGCCGCGCACTTCGAGCACCGCGGCACGGACGTGGCTGAGGCGGGTGCACGGGTCCGGCGCCATGGTGCCGATGTCCTCCCCGCCCCAGCAGGGATGCGTGAAGTAGACCAGCAGCGCGCGGTCCGTGCCATCGCCGGACCTTTCACCGGGTGCCCCGTCCCCGGGGCGGCTTTTTTCCGAACGGGGCAGCGTCGCCGGGAGGGGCACCACGTCCGCGTGGCGTCCGACGACGGCCCGTCCGTCCCAGGATTCCGGCGCCGTGAGGATCAGCCCGCCCAAGTGCTCCTGCCGGGTCCAGTTTCCGGTGCCGTCCACCGAGCGGTACACCGCCTGGCCGCGCCATTCGTCCACGATCATCCAGTAGCTCCCGCCGAGCCGGAAGACCTTGGGGCCTTCGTGCGGGCGGCCCGGGATGGCCACGCCTTCGAGGACCCACGACGACGGGCGGTCCGGGGTGTCGCTGACCGCGCTGAAGGTATTGGAACCGCGGGCCTCGTCCTTGTACCAGAGCCGGTACCTGCCGTCTCCACACCGGGCCACGGCCGCGTCGATCACCCGCGGCGAGTCCAGGCCGATGGCGCCCAGGTACTCCCACTTCTCCAGGTCACAGCTGGCGAACTGCACGATTTCCGCTTTCCCTGTCCAGTCCGTCCGCCGCCCGCCCAAGACCGTCAGGTACATGATCCACCGGTTGCCGATGCGGACGACGTCGGGGGCCCAGAGGGTTGCCGGGAGTTCCGTTCCGGGCGGGATGAGCCCCTCAACGGTGCCCTGGTAGCGCCAGGTGGCGCCGCCGTCGGACGACCTCGCAACGCCGATGCCGGTGCCGTGAACCCACTCGACGCCTGTCAGCCCTGGCGCTGTGGCGCGCCGCTGGGTGTAGAAGAGGACCCACTCGCCGTTGAGGTGGTCGGCGACGAGGATGGGGTCCGTGGGGCCGTCCCACACCGGATCACGGTACGGGAGGGTGAAGGCGTCCGCGCGCAGGGGCGGCGGTGCTGCCGGGGCAACGGTTTCCTGGGCAGCCTGCTGCTGGTCCACAATTTTCTCCAACGTTGTATTTTGCGCTGGAGTCCAGCATATGCGTCGAAACCGGCGCTACTCCTTGAACAACCCCGCCAGGTCCTCCGCCGTGATGGCGCCGCCGGCCAAGGCGTCGCCTTCCATCACGTCCGCGAACAGCTGGGACTTCCGGGTCTTCAGGGCCATGACTTTCTCTTCGATGGTGTCCTTGGCCACGAGCCGGTACACCATCACGTTCCGCGCCTGCCCGATCCGGTGGGTCCGGTCCACGGCCTGCGCCTCCGAGGCGGGGTTCCACCAGGGATCGAGGAGGAAGACGTAGTCTGCTTCGGTGAGGTTGAGTCCGAACCCGCCGGCCTTGAGCGAGATCAGGAACACCGGGGCGCTGCCGTTCTTGAATTCGCTGACCACGTCGGCGCGGTTCCTGGTGCCGCCGTCGAGGTAGCAGTACTCGATGTCCTCTTCCTCCAGCCGCTCCCGGACCTTCCCCAGGAATCCGGTGAACTGGCTGAAGATCAGGGCCCGGTGCCCCTCGGCCACCAGGTCCTCCAGCTGCTCGAACAGCACATCCAGCTTGCTGGACCGCACGGCGGACAGCGCCGGGTCCACCAGCGAGACGTCCAGGCTCAGCTGCCGCAGCAGCGTCAGCGACTGGAAGATGGTGAAGCGGTTCTTGTTGACGTCCTCGATCAGCCCCAGGATCTTTTGCCGTTCGCGCTGCAGGTGCGTCTGGTACACCTTCTGGTGCCGCGGGTTGAGCACCACTTCCAGGATCTGTTCCTGCTTGGGCGGCAGGTCCTTGATCACCTGGTCCTTGGTGCGCCGCATCATCAGCGGCCGGACCCGGCGGCGCAGCTTCTCCAGCTGCCCCTTGTCGCCGTTTTTTTCCACCGGCTTCTGGTAGTACTCGGCAAAACGCTTGGGGCTGGAGAACAGGCCGGGGGCCACAATGGACGTCAGCGCCCAGAACTCCATCAGGTTGTTCTCCAGCGGGGTGCCGGTGATGGCCAGCTTGAACGCCGCCGGAAGCTTCCGGGCGCACTGGTAGGCCTTGGACTGATGGTTCTTGACGAACTGCGCCTCGTCCAGGACCAGCGCGGCCCAGGTCCGGGAGGCGTAGGCCTCGTAGTCGATGCGGAACAAGGCGTAGGAGGTGATGACGACGTCGGCCCCGCCCAGGGCCTCGGCCACGTCCTGGCCGCTCTTCCCGAACGTCTCGCCCACCGTGCGCACGGTCAGGCCGGGCGCGAAGCGTGCTGCCTCGAGCGCCCAGTTGCCCACCACGCTGGTGGGCGCCACCACCAGGAAGGGCGCGACGGCGGCCGGTTGGGTTCCAGGGTCGGCGGCAGCTCCGTCGTCGTGCCGGTCTCCGGACGGCTGATCCCCGGACGCAAGCCCGTGGTCCTTGGCGGCGCACATCAGTGCCAGGGCCTGCACGGTCTTGCCCAGGCCCATGTCGTCGGCCAGGACGCCTCCCAGTCCGTGCTTGTACAGGAAGCTGAGCCAGTTGTAGCCCTCCAGTTGGTACGGGCGCAGCTCGGCGTTCAGGGACGCCGGCAGAGGCAAACCGTCCACCCCGCCCTCCAGGAGCCCGCCCACGGCCGAGCGCCAGGCGGCGGCCTGCTGGTCCACGATGCCCAGCTGCGCCAGCTCGTCCCAGAGCCCTGCCTGGAAGCGGCTGATCTGCAGCGGCGCATCCTTGTTGTCCTGCAGCGAACGGGCTTCCTCGATCAGTGCCCGCAGCTGGTGCAGTTCCGGCAGGTCCAGCGAGAAGTAGGCGCCGCTGGGCAGCAGCATCTTGGTCTGGCCGGAGGCGAGCGCCGAGAACACGGCCGCGAAGGAGACGGGCTGGCCTTCCAAGGAGATCTGGATGCCGAGGTCGAACCAGTCCCGCTGTTCGGTGGCCTTGGTGGAGATGGACACCACCGGTGCTTCCTCCGCTTCGCGGTAGTCGGCGATCTCGCCCACGGTTTCCACGTCCACGTCCGGGGCTTCCCGCAGCCTGGGCAGCACTTCTTCGGTGAACGCCAGCGTATCCAGGCCCTTGAGTTCCACCGACGCCGCCAGGCGCGGGGTGCCCCAGCCGCCGGTGGCGGACTCGCCGAGCGCGGCCACGGCCTCCCAAGGCTGGCCGATTCCTTCCAGGATGCGGGACTCGGCGGTGTCGTCCCGGTAGCCCTGATCGCCGGGGTGCCGCCACAGCGGCTGCGCCGTGACCAGTTTCCCGGTGCGGTAGTGCCACTCCCAGTGCAGCCGCACCCGGTGGTCAGCCCCGTAGTTGGCCAGCAGGGACAGGGTGGGGACGGCCAGCTCGGGAAGCTCCACGGACTCATCCCGCGCCGTGACGCGGGCGGCCTGCTTGAGTTTCGGGTAGAAACCCGTGAGGAACCGCGATTCGTCCTTGGCCGGAATGTGGAGGGTGCTGCCTGCCGTGACGAATGCCAGGAGCTCCTCGCTCAGCCCGTTCTCCAGCGGCGCCAGCGTTATGGCGCCGTCCGGATCCGGGACACCCGGCAGTGCGGCCTCACCGGAGGTGAAGAAGAGGCCGTGCGCGGGCCGGCCGATGGTGCCCACCGCGGCCGGATCAACCTCTTCCCCCGCCACGGAGATGGTGGGCGACAACTCCAGCCCGTCGTCGGACACCGGTTTCCCGGACCCGTCGGGATCCGCCGGCGCCCCGAACCGGCTCAGGGAAAGCCCGACGGCGGCGGGGGCCTCCGCGACCCGGACCGGCTCGGTGCCGCGCGAGTGGACCAGGGCCAGCCCGATCTTGCGGGCATCGGAGAGCAGGCCCCACAGGTTCTTCCCGGCGTAGGAGTTCAGGCCAAGCCACAGGCCGGAAGAATTGTGCATCCGGCTGGCGGACGGCGAGTGCCCGGCCAGGAACTCCTGCATCCATTCCACGTGCGCCTGGTTCGATTCGCGCCGGAAGTTCAGGTAGCTCAGCGTGTTCCAGGAAACGTCCCCGCGGATCCACTTCCCCTTGGCCCCCATGATGACGGGCCGGACCTTGAGCTGGCGCACGCCGCGCACCGGGTCGCGGCGGCCGGTGTAGGAGAAATGCGGCGGCGGCTCTTCAACCTCGAACTGCAACGCCAGGGGAACACCGCTGGTGGACGGGGCGGCGCCGGGCTGGGAAATCAGCGGGCTGAGGGCCTGCTCCCAATCCGAGAGCGCTGCGGAGGGGGCGCGGGACACCTGCGTAGCCGTGGACGGGGCCAGCAGCTGCATCCGGATGGCCGGGTTGTCCTCCGCCGCGAACAGCAGGGCCGCCACATGCTTGCAGTCCTTGCGGACGGGGCAGCTGCACACGCCTACGGTGCAGCTCCAGCCGCCTGCCTTGCGGACCAGCTTGGCGGTGGTGGAGTACGGAACTTCCGCCCCGCCCCGGACCTTGCCCAGCATGAGCCCGGTGCCGGCGTCGAACGACATGCCCGAAACCCTGCTGGCCATGGCATACGCCAGCCCGGCCGCGAGGGAGCGGTCGTTGATGGCGGGTGTCTGTATTGCCAGTGCCGCACTTTCGTCCGGTTGGGATGGCATGGTGCGCACTACTTTCAGCAGGCCACGGCGGAGCCGGGTCCGGTGGGTGGTTATCTGATCCATCTTAGTTCTCCCGGCAGCAGGCCCATGTCCCGCCGTCCTTCCGGGCCGCCTCGAAAACTTCGCTTGACGTTCACTTCCTCCTCAATGCTGCCGTGAACTGGCCCCCGTAGCGTGAAAAGCGTCCGGAGCACCACCATCCCAGCAGCGAGGATTTCCATGATCACCACGCCCCAGCCCGTCGTCCTGACCAGCAGCAGCATCGAAGCGAGCGATGAGGAGGCGGTCCAGGCCAACGTGACCGTCGTCGACGCCATGCATACGGCCCTGCTCCACACCGAGGAAATGTCGCCGGTGTCCGTCCGCAGCTACTACGTCGATTTCTACCTGACGCAGGCGCTGGAAGGCGGCTTCGCGCAGTACGCCTTCCTGGCGGTCGACCGTGCCGCGACGGACACGCTCATCCGCGAGGGCATGGCGGGCATGGGCGCCACCGCGCACCTGGAACTCTTCAACCGCGCCGTCGAATGCTACGACGCGCTGTCCGAGGAGGACACCGAGCTTTACCTGGATGGCAGCGTCGATGACAGCGGCGACGTTCCCGACGGCGTCCTCCGGATGGAGGAGCTGGACGGCGAGTTCGAGGAACTGCTGGAGCAAGAGAACATCACGGCGCTCAACGCCGGCTGGCTGCGCCGCCAGGCGGACCTCGTGGTGCTCGACGACGAGGAGGTGGGCCCGTACATCCAGGGCCTGGTTGCGCACATCCCGGACCTTCCCGAACGCCGCGCCCAGGCCGCCGCCGAAGCCCTCGAGGACGCCCCGGACTTCGAAGTGATCATCCGGGAACTGTGCGAGATCGCCGGCTGCGAGCTCACGAAGATCACCATGGGCGACCCCAACTACATTCACGACGGCGAGAAGACGCTGGCGTGGCACTTCAGCACCGACAACGGCGACTTCCTCATGGTGGAAGAGGAGGACGAGGCGTTCATGATCAACCCCGAGACCCAGGAAATCGTGGCCGCCGTGGAATTCGAGGACGCAGACCTGGTGGAGGCCTAGCAGCGCGGGGCCGCTCCGGTACCGGCGCGGCCACGGGTCTTTAGGGACATGCAAAAGGCGCGGGTCAGCAGTGGATCAGCTGCCCCGCGCCTTCCCCGCGGGGACCGGAAAAATAAAAAACCAGACACCCGTAACCTCTGCGGCGTCTCCGGCGATGTAGTCAGTGATGGGTCCGCCCGCCGGGCCCAATCCGACGTGTTGTCTAGGTTTGGAGAAGTTAAATGTCTGTGTTCACCGTGCTCGCCACCAGCAAAGTCGCCGCCGGAGTCCTGGCTGCAGGAACCCTGGCCGTTGGCGGAACCGGCGCCGCCGCCATCTCGGGCGTCCTGCCCGCCCAGGCCCAGCAGACGGCCCACGAAGTCTTCGGTGCACCGGCCCCCAAGCTCGGCGCCGACGCCGCAGCCAACGGCCAGGCCACCCCGGCACCCTCCGCCACCGCCGCCGTTTCCGACGCCCTGAAGACCGCTGACGCTTCCTCGGATGCCAGCGCCAAGGCAACCGGCACCGCTGCGGCCGGTGACGAGAAGGTTTCCGCCAAGGCCACCGCCTCCGCCGACGCCAAGACCGCTGTTGACGCTGCCGGTCCGGCGGCCCTGGGCCTCTGCACCGCCTTCGCCCATGGCGGACTGAACGCTTCCTCGCAGGCGTTCTCGTCGCTGTCCATCGCCGCCAAGGGTGACGCGAACATCAAGAGCTACTGCGCCGACGTCGTGGCCAAGGCCGACGTGGCCGCCAAGGCCGCCGCCGAAGCCAAGGGTTCCGCCTCGGTTGAGGCCGAAAAGCCCGAGGTTCCGTCCGTGCCCGCCGTTCCCGCTGTCCCGGCCGTTCCGGGCGCCGAGGGCAACACCACCGTTCCCGCCGTCCCGGCCGTCCCGGCCGTTCCGGCAGCGGGTGGCAACACCGCCCACGCTCCGTCAGTTTCGGTCCGCTAAGGCTGTTGGCTAGTCTGGACTGCGGCTGCGGCCGCAGTCCGGGCCGCCGGGCGGGGTGCGCATGCCTGGGACAGTACCCCTGAACGACCCGCAAGAAGGCAGCCGGAAGACCACAGGGACTGGCAGTCCGTACCGGAAACCGGGAAAAGGCGCGCGCCGGATCCCGGGATGGAGGAGCCGCTGGTGCTAGACACTTTGGCCCAAGAAGAGTTCGCCATATTCGACAACGCAGCCGGAACCGATCCGGCCGCGTTGTTCGCTGCTGCCTACAGAACCTTCGCAGGGCCCGTGCAGGGCTACCTCAAAGCACGCGGACTTGATGACCCCGAAGCCGTCACCCAGGACGTTTTCATGGCGTTCTATCCCAGGATCGGCAACCTCACCGGCGGGCTGCAGGGCGCCAAGTCGCTGATCTTTTCCATCGCCCACGCCCGCATGGTGGACCACTACCGCCGGCTGGAGCGCCGCCCCCAGCTGACACCCTACGACCCCCAGCATGACGGCCGGACAACCCCATCCGCGGAGGACCACGCCGTTGAACTGACCGGCGGAGCCGCCGCCATGCTGGAAGGACTCAGCGAAGAACACCAGGAGGTCCTGGCCCTTCGCGTCGTGGCTGACCTGTCCATCGAACAGGTGGCCACCATCATGGGCAAGAGCGCCGGAGCCATCAAGCAACTCCAGCGCCGCGCCCTGCAGAACCTTAAGGCCCAAACGCTCAAGAGAAACCAGGCGAATCATGAGTGATACCGCAGGATCCCGCAACGACGGGGTGGTTGACCAGCTCCTGCTGGAGGCAGGCCTCGGCGACGACGGCCAGCTCCGTGACTCCCTGCTCGGCCTGCGTTCGCTGGCAGCCGGGGCCCCGGCGCCTTCAGCCGACGTCGCCGCCCTGATGGCCGGCGCGTCCGCCGCCGCCCCAGCCACCACCGTGCTTCCTGAGGCCAAACCGGCGGATGAACTGGCCGCCCGCCGCAGGGCCAAGCGCCGCATCACGCTCACCACGCTCTCCGTTGCCGCCTCCCTCGCGGCCGGCGGCGCTGTCGCTGCTGCCTCCGACCAGGGATTCCGTGATTCGTTCAGCCAGCTGAACCAGGCAGTCACATCCTTCGTCACCGGTTCCGCCGCCGCGCCCGCGGGCAGCAAGGGCGGCGAAGTGCCGGTGCCTGGTCCCGCGGCGACCCGGTCCGCGGCCAGCAGCCCGGAGGCCGTTCCAGCGGCACCCGCAACCGCCCCGGCACCCGCCGGCGGGGCGTCGTCGCCCGCTGCCGTGCGGCCGGGCAGCACCCCCACCCACGGATCCTCCGCGTCCCCGGCCCCCAAGCCGGCCGGGGTGCCGGCGGAGCCGTCACTGCCCGCGGATGTCCCCGGTGATGTCAGGAAGGGCCTGGAGCAGGCACCGAAACTGCCTGTCCCCGTCCCCACCGGGGTCCCGCTCCCCGGCAAAACCACGGACGTTCCCCTGAAGTAGCCCGGACCGCATTCGAGGGCGGGTCAGTAGGCCTGCCCCGCCGCCTTGGCCATGGCCCCTGACGGATCGGACAGGAACCACACGCCGCCGATGCCCTGGCCGAGGGTGTCACCGGGTTTGGTGTCCTTGGCGAAGTAGTACAGGGGCATGCCGTTCAGTGTCACCTGCTTCTTGCCGTCGGCGCCGGTGATGGTCCCCAGCTTGCCGGTGACTCCTTCCGCGGTGGGCGTCCCGGACGTGGTGGTCAGCGGGGGCCACTGGACGGCGCAAGAGCCGGTGCACGCGCTGGTGCCGGAATCCTTGGTGTCCTTGGTGAAGAGATAAAGGCTCATTCCCTTTCCGTCCACCACAATGCTTCCCGCGGCTGAGGAGGAGGCCGTCTTAAGCTCGACGGCGGTACCGGCCTGCGCAGATGACGCCGCGGACGAAGCCGATGAGGCGGGGGATGGGGAAGTCGCGGTGCCTGCTGCCGGGCTGGTGGCAGCCGGCGCGGTGCCGGAGCTGCTGCCGCAGCCGGCGAGGGCTGCGGTGAGGGCCAGGATGGCGAGGCCCGGTCCGAGATGGTGCTTCATGGTGTGCTCCCTTGGCTGGATTCTTTCCTTGGCAGGGCCCGGCGTCGGATCACCGGACGCTAACCCCTATGACGCCTCCGGGTGAAGAATGGTTCACAAGCCTGCGCCCGATTGAACCGTTTCCGCCCCGCGGGCGTCGTAACAGCCGGAAGCGGAGTGTTTCGGCGACAGGCCAGGTGACGGGAGGGTGGGATGCCGCTCGATGACGGCGTGGTGGAGGCGATCTACCGCGAGCACGGCAGCGCCCTGCGCCGCTTTGTGCTCAGCGCAACCCGGGATCCCCAGCTGGCGGAGGACGTGGTCCAGGAAACCGTGCTTCGCGTCTGGCAGCATGCCCCGGACATCAACGGCAGTTTCCGCAGCTACTTGTACCGCACGGCCAGGAACGTCATGATCGACAACTATCGCCGGAGCCAACGCCGGCCGGCCGAGGCCCTCGGAAGCGGCCTCGCAGATCCCGTCGAGGTGGTGGGGCGTGTCGACGAAATGCTTAATCGGGTATTGATGGAGGAAGCGCTGTTGAGGCTGAGCAAGGAACACCGCGAGGTCCTGGTGGCCCTGCACTACCGCCGTTTCACGGTCAACGAAGCAGCAGCCCAGCTCAACATCCCCAGCGGCACGGTCAAGTCCCGCGCATACTACGGGCTCCGGGCCTTGCGCACCATCCTGGACGAAATGGGGGTGGAACGGTGAGCACCAATCCACACCACCTGCTCGGCGCCTATGTCCTGGGCGGCCTCGATCCCCAGGACCTCGCCCTCTTCGAAAGCCACCTCCAGGACTGCGCGGCCTGCCGCAAGGAGCTGGCCGCGCTGGAAAAGGTGCCCGTGCTCCTGGACGCCCTTCCCGTCCCTGACGCCCTGGCGCTCACCGCAGCACCCGGTGGCAGCGAGGATGCCGGAAGCAACGTCGCCGTCCGCCTTTTCGAGGAACTGTCCCGCCGGCGTCGGACTTTACGACGCCGGTGGGTGGCTTTGGCGGGCGCCGTTGCGGCCGCGTGCCTGGCAGCAGGCCTGGCGGCGGGGCCTTTGCTGGTCAGGCCGCCGCAGCCGGATGCCACCTATTCCGTGGCCTCCGGGGACGGGCTGCAGGTCCACATCGACATGGCGCGCAAAGCCTGGGGAACCGAGCTCGCGGTGAGCGGCAGCAGCCTGCCCCCGGACGGGACACTCTCGCTGTGGGTCCGTGACCGCGCCGGTGGAGAGGACCGTGCCTGCGCCTGGTCGGCCACCCCGACGGGGAAGGTCAAGGTCACCGGGGCAACCCCCATCCAGCTGGCCAGCATCTCCAGCGTGGAACTGCGCGACGGCGCCCAGCACGCGGTGGCGGTGATTACGGTTCCGTAGGCCCACCCGGCCTGGTGGTGTCCATCGCCCGGAACTCTGCCACCAGCGCCTCGTCTTCGCAGGCGCGGGCGAAGGCCTCGATCCGCCGTTCGATCTCATACCCCAGCAGCCGGCTGCCGATCCGCTCCATTGCTGCCCGGAGTACAGCGGGCCGGCAGGAAAAGGTGTACTTCCAGACCGCCCTTGTGCCGCCGTCGTCCGCAGTAAAGCGCCAGCCGCCGCCGAAATTAGCGAAGAACCACGGACCGGACACCATGGTCATCCCGACGCTGCGCGGCGGCGCGAAGGAGACGTACTGGCTGACCATGGACAGGCCCAGCCGCGACCTGGTCCGGGTCCGGACGCCCTTCCCCGCAGCCCGGGCGCCGTCAAGGAATCCCTGCGCGGAAATGAAGGGATCCCATTTCAGCCGGAAGGCCCCGGTGGTTTGGGAGAAGGCAAAGGCAGTATCCGGATCGATGCGGATGAAGCGTTCGGCGCGTACCTGGGGCATACCTCAACCCTAGCCACCCGCACCGCCGTTTACTTGCTCATTTTGGCCAACCGGGCGCGCATCACCATGTACGCGCCGTAGCAAATCAAGCCCGCACCCACCGCGGCGAGGAGGTAGGGGCCCAAGGGCTGGTCGCGGAGGGCGCGCAGGCCGCCATCCAGGCCCGTGGAATCCTCCGGGTGCTGTTTCACGGTGGCCACGACGATCAGCAAGCCGGCGAGCAGCAGCACCGTTCCCTTCGCGAGGTAGCCCGCCACACCCAACGCGGTGACCGCCGTCCTGGCCGGGCCGGGAGCGGGCATCCGCAACTGTTTCTGGAAGGACTTCTTGGGTCCCCTGATGCCGTACACCACGCCCGTGACAGCCACCGCCACGCCGATCACCACCAGCAACGCCACACCGCCCGGCGCCACCATCATGGAAACGGTGAAATCGCTGGTGGCCTTGCGGTTGTCGCCGCCGGAGCCCGTGCCGGTGACGAAGTGCCACAGCGTCAAGGCCAGCACGGCGTAGACGATTGCCTGCAGGACGGCCTTGGCCTTGTTCTTCGCTTTTGTCTTGGTGGGCTGGTGGTTGAAATCGAAGATCGCATCGCTTGTCTGCCACAACGACAAGGCGGCGCAGGCGGCGAAGCTGCCCCACAGCAGGAAGGGGCCAACAGGCATGGTGGCCAACTCGGCCACGGCACCGCTGAAATCGGCACTCCCGGTACCGCCCACGGCGAGCCGGATGGCAATCGCCCCCACCAGCAGGTGCAGGATGCCGCTGACCGCAAAACCCAGCCGGGCAAGAATCTCCAGGACACGCGAATTCGTGACGTCTTCGGCCTTGTCAACGGCCTGCTGCAATTCTTTTTTGATCGTCATTCCTTTGGACAAGCGCGGAAGTGCGCTGGTGTGCGTGCCCTTCTTACAAGGGCAATCGTGCCACGGCGGGCCGGTCCGGAACAGTTGAGCCCCGCAGCTGCCGGCCCGGGCAGGCCAGCCGCCGCGCGTCCCACCCAGGTCCCGTCGCCGGAGGATGGGGAGGGATCCCCATCGCCGGGCCCGGCCACCTGTGCAACCATAAGGACCAGCGATTCACAGGCACCGCACACTTCCGGGGGAACCATGACTTTTTACGGCGCTGACGTCAGCCAATTGCGGGCTCTGGCCAAGGCTGCGGACCAGGCGGCGTCCCTTTTGAGCAGCCGGGCCGGCACCCTGCACAGCCAGATCCAGTCCGCTCCGTGGAAGGGACGGGACGGTGAAAGCTTCCGCCAGGAGTGGAGCGGAAGCCACCGGCCCAGCCTGGACAAGGTGGTGGCCAGCCTGAGGGAGAACTCAAAGATCCTGCTGCGGCAGGCCGACGAGCAGGAAAAGGCCTCCACGGCAGGTGCCGGCGGCTCCGGGACCAGCACCTGGGACCGGCTGACCTCGCTGGCCGCGCAAGCCCGGGAATGGCTCAAGGAGAAGGCCGAGGCGGCCAGGGCGGCAGCGGAACACCGCCAGGAACTCGAAGCCGGGCTGGAGCGCATGGTCCACGCCAGCCCGGAAGAGCAGGCAAAGTGGTGGGACAGCCTTTCAGCGGCAGACCGCAAATACCTGATAGAAGGCGAAGGCAGCGACGGGCCGTTCGCCGAGGACCTGATGCGCATGGACGGCGGCATCCCGGCCGCCGCCCAGCAATTGGCCAAGCAGCACCTCCAGGAGCTTGCCAAGGCGGATATCCCGATCTACTCGGAGACGGGCAAGGCCTCCATCGAGGCCAGGGTGGCGTGGGTCCACGGTGGCGCCGAAGTGGGCACGGAAGTGGTGGAGAACGCCGACGGGTCCGCCACCATGAAGGTGTACGGAAACATGGGCCTGGGGGTGAACGACACCTCCGGCACGGCGGGCGCCACCCTGACCGGTGAAGTCTCCCGTGAGTACACGTTCGCAAGCGTGGAGGAAGCGATGGCGGCCCGTGAGCAAATGTACAAGGACCTGCCGCCGGACAGCATCGGCGACATCAAGGACGTGGCCGGGAACCCGCCCGGCTACATCCTGGACACCATCAACAATGCCGCCCACGACAACGGCTCCACCGGACAGACGGACAAGGCCAAGGGAACTTTCTCGCTGGAGGCCTCGGGCGAGTCCGGCCCGGCGTCCGGCTCGGCGAAGCTCGACCTCGCATACGAGCGCAACCTGACGGACGGCACGTCAACGGCCAGCGGCGAGGTCTCGGCACAGGGCAAGCTCAACCTGGACGGCCGTGTCTTCGAGGCCTCCGGCAAGGGGGGCCTGCAGGTCAACATGGACAAGAGCAACAACATCGATTCGGTGTCCGTTTCCATGGACGGGACCGTGGCCCAGGGCGTCACGGAAGGCGTGGACGCGAAGGCCGCCAAGTTCGACTCGACCGTGACCGCGGGCACCCAGGGCACGGTCAAGATCAACGTGGATTACTCCCCGGAAAACCGGCCCGTCATCGACAGCTACCTGCGCAACGTTGCCCTCGGCAATGAGGCCGGCGCTGCCCGCGACGCCGCCAGGCTGTACGAGGCCGGCTCCGCCACTGTCCAGGTGAACTCCGTTGTCACCGCCACCAATGAGGCGGGGTTCGACGTGAAGCTCGGCGAGGTGGAAGTGAAGACCGAGAACCAGGCCACCACCAACGTCTCCACGTACTATAAAGTCCCCAACGACACCAAGCTCGAGAGGCTCTGAAACCATGTCAGTGCACATCGAATCCCCGCTGGGCTTCACCGCAGACTTTCCCGAGCACACCCAGGTCCTGGACGACTCCACAGCCGGCCCCAACAGCGAGCAGTACGGACTGCTGGGCGGTGTCCTGGTCACTGTGATCAAGGACGACACCTCCGTGCAGGATGCGCCGCAGGCCAACGGCTGGGCGCACCTGATGTCAGATTTCTACCGCGAGGAGCGCGGCGGTACCCTGCTGGCCGAGGGCGAGCTGAACCTGCCCGGCAAGTCCGCGTATGGCGTGGTAGTGGGATATGACGCCGCCGACGGAGCGGCAAAGGTGGCAGCCACGGTAGGCGTGTGGGAGAGCAGCCGGTTCATCGGCGTGGTGGTTATCTGGCCGTACCTGAACGCTGAGGCGGAGCCCCGGCTGGACATGCTCAAGGAGATCGTGGCCGCCATCAACGTGGGCTAGCGCCCACCCCGCCGCGGCCCCGCGTGTCAGTGGATCAGCGGCGGCGGTAGCAGAGATCGAAGATCAGCCGGCCGGCCTCGTGGGCCTTCGCCTCGAAGCTGGTCCGGATCCTGCCTTCGAACCGTGGCGCCCAGCCGCCGGTTTCGTCCACGCCTTCGTTGGGCCCGGTATGCCCGGTGCTTACGGGTGCCCGTCCCTCCCGGACCGGTGCACCGCCCACCAGCGATTCGACGCCCGACTGCCACACTTGGGTCAGCGGGCTTTCGGGGCCGCGGCGCTCGCCGGTGTGCAGGTTTTCGAAGTCCGCTGAACCGGCCATGACGTCCCGGACGTGGATGGCGTAGTTGGACCAGTCGGTGGCGATCCGGAACAGGCCGCCGGGTTTCAACGCCTTTGCCGCCAGTCCCGCGAACTCGGGCTGGATGAGGCGGCGCTTGTGGTGCCGCGACTTGTGCCACGGATCCGGGAAGAAGACCCACAGTTCGCTGACGGAACCGGCGGGAAGCATGGTTGCCAGTACCTCCGGGGCGTTGGCCTCGACCACGCGGACGTTGGTCAGGCCCCGGCTGTTGATCTTGATGATGGTGTTGGCCAGCCCGGGCGTGTAGACCTCCACGGCCAGGAAGTCCGTGTCCGGATTCTGTTCTGCCGCGTGGCAGATGGCATCGCCCAGGCCGGACCCGATCTCGACGACCAGCGGGGCCTCGCGGCCAAATTCGGCTGCAGCGTCGAAGGTGTAGTCGGGGTGGACCGAGGTGTTGGCCACGTGCCGGGGAACGTCCACGGCCCACCGCTCCGCATGCTCGGCCCACGCGGCCTGGCGCCGGCCCTGCAACCGGGTGCCGCGGCGCACGAAACTGACCGGCCGGCCACCGTAGGTACCGAAGGAGGCTTGGGTTCCGGGCGTGACGGGCCTGGGGACATGCGGCTGCTGGGGGTTTTCAGGGGATTCGCTCATCCCTTCCAGAATAGCGCCGCAAAGAGAACCCAAGAGGGCGCATTGGACGGACGATGAATCCATCAGAAGTTTCCGGCGCGAAAGGCACGTCAGTACATCACGTTCATGAGGCTCACCGAGACGATAATCCCGATGACGAACACGACGCCTGACACGCAAAGCGATGCTGTTGACATGCCCTTTGAGAAACCTTGCTGCGTAGGGCTGCGGATGACCGAGATGGCCAAACCTGTGGAGATGGCTCCAAAGACCATCGGCAGGCTCCAAAGAACCAAGGGCGCGACCCAGGGAAATTTTGAGGGACCGTTGTAAGGAAATGTCAGCAGCAAGGCGACAGCGGCCAGGGAGCGGGTGACTGCCAGGCTCAGGGGTGCGAGGATCGCGAGGACCAGGCTGGCAATTGCTTTCCCATGGCCGGGCGGGTTCTGTGGTGGTGCTTGGACTGAGGTGTGCTGCCCGGCAACAGGAGCGGTTTCTTGTGAATTCAGGATGATCATCTACTTTCGGGATTGTTGTGTCGGTGGGCTCTGAGGGAACCGGGCTGCGTCCCTTCAAGCTAGGGTTGCGGCGGCCGCTTCTGAAGGTGCCCCCAGCCGTATGTGGATAACTCCCGCCGCAGCGGGCTCCTGCAAGAATGGGCGGATGACGGACGCAACGAATGCCGAAGCAAGGAAGCAACGGCGGGGGGCTGTCTCCGAAGAAAGCCAGGGACGTCCCAGGACGGGCAGCAGCCTGGTGGACCTGGGTACTTTGGTGGACGCGGAGGTTGACGAACTCCCCGCGCCCGGGCCCACCCGTGTGGGCGGCCGGCGCGCCCTGGCCTACCTGGGTGTATGCCTCGTGCTGATCGGCTTGAACCTGCGGAGCGTCTTTTCCAGCCTGTCTGCTGTCCTGCCGGAGGTGACCGCGCAGGCGGGCCTGCCTGGCTGGTCCGTGGTGGTGCTGACCACGGTTCCCGTGACGTTGCTGGGGGTTTTTGCTCCGGTTGCCCCGGTTCTTGCCCGCCGGTTCGGTGCCGAACGGGTGCTGCTGGGCGCCATGGCCTTGCTGACCGCGGGACTGTTGCTGCGGCCTGTGGATGCCGGGGCGGCCATGGGCGGCGCCGGGCATTTGCCCGCCCTCCTGGCCGGCACGGCCGCGTGCGGTGCGGCGATCGCGCTGTGCAACGTGCTCCTGCCGGGCCTGGTCAAGCGGGACTTCCCGCACCGCCTGGGACTCATGGGCGGCCTGTACACCACCGCAATCTGCGCGTCCGCGGCACTCGGGGCCGGGTTCACCTATCCGGTCTACACGGCGACGGGGGAGTGGACCAGGGCGCTCTGGGTCTGGGCGGTGCCTGCCGCCGTCGTACTCCTGCTGTTCCTGCCCGTTGCCCTGCGGCAGGGGACTGTCCGGCACCAGGCGGTCAGGGACGGGGTGAATGTGTGGCGGTCGCCGGTGGCCTGGCAGGTGACCATCTTCATGGTGCTGCAGGCCATGATGTCCTTCAGTGGTTTTGCGTGGCTGGCGCCCATCCTCCGGGAGAGAGGCGTTGACGGGGCCACGGCGGGGCTGATCGTTGCCGCGTGCATCGTTCTGCAGATGCTGGGGTCCCTGTTTGCCCCTGCGCTGGCCGCGAAGTTCCGCGACCAGCGGGCCATCAATACCGTGGTGGCGCTGATGACCGGGAGCGGCTTCGTGCTGAGCATCCTGGGCCCCCTGGACCTGGTCTGGGTCTGGGCAGGACTGCTGGGCCTGGGCCAGGGGAGCCTCACCGCCTGTGCACTGACCCTGATCATGCTCCGCACGCGTGACGGGCACACCGCCGCGCACCTGTCAGGCATGATGCAGGGCGTTGGCTACGGGGTGGGTTCCACCGGAACGCTCCTGGTGGGGCAGCTGCACCAGGCCACCGGGTCCTTCGTGCCCGCCGGCATCCTGTTCACGGTGGTCGGGCTGCTCGCCGCCGTCTTCGGCTACCGCTCCGGCCGGAACCGGTACGTGGGTGGGGAACCGTAATGCAGGACCCCACGCTTCCGGCCGTCCACCACGCCACGGGGATCTTCCGGCCCCCGTATTTCTGGGTGACGGTGGGTACCTGCGCCCTGGTGTTCCTCGCCGCGTTCGAATCCCTTGCCGTGACCACCATCATGCCGCTGGTCAGCCGGGAACTGAATGGCGCGAGCCTTTACGCGCTGGCCTTCGCAGGGCCGCTGGCCACCCGTGTCATCGGCATGGTGGGCGCCGGCAATTGGTCAGACAGGCGCGGGCCCGCCCTGCCGCTGTATGCCTCGGTAGCGCTGTTCGTGGCCGGCCTGCTGGTCGCGGGCACCTCGGTTTCCATGCCCATGCTGGTCTCCGGCCGCCTGGTCCAGGGCTTCGGCGGGGGCGCCCTCACCGTGGCCCTCTACGTCCTGGTGGCGCGGTTCTACCCGGGTACCCTGCATCCCCGGATTTTCGCCGCGTTTTCGGCCGCCTGGGTGGTGCCCTCACTCGTGGGTCCCTTCGCGGCCGGTGTGGTGGCGCAGGTCTTCAGCTGGCACTGGGTTTTCCTGGGCGTCGTGGGGCTGGTCATCCCGGCGCTCGCGGTGATCGTGCCGGTCCTGCGCGGACTGGACCCGCCAGGATCGACCGGCGGAGCGGAAGGAACCATCCCGCCTTGGGCTCCGGCCCGGCTCGGGTGGGCGGCGCTGGCCGCCCTTGCCGTCCTGGGGCTCAACCTCTCCGCCGGCCTCAGCATCCCCGCCTTCCCGCCCGCCAAGGCACTCCTGGCCGTTGCCGCCGTCGTCCTTGCCCTGGCGGCGGTCCGGCCCCTGGTGCCCGCCGGGACGCTTCGGGCACGGCGGGGCCTGCCCAGCGTGATCCTGTCCCGCGGCTTCGCCTCGGCGGCTTTCTTCGGGGCGGAGGTCTACCTTCCCTACCTGCTGATCGACCAGTTCGGTTTCCCGCCCACCTTGGCGGGCGTCACCCTCACCGGAGGGGCGCTGGCGTGGGCCGGAGCGGCCGCGGTCCAAGGCCGCATGGGTCCGCGGCTGCAGCACCGGCGGGCTGTGCGGGTGGGCTCGTTGATGGTGCTCGCTGCCATCCTCCTGGCCCTGGCCACCGCGGGGCTGCACTGGCCGGCCGCCGTCGCCATCGCCGGATGGGTGCTGGCCGGCGGCGGGATGGGCCTGCTCTACCCCCGGCTGAGCGTGATGACACTGGCACTGTCCAGCAAGGACAACGAGGGCTTCAACAGCTCCGCCATGTCAATCGCTGACTCGCTGGGCGGGGCTCTCTCGCTCGCCGCCACCGGGATCGTCTTCGCGGCATTTACGACGACGGTCCAGTCCTTTGCGGGCGTCTTCGCCTTCACCGCGGCCCTCGGGGTGGCCGCGGTGCTGGTGGCACCTCGGGTCACCGGCAGGAAGGGCCAGGACAGCTAAGCCAGACGGGTGGCGCGCAGGACGACGTCGGCAATGGTCGCCTCGAGCCCGTCCGGCCCGGTGGCCAGGCGCTCCCGGCTGGTGATGACTTCCAGCTGCCAGCCGGGGCCGTCCAGGGACAGTTCACGGACCAGCTGGTCTCCGGTGTAGAACATGTCCAAGTGCTGGTGGTGGTCGTTGCCCCAGGGCGGCAGCCGGTCCGGGTGGTGGCCCACCACCAGCAGGGTCCCGCCGGGCTTGACGGCAGAGGCGGCTGCGCGCAGCGGGACCCGCCAGTCGAGTTCCTGGGAGTGCAGGAACTGTGAGGTCACGAGGTCGTAGGAACCCTCGGGCTGCCACTGCGTCAGGTCCGCTTGCTGCCACGTGATCCGGCTGCCGATGTCCCCGTTGGATGCGTTCACGCTCTCGCGTGCCAACTCGGCCAGTTCGTGCGAGTGGGCCCGCTCCAGCGCCACGGCGGAAACGTCCACGGCGGTCACGGACCAGCCTTGCCGGGCAAGCCAGATGGCGTCGGCGCCCTCGCCGCACCCCAGTTCCAGTGCCTTTCCGGGGCGCAGGCCGCCGGCCTCATGGACCAGTTGGGGGTTTGGCTTGCCGCTCCAGAGCCGGGCTTTGCTCCGGTACCGCTCATCCCAAACCGCCCCGGGGTCGACGCCCCCGCCGCCCGCTTCCGGCGCCCCGCCGGCGTCGTGCGCGTGTTGCCGGTGCGCTTCCTTCTGGTACGTGTCCTGGCCTTGCCCCGGGTGTTCGCTCATGCTCCAACACTGCCCCGCCATGACCTGGTTGGCAACGCCGCGGACGGCCGCCCGGCGGCGGGATGCTAGACTGGAGGAACTTGATGTGCAGTGATGCCGCCTGCTCCGGATCTGGAGTTCCTTCCAGGGAGTGGGCTTTCTTCATGTGAGAGGCACATCCTGCGTCGATGAACGCGTTCCATTTGGTCCCGGCCGGCTGTCCCTATGTACAGCGCCCGGTTGATCACCTGACTTTTCTTCGGCGAAACCCCTGGTCCAACCGGCATCGGGGGCCGATATCCGCCCGGATACCGCCAGAAAGACCGTAAAAACCAGATGACTACTTTTGCTGCCCTCGGTACTCCCAAGGCCCTTGCAGACACCCTCACCGCGCAGGGAATCGTCGAACCCTTCCCCATCCAGGTGAAGACCCTCCCGGACACACTGTCCGGCCGTGACGTCCTTGGCCGTGGCCGGACCGGATCCGGTAAAACCATTGCTTTCGCCATCCCGCTTGTAGCAAGACTCGCTGAGCGGGAAGCCAAGTACTTCCGCAAGCCCGGCCGCCCCATGGGCCTGGTCCTGGCACCCACCCGTGAACTGGCGACCCAGATCAACGCCACCATCGAGCCGCTGGCCAAGGCCGCCGGTTTGAACACCACCGTGATCTACGGCGGCATCTCCCAGGCCCGCCAGGAGAAGGCGCTGCGCGCCGGCGTCGACATCGTCATCGCCTGCCCCGGCCGCTTGGAGGACCTGATCCGCCAGCGCATCCTGACCCTCGAGTCCGTCGAGATCACGGTCCTGGACGAGGCCGACCACATGGCAGACCTCGGCTTCCTGCCCGTGGTCAAGAAGCTCATGGACATGACCCCCAGCCAGGGCCAGCGCCTGCTCTTCTCCGCCACCCTGGACAACGGCGTGGACAAGATCGTCCAGCGCTACCTGTCCAACCCGCTCACCCACTCGGTGGACGACCCCCAGGCGGCCGTGACCACCATGGAGCACCACGTGCTGGTGGTCAACGACCAGACCGTCAAGAAGCAGCTGATCGTGGAGCTCGCCTCCGGCGCCGGCCGCCGCGTCCTCTTCATGCGGACCAAGCACCACGCCCGCAAGCTGGCCAAGACCCTGACCGACGCCGGGATCCCCGCCGTGGACCTGCACGGCAACCTCTCGCAGAACGCCCGTGACCGCAACCTCGCCGAGTTCTCCAACGGCGACGTCCGCGTCCTGGTGGCCACCGACGTCGCCGCCCGCGGTGTGCACGTCGACGACGTCGAACTGGTCATCCACGTGGATCCGCCCACTGAGCACAAGGCGTACCTGCACCGTTCCGGCCGCACCGCGCGTGCCGGCTCCGACGGCACCGTGGTCACCCTGACCCTGCCGGAGCAGCAGTCCGACGTGAAGAAGCTCATGAAGGCCGCCGGCGTGGACGTCAGCTTTGAACGCGTCACCGCCAGCTCGCCGATCGTGGCAGAACTCGTCGGCGACATTGCCGAAAAGGTCGACCCCCGCACCCGCGCCGCACTGCTGGCGGCCAAGGCCCCCAACCAGGGTGCCGGCACCTCCACCGGTGCCAACGCCGAGCGCAAGCGTGCACGCCGCCAGGCGGCGCCGAGTGCCGGTGGCCGTGGTGGCCGTGGTGGACGTGGCAAGGTTTCGGCCGAGGCCGCCCGCAGCGACGCCCCCCGGGCAGAGCGCCGCGCAGCAGCCTTCGAAGGCCGGACCGAAGCCCGCGCCGCCTTCGACCGCAACGCAGAGCAGAACGAGGACCGCGCTGTTGCAGCTGCGGCCGCGCGCCGCAATGCCCGTGGCCGCGGCACCGCCTCGACCCACCGCAACGACGTCCCCGCAGCAGGTGGCCGCTCATCGGCCGGCCGCGGTTCCGACGGCCGTGCAGCGGAAGGCCGGGGCGATTCCCGGATCACCCGCAGCGATGCCCCGCGCGGCGGCTCCGGCCGCCCGGCTTCAGGCGGACGCCCCGCGTCCGGCGGGGGCCAGCGCAGCGGGCGCCCGGCAACGGGCCAGCGTGCAGCGGCAGGTGCGTCCGGCCAGCGTTCGTCAGGCGCCGGCGGCAGCAAGGCCGTCTGGTCCTCCAACACCGGCGGAACTTCCGGTGGCTCCTACGGGTCGGGCAGCGGTGGCAACGGCGGCTCGGGCCGTCCCGCCCGCAGCGGCCCCCGCCGCGCGTCGGCCCCGGCGTCGAACGAGCGGCGCGGCCGCTAGAAGCGCCCCTTAAAGCACAGCGGTGGTTGAGCTTGTCGGTTCCGACAGGCTCAACCACCGCTTTGTTTAACCCGAATTGCGGCTTGGTTTTACCAGCCGCGGGCGCGCCACTCGTCCAGGTGCGGCCGTTCGGCACCGAGCGTGGTGGGCTTGCCGTGGCCGGGATGCACGACGGCGGTGTCCGGGTAGGCGTCGAACAACCGCTCCATTACGTCGGACAGGAGCTGGGCGAAACGCTCCGGGTCCTTCTCCGTGTTGCCCACCCCGCCCGGGAACAGCGAATCACCTGAGAAGATGTGCGCCGGCCCCGCCGGATCCTGGTACACCAACGCGATCGAGCCGGGCGTGTGGCCCCGCAGGTGCACGGCGGTCACGTCGAAGCCGTCGAAATTCCCGACGTCCCCGTCGCTTAGCCGCATGTCCACGGGCACCGGCAACGCATCGGCGTCGTCCGCTCCCGCCGCTGTCCGGGCCCCGGTGGCGTCCACCAGTTCCTTCAGCGCCCGCACGTGGTCCCAATGCTGGTGCGTGGTGGCGATCAGGGCCAGCCGCGTCCCGGCAGCAGCATCCGCGGCCCCGTCCGCAAGCAACCGCCGGATGGCCGGAAAGTCATCTGCGGCGTCAATCAGCAGCTGCGCCCCGCTTTCCTTGGCGGTCAGCAGGTACACGTTGTTGTCCATTGCGCTGACGGAGATGCTGCGGATGGTGATGGCCGGCAGGTCGTAGAGAAGTGAGTCCATGGGCTTCAGTCTAGGGACGGGCTACAGGTCCAGCGGCAAGGCAGTGGAGTAGACCTGCTTGGACGGCGGTCCGGCCAGGATTTCGTGCAGCGCGTTTTTGCCTTCCGGGGTGGTCCGCCAGGCCGCGTAGTCGTCGTGGTCCTGCGTGGTGGCCCAGGTTTCCACGACCAGGATGTGGCAGGGGTCCGCGTCATCCACCAACGCCTCGATGCCCTGGTTTCCGGGCCAGGCGCGGGTGGCAGCGAGCGTTTCGGAGAGGTACTTCGCGGCGTCGTCGCGGCGGGCGGGATCGATCCGGACTTCGAAGTGGACGATGGCAGGCATGAGGCTCCTTGGGGTTGGGTCAAAATGTGTTGATTTCGGGGATGGACTGCTCTTATTCGCGCCCCTCGGACACCCAGGCGGGGTTCGCGGACCGGGACCCGACGACGGCGTCCGAAGCCGCCGCAAGGACCTCCAGGTGCGCCGGGGTGAGGTCGAGGGCCAAGGCGCCAAGGTTCTCGTCGATCCGGGCTGCCTTCCGGGTCCCGGGGATGGGGACGACGGGCAGGCCGAGCCGCTTGCCCTGGGCGAAGAGCCAGGCCAGGGCCACCTGGGCCGGAGTGGCGCCGAGCCCGGCCGCGACGGACCGGACGGTGTCCACCACCGCCTGGTTGGCGCTTGCTGCGTCGGGTGCGAAGCGGGGGATGTTCCGGCGGAAATCCTTGGCGCCCAGGCTTGCCGTGTCCACGGTGCCGGTGAGGAAGCCGCGGCCCAGCGGCGAGTAGGGGACAAAGCCCACACCCAGCTCTGCTGCGGCGGGAACCACGTTGCGTTCCACATCCCGGCTCCAGATGGACCACTCGCTCTGGACCGCGGAGATCGGGTGGACGGCGGAGGCGTCCCGGAGTTCCTGCGCCGTCACCTCGGACAGGCCCAGGTGCTTGACCTTGCCCTGCTGTACCAGCTCCGCCATGGCGCCCACGGTTTCCTCGATGGGGACCCGGACGTCGCGGCGGTGCATGTAGTAAAGATCGATGACGTCGGTGCCAAGCCGCTGCAGGCTGCGGTCCACTGCCTGGCGCACGTATTCAGCATCGCCCCGGATGTCCGTGTAGCCGTCCGCGGGGTTGCCCACCAGGGCGAACTTGGTGGCCAGCTGGATCTCGTCCCGCCGCTCCTTGAGCAGCTGGGAGATCAGTTCCTCGTTGCTGCCGCCGCCGTAAATGTCCGCGGTGTCGATGAACGTGACGCCGGCATCGACGGCGTGGTGCAGGGTCCGGAGCGCCTCGGCGGGGTCAACGTCGCCGTAGACGGGGGTGAGGGCCATGCCGCCGAAGCCCAGGGGGCTGACGGCCAGGCCGTCGCCGAGCTGGACCGGTTGGCGGTGGTCGGTGGGGGTGTGTGCCATGGGTGCTCCTGTTCGGTTCCTGCAGTGTGGAGAAGGGGTCGTTTACAGCCAGGGGATAAGCCGGTCGGCCGCCTGCCGGCCGGCCTGGATCAGGCGCGCGTTTACTTCGTCGGGCCCGGTGGCCCAGGCCAGGGCGGCCGCACGGTCCATGCCGAATGACACGTGCCGGTCCACCAGCCGCTGCAGGCGGAGGGCGGGCGGAGTTTCGAGGAACCACACTTCGTCCAGTTGCGCCCGCACGTTCTTCCATGGTTCCTGCCCGGCCAG
The DNA here is from genome assembly GCF_042882685.1 of Pseudarthrobacter sp. NPDC058196. Lineage (NCBI taxonomy): Bacteria > Bacillati > Actinomycetota > Actinomycetes > Micrococcales > Micrococcaceae > Pseudarthrobacter > Pseudarthrobacter sp. NPDC058196. Next base: position 225,861 of record NZ_JBHVVN010000005.1, read on the forward strand.
CAGGTAGTTGCCCTCGGTGATGACCAGCGGGACCTCCGCCGGCACCGCGATCGAGGCAGCCACCGGCTCGTCCAGGGTGCGGCGGAATTCCGGTGCGTACACCACTGCCTCGTCCCGGCGCGCCAGGCGGCGCAGCAGCGAAAGGTAGCCGCCGCCGTCGAACGTATCAATGGCGCCTTTGCGCTCCCTCAGCGGCGTCCCCTCAATGATCGCGTTGCCCAGGTGGAAGCCGTCCATCGGGACCACCACCGCCGTACCGGGGCTGAACTGCTCCTGCAGCCACGCGGCAAAGGTGGACTTCCCGGATCCCGGCGCGCCGGCGATGCCCAGGATGGTGCGCGTCCCCGGCGCCAGCCGGCGCCGGAGCGCCTCGACGGCCTGGGCGATCTCGGGGGAGTCCATGGCAAAAGCCTAGTCACTGCTGCGCGCGGCCGCCCGGTCCTTCCCGGCGGGCAGCGCCTTCAGGCCGGCGGCACAGCCCACGATGCCGGCAATGAACAGGAGCTTCAGGACGCTGAAGGGCTCCACACCGTTAGCCATCGCCCAGCCGACCGTCAACGAAGCGCCGATGCCCACCCAGATCGCGTAGGCCGTGCCAAGCGGAATGCTCCGGATGGCCATGCCCAGGCCCAGCATGCTCAGGGCCGCCGTAACGGCGAAAACCACGGTGGGGAGGGGCTTGCTGAAGCCGGCGGACAAGCCCAAGGCCGTGGCCCAGACAGCTTCCAGGACCGCGGAGGCCAGGAGAACCAGCCAGGGAAGTGAGCGTTTCACAGTTACGCCACCACCTTCAGGCCAACCACGCACGCGGCGATGCCGGACAGCAGCATCAACCGGGCCGCCGTCGGGCGTTCAACCTTGGCGGCCATGGCGTAGGCGGAGGTCAGGACGACGCCGACCCCCACCCAGACGGCATACGCCGTTCCGGTGGGGATGGACTGCATGGCGATCGCGAGGCCGCCGGTGCTCGCCGCGACGGCCACCAGGAACACAGCCGCGGGCGCGAGGCGGCGGCGGCCGGAAACCTGGGCGGACCGGTGCAGGGCGGCTGCCCAGACAGCCTCCAGGGCGCCGGAAAGAAGAAGGACTATCCACGACATGACCAGATCCTTTGGCCAGTCTTGTCGCGTGCCGGGTACTGAACCGTCGTCCGGAGGCTCTGGTGCGGAGCCTTGGATTCCAGCGTAGCAACGCACGACGCCGGGCGGCCACCGATGGTGCCCAACCTCACCGCGCCTGCCTTTACCCGGCAGGCTCCAGCGGGTCGATCGACACCACTGCCAGGAAACCGCGGCCCAGGATCTCCGGGCTGTTGGCGTCCGAGCCGGCCACGGTGTCGTAGCGGCCCAGTTCCACCGGGGTGGTGTCCGCCTGCCCGCTGCCGCCTTCACTGACCACGGCCTGACCCTGCAGCAGCACCGCCAGTTGGCCGTCGAACACCGGGTGGGCCCGCTTCTTGGACAGCTCGATGATGGAGGTGTACCCCTTGTAGGCCGCGGAACGGGTGATGACGTTCAGGTCACGGATGTCTCCGGTGGGCAGTGCCCCCGTTGTGGCCGCGCCGCCGTCGAACCGGAAAGGCCGGTATTTCTCCAAGGGTTGTTCTGCGCCGTCCACGGTGAGCAGCAGCAGTTCACCCTCGATGACTGTCAGGACCCGTTCCATGCCGGGGAACGCCGAAAAGTCCCCTGCCTTGGTGACGTCCGCGATGCTCACCCGCCAATCCCAGCCGTCGCCGGCCGAGCCTTGGCGCGCGATTTCCCTGGTCACGCCGCCCCCGTTGCGCCATGGTTCGGCCTTGAGCCCTGCGAAGCGGATGATCTGCATCAGCCCAGCCTAGTTCCCCGGCCCGGCCGCTGCGGGTCCGGCGTCGCAGGTTGCGTCCCGTCCTGCTACTCTCCTCCGGGGGGTCATCACGAAAACAGCCTGAAGGAGCCGGGAATGTTCGTCAAAGTGTGTGGTCTCAGTACGCCCGAATCGGTTCGCGCGGCGGTGGAAGCAGGGGCCGACGCCGTCGGGTTCGTCCTCACCGCCAGCCCCCGGGTTGTCTCACCCTCCCAGGCCGCCTCCCTCGTGTCGGAGGTTCCCGCCAGAGTGCGGCCGATCGGCGTGTTCCGCGACGAACCCGTGGTCGACGCCGTCGCCATCGCCCGGGCCGCGGGCCTTGAATGGATCCAGCTGCACGGGCACCGGTCCCGGGCAGACGTGGCAACGGTGCATAACGCCGGCATGAAGCTGGTCCGGGCCATCACCATGGGCGCCTCCGAAGATGAATTCGAAGACTGGGGCGAGGACCTGCTCCTCATTGATGCGGCGGCCCCGGGCTCCGGCGAGTCCTGGGACTACGCCTCCGTGGCGGCGTTGCCGGTGCTGCAGGGCCGGGAATGGCTGCTTGCCGGCGGCCTGGACGCGGCCAACGTGGGCCTGGCGTCAGCCGCTGCCCAAGCTTGGGGCGTGGACGTCTCCTCGGGCGTGGAAGCGTCCCGCGGCGTGAAGGATCTGGCAAAGATCCATGCCTTCGTGCAGGCCGCCAAGGCAACCGCCGCGGTGTAGTCGCTCGGCTCAGGGCAAGATCAGGGGAGTCCCCTACCTTTTTGCCGGAGGTCCGGGGGCAGAATGGGTGCATGAAGACACTTCTGAACATTATCTGGCTGGTTTTCGGCGGCTTCTGGCTTGCCCTGGGCTATTTCCTTGCGGGCGTGGTCTGCTGCCTGCTGATCATCACCATCCCGTGGGGCATCGCGTCCTTCCGGATCGCGGCCTACACACTCTGGCCCTTCGGCCGGATGGTGGTTGACCGGCCCGGCGGCAACAGTGTCTTCTCGCTGCTGGGCAACGTGATCTGGTTGCTCGTTGCCGGCATCTGGATTGCCATTGGCCATGTGCTGACGGCATTCGCCATGGCGGTGACCATTGTGGGCATCCCGCTGGCCATCGCCAACCTCAAGCTGATCCCGGTGTCCCTGATGCCGCTGGGCAAGCAGATCGTGCCGTCCAGCAGGCCGTTTGCCAGCAACTACCGCTAAGGATCAGTGCGCCCGCGGCAGGGGCCGGAACACCCCGTCCTGCAGGATGGCCACGGACCCGCTGTCGTCCAGTTCGGCCGCGATGTCCACGTCCTCCGCGTAGCCGGCACCGGTCAGCTCGCGGCCGCTGGAACACCGCAGCAGCACCTCACGCAGGCGCGGCTCGGCGGCTTCGAAAACGGCCATCGCCGCCACGGCTTCCGGAGCATAGCCGTGCCTGCCGTCGCCGGCGTCGTAGCCGCCTTTCCCGGCGGCCGCCAACCCGGCGATGAAAGCCCCGGCCCCGATCTGGTCTTCCACGGCGGCCCGGAGGGTACCGTCATGCCACCGCTCTCCGGCCGCCACCACCGCCACCACCGCGTCGCCGGGAAGATTGGCAGCGACCCAGTCCGCCGTTGCCGCGGCGTTGCGAAGGCACACCGAGGCTACCAATGGAACGTCGCCTGCCAGTTCATGGCAGAGCTCAGAGCCATTGGGGGACGGCAGGACAATCCGTTCCAGCGTTTCTGCGCTGCGAAGGCTTGCCGGGGAGAGGCTCAGCCCGCCGCCGTCGCGGGGGCCTGCCAACTGGGCATCGTGGTGGGCGGCGAAGTCTTCGGCCCTGGTGTCGCGCCACGGGAAGGGGAAGACCTCCGCGTTTCGGTCCAGTGCCACGCTGACGCAGGTGCTGAAGGACAGGACGTCCACCACCACCGCGATGTCCGCACCGGGGGCCACGGTCCTGGCGCCGTTCAGTCCCCAGTCAAGCCGCACCTCGAAAGGGAGCTGCCGGTGTGCGGCGTTCGCTGAGTGCGTGTGCCGCGGCGTGGAGCGGGGAGCGTTCATGCCAGTTCGCCTTTCAGGTTGCGGTACGCGGCGTCCTGCCAGAGTTCCCTGGCGCGGCGGTGGCGGAAGAGCGGCTCCAGTTCCAGCAGGTGGCGCACGACGGCGGTCCGGCCGGCGGCGAAGTCGGCGTCACCGATGTGCGCGTAGTCCTTTCGGACGGCCGCGACGTAACGGGCGTACTCCTCCGGTTCCCCGCCCAGGATGGACAGGTCCGCGTCGCAGAGGAGGGCGCCGTCGTCGTCACCGGGTCCGGGCCGGTGGTCCGAAGTGAGAAGGACCAGCCGGACCACCTCTGCCACGTCAGCCGCGGGCAGGCCGGCCGCAGTGAGCCGGTCCTCGGCCAGCCGGGCGGATTCTTCCTCGTCCTGTCCTGCCGTGCCCCGGTAGACGGCGTCGTGGAACCAGGCCGCCAGCAGCACGGTCCGGGGTGCCTCAGCGGGCTCGGTGAGCAGGTCCAATGCCTCCAGGACGGAGAGCAGGTGCGTGCAGCCGTGGTAGTGGCGGTGGGGTTCGCTCCAGCGGTCCAGCAGGTCCAGGAAAAGGGCGTCGTGCCCGGGCATGATGGCTTCCCAGCGGGTCAGCAGCGGAACTTTGAGCGATTTGTTTCGCCGGCGTGCCGGTATCCTCAGCCCGCTGGCGATCAGCTTGCGGACCAGGAGCCGGGCTTCCACCGGGACCGCCCCCGCGGCCACCAGCTCATCTAACCGGCGCTCCGGAACGTCGTAGTGGTCGCCGTCGAACGCCCGCTCGGGGATTCCCGCCGCAGCAGCGAACGCGTGCAGCTCGTCCAGCGATGTATCGGACACCAGGTGCGAGAAGTGCGTTCCGTGTGCAGGCCACAATGGCGGGTCGATGTAGATGGCCATGGAAGGAGTCTAGTGCTGTGCAAATCTTGTCACCGGGTGTGGTTCCGTGGGCGTTGCTCCACGACGGAGACCAAATCGCAAGGAAGAGCCCATCCGGTACGGAACCGGTTGGACTCTCCCCTGGAATGTGTTGGTGGCCTAAGGCACCAATCAGTCGGTCTTGCCCGCCAGCGCCACCAGAACACCGGCGGTAGCGAAGAACTTGTTGCTCCCCAGGTCGCGGATGGTCTTGATGCCCATGCCGGCCAGCAGTTCGTCGTGCTTCTCCGTCAGCCCCGCGAGTGCTGATGGCGGCGCGGCCAGAACCTCATCCAGGGTTGAGTTCTCGTAGGCCTTGTCGAGTGCCTTGCCCAATTCAATTGAAACAGCCATTTGCATGTCCTTTCATCGATACGGAACAACTGCACACCCGCCACGGCGCCGGCAAAGCGGGAGGGGTATGCGGGGGCTTGGGATACTCCCGAGCCCCTGCCGGACACGCTACTCGCAGGGCACCCGGCAATGCATCCAAAACCGGCAGCGAAATCTGTGTCCCCACGGCGCTTGAAAAGGGAGGCAGTGCGTCCCAAGCGGCGAGGTATTCCTCATTTGCGTAATAATGCCAATCTTGGAATCGCATTTGCGGATTAGTATTGCCGTATGGCCCTCATTCGCGTTTCCGAAGCCGCCCGTTTCCTGGGCGTGAGCGACGATACCGTCCGCCGGTGGACGGACCACGGAACACTCACGCCGTTCCGGGACGACTCGGGCCGGCTCGCCGTCGACGGCTTGGAACTCGCCACACACGCACGGAAGCTGGCCCAGCTCCCGGATGATCCGCAACGCGGCGGCAGTTCGGCCCGCAACCGGTTCGTCGGCCTCGTCACGAACGTCGTAGCCGACAAAGTGATGGCCCAGGTGGAACTGCAGTGCGGGCCCTTTCGGGTGGTATCCCTCATGAGCAGCGAGGCGGTACGCGACCTGGGGCTGGAACCGGGTGCCGTCGCCACCGCGGTGGTCAAGGCAACAACAGTCATCATCGAATCCCCGAAAGGCCGGGCCACCGCATGAGCAGGCAACCTGTCCGCCCCGCTGCGGCCGCCATCCGGGCCGCCGTCCTCCCTTTGGCTGGACTCTTGCTGGCCGTGCTCTCCGGCTGCGCCGCGGCAGGCGGCCCGGCCCCGGGCAGCAGTTCCGAGGCGGCCGCAGGCTCCGGCGCACCATCAGGCACCATCACGGTCTTCGCGGCAGCCTCGCTCAAGGCCACCTTCACCGAGCTGGCACACACCTTCGAAACGGAAAACCCCGGAACCACGGTCACGTTGAGCGTCGCCGGCTCCTCGGACCTGGCCAGCCAGATCAACCAGGGCGCCCCCGCGGATGTCTTCGCCTCGGCGGACACGGCCAACATGAAGAAACTGCAGGACGCCGGCCTCGCTGACGGCACACCCCGGAACTTCGCCACCAACACCCTGGCCATCGCCGTTCCGCCGGGCAATCCGGCCGGAATTTCGACGCTACAGGACCTGGCACGGCCTGGCGTCAAACTGGTGGTCTGCGCCAAGCAGGTCCCCTGCGGGGCAGCTGCCGAAAAGGTGGCAGGCACGGCCGGGATTGCGCTGTCTCCCGTCAGCGAGGAAAACGCTGTCACCGACGTACTGGGCAAGGTCACCGCGGGTGAGGCCGACGCCGGCCTGGTTTACGGCACGGACGTCAAGGCAGCCGGCGCCAAGGTGGACGGCATCGCCTTCCCGGAGTCGCAGGGCGCCGTCAATACCTACCCCATCGCGGGCGTGGCCAGTGGCCGGAACAAGGCGGCAGCGCAGGCATTCATTGGCCTGGTGACCGGCGCGGAAGGGCAAAAGGTCCTCGCCTCGGCTGGCTTCGGACCCGGTGGACAGTAATGCCGGGAACTATCCGCGCGGCAGTAGGGTGGGGCCAGGCACGCACTGTGGATTAAACCCGGGGCGCCCGCAGTACAGCCGTCCAGATACCAGTTGTTCTACCCACCGTCCGGAGCCAGGCAATCACGAAAGGAACCCAAAGTGGTCGGGCAAGGCTATTCCGGCGTACCCGGCTGGGTCCGCGCACTGGCGGTTGTTGCCGCCGTCGTGGTGCTGCTCCCGCTGCTTGCCATGGTGCTGCGGGTGGACTGGGCCCAGTTCATTCCGCTCGTGACCTCGGACTCGTCGCTGACCGCGCTGGGACTGAGCCTGCGGACCTCCGCGGCGAGCACCGTGCTGTGCGTTGTGCTGGGCGTCCCCCTGGCGCTGGTCCTCGCCCGGGATACTTTCCGGCTGCAGGGGCTGCTGCGTTCGCTGGTGCTCCTGCCGCTGGTCCTTCCCCCTGTGGTGGGCGGCATCGCGTTGCTCTACACGTTCGGCCGCCAAGGCCTGCTGGGGAAGGCCCTCGACGTGCTTGGCCTGCAAATCGCTTTCTCCACCACCGCGGTGGTCCTGGCGCAGACGTTCGTGGCGCTGCCCTTCCTGGTGGTCAGCCTGGAGGGTGCCCTGCGCACCTCTGGCTCCCGCTACGAGGCAGTGGCGGCCACCTTGGGCGCGCGCCCGGGCACCGTCTTCCGGCGGGTCACGCTTCCCCTGGTCCTGCCCGGACTCGCGTCCGGCGCGGTCCTGTCCTTCGCCCGCAGCCTCGGCGAGTTCGGTGCCACGCTGACGTTCGCCGGCAGCCTGCAGGGGGTGACCCGCACCCTGCCGCTGGAAATCTATCTGCAGCGGGAAACCGACCCGGACGCCGCCGTCGCCCTGTCGCTGGTGCTGGTGGCCGTCGCCGTGGCGGTGGTGGCGCTCGCCTACAGCCGGCCCGCGGCCCGCAGCGGAGCAGGAAAACGGACGACGACGCCGGCGCCGGCAGGACGGAACAGCCAGTGACCTTGTCCTTCCAGGCAGCCGTGGCCGGCCGGGGATTCGACGTGTCGCTGACGGTCGGACCCGGCGAAACCGTAGCCGTGATGGGCCCCAACGGCGCCGGGAAGTCCACCCTGCTGTCAAGCATTGCCGGGCTGCTGCGACCGGACTGCGGCACGGCAAAACTCAACGGAAAAACCCTGTTCGACCTCGACGGCGCGAACCGCACCTGGGTGCCGCCGCACCATCGCGGAACCGCCCTGCTCGCCCAGGAACCACTGCTCTTTCCGCACCTGAGCGCGGTGGACAATGTCTCCTTCGGGCCCCGCAGTGCCGGCATTCCCAAACGTGACGCCCGGCAGCGTGCCCTGCGCTGGCTGGCTGACGTCGAAGCGGAAGGCCTGGCCGGTCGCCGCCCCGCCGAGCTCTCCGGCGGCCAGGCCCAGCGCGTTGCCGTGGCACGGGCGCTGGCCGCGGATCCCGCGCTCCTGCTGCTGGACGAGCCCCTCGCCGCCCTCGACATCCACTCCGCCCCGCTGCTGCGCCGCCTGTTCAAGCGGGTCCTCGCGGGACGGCAGGCCATCATCGTTACCCACGATGTCCTTGATGCGCTGATCCTCGCGGACAGGGTGGTCATCCTGGAGAACGGCAGGATTGCCGAGGAAGGCCCAGTCCGGGAGGTGCTGGAACGCCCGCGCAGTTCGTTCGCCGCCGGCCTGGCCGGGCTGAACTTCGTCCCCGGAACGCTGGACGGGGCGGGGGTGCGCACCGAGCAAGGCCTGCGGATCGCCGGTCATGGCGAGGAGCCGGCGAGCTCCGGGCAGCCGGCCACGCCCGGGCAGCCCGGCGCGTCAGGGGACCACGGCCACCCCTGGCCGGGGAGCCCCGGGGTGGCCGTGTTCCCGCCGTCGGCCGTTTCCGTGTTCCTCACCGACGCGCACGGCAGCCCACGCAACTCCTTCGCCGTGACCATCAGCGACCTTGAGCCGCACGGCGACCAGATCCGCGTCCGGGCCGGCGGCCTGGCTGCCGACATCACGCCGGCCGCGTCGGCGGATCTCGGCCTGGTGCCGGGGATGACGGTGCACTTCGTGGTCAAGGCGGCCGCCGTCTCCGTGTACGGGACCTAGCGCGGCCTGGCGGGACCTCCGGCTCTGGACAGCAGTTTCGCCGTGGGCAAACATGGCTTGAGAGCGTCGTCCAGTAAAGTTGAGCGTAGTACACTCAACCTAGTTATCAAGCCCCCGAAAGGAGCCCTCTTTGGACGTCAAATTCACCACCAAGAGCCAGGAGGCTCTTTCCGCTGCGGCAATGAATGCCTCAACCGCCGGCAACCCGCAGGTTGAGCCGGCACACCTCCTCAAGGCGCTGATGGACCAGCGGGAGGGTGTCGCCGTCGCGCTGCTCCGCGCCACCGGTGCCGATCCTGACGCCGTCAGTGTCCAGGCCAGCAGCGCCATCAAGGCCCTGCCTGCCACGTCGGGCGGCTCCAGCCAGCAGGCGCAGCTGAGCCGGCCCGCCCTGCAGGCCATCCAGAACGCCAAGGAGGAAGCGGAGCGGCTGGGTGACACGTTTGTGTCCACCGAGGTCCTGCTGCTGGGCCTCTCCGCAGCGAGCGACGCAACCGGCCGGTTGCTGCGCGACGCCGGGGCCTCCCATGAAGCGCTGCTCGCCGCACTGCCGGGTGTCCGGGGCGATCGCAAGGTAACCAGTCCCGATCCGGAAAACACCTTCCAGTCGCTCGAAAAGTTCGGCACGGACCTCACTGCCATGGCCCGCGCCGGCAAACTGGACCCCGTCATTGGCCGCGACACCGAAATCCGCCGTATCGTCCAGGTCCTGAGCCGCCGTACCAAGAACAACCCCGTGATCATCGGCGAGCCCGGCGTCGGAAAGACGGCCGTCGTCGAAGGCCTCGCCCAGCGGATCGTGGCCGGTGACGTACCGGAAAGCCTTCGCGGCAAGACCCTGATCGCCTTGGACCTCGCGTCCATGGTGGCCGGTGCCAAATACCGCGGTGAGTTCGAGGAGCGGCTCAAAGCCGTACTGGAGGAAATCAAGAACTCCGAAGGGCAGATCGTCACCTTCATAGACGAGATCCACACAGTGGTCGGCGCCGGCGCCACCGGCGAATCCTCCATGGACGCAGGAAACATGCTCAAGCCCATGCTGGCCCGCGGCGAACTGCGCCTGATTGGTGCCACCACGCTGGACGAGTACCGCGAAAACATCGAAAAGGATCCGGCCCTGGAGCGCCGCTTCCAGCAGGTCTATGTGGGTGAGCCCAGCGTGGAGGACACCATCGGCATCCTCCGTGGCCTGAAGGAGCGCTACGAGGCGCACCACAAGGTGGCCATCGCGGATTCCGCGCTGGTCGCCGCCGCCACGTTGTCCAACCGCTACATCTCCGGGCGCCAGCTGCCGGACAAAGCCATCGACCTGGTCGACGAGGCCGCATCCCGGCTCCGCATGGAGATCGACTCCGCACCTGAGGAAATCGACCAGCTCCAGCGGCTGGTGGACCGGCTCACCATGGAAGAACTGGCACTGCAGGACGAAAAGGACGCCGCCTCCGTGGAGCGCCTGGACGCACTCCGCGCCGACAAAGCCGACAAGGAAGAGGAACTCAACGGACTCAAGGCCCGCTGGGAGGCCGAGAAAGCCGGCCTCAACCGGGTGGGCGACCTCAAGGCAAAGCTGGACGAACTCCGCAGCGCGTACGAGAAGGCGGCCCGCGAGGGCGACCTGGAAACGGCGTCGCGCGTACTGTATGGCGAAATTCCGGCACTGGAACGCGAACTGAATGCCGCTGCCGAAGCCGAAGCGGCGGTCACGGACAAGTCCGCGCAGATGGTGGCCGAACAGGTGACCGCCGACGATATCGCCGAGGTCATCTCTGCGTGGACCGGCATTCCGGCCGGCCGCATGCTGCAGGGCGAAAGCCACAAGCTCCTGCACATGGAGGAGGAGCTGGGCAGGCGGCTGATCGGCCAGTCCAAGGCCGTCACCGCAGTGTCCGACGCCGTCCGCCGCGCCCGGGCCGGCATCAGCGACCCCAACCGCCCCACTGGCTCCTTCCTCTTCCTGGGCCCCACCGGCGTGGGCAAGACCGAGCTGGCCAAGGCCCTGGCGGACTTCCTGTTCGACGACGAACGCGCCATGGTGCGCATCGACATGTCCGAGTACGGGGAAAAGCACTCCGTGGCCCGGCTGGTCGGGGCGCCTCCCGGATACGTCGGCTATGAGGAAGGCGGCCAGCTGACCGAAGCTGTCCGCCGACGCCCGTACTCCGTGGTGCTGCTGGATGAGGTGGAGAAGGCTCACCCCGAGGTGTTCGATATCCTCCTGCAGGTGCTCGACGACGGCCGCCTCACCGACGGCCAGGGCCGCACCGTGGACTTCCGCAACGTCATCCTGGTGCTGACCTCCAACCTGGGCAGCCAGTTCCTGGTGGACCAGACCTTGGATCCTGAGGCCAAGCGCAACGCCGTCATGGCCACCGTCAACGCGTCCTTCAAGCCCGAGTTCCTGAACCGGCTTGACGAAGTGGTACTGTTCGACGCCCTCACGGTGGAGGAGCTCGCGCACATCGTGGAGCTTCACGTGGCCGAACTGGGCCGCCGCCTCCACGAACGCCGGCTCACCCTTGAGGTCACCGACGGCGCCAAAGCGTGGCTGGCCCTGTCCGGCTACGATCCTGCGTACGGTGCCCGCCCGCTGCGCCGCCTGGTGCAGCGCGAGATCGGCGACCGCCTGGCCAAGGCCATCCTGGCCGGGGACATCAACGACGGCGACACCGTCCTGGTTGATACCGCGGCGGACCTCGGCGAACTCACCGAGGGCACCGTGGACACGCTGACGGGAGCCCCCGGCTCGGGTTTGTCCGTTCGGCGGAAAGAGTAGCCGGCAGGCTCACGCACAGGCGTGCTGCCCGGGCGGATGGCCCGTCAGGGCAGCACGCTGGCGGTGATCACGTTGCCGGTATCGGCCGTGACGTAGCAATCCACCCGGCGGTCGCCCGAATCCCAGCTGGTGCTGCTCGGGAAGCTGCGCTGGTAGTTCAAGTGGAACTGGTTGGCTGCCGGTCCGAGCGTGGCCGCCTGGCACGCCTCCAGGGCCTTGGCCTTGAGCGGGTCAGCCCCCGGGTAGGCGGCTGCGGCGGGGTAGCTGTACGTTGCCACCAGCTGTGCCGAATGGCCGGTATCGCACGCGACGACGGTGGAGGCCAGGGCTTCCGGATCGAAGTCCTTGAAGCAGTCGCCCACCGCGTAAGCGGCAGGAGCCACTCCATTGCGTGGAGGCGGCTGGGGAGCGGCCGGCGGGGTGGCGGTGGTCTGCAGCACTCCCGGCGCGGCTGCGGCGGATTTTTCCGTGCCGGAGGATGAGTTCAGCCACACGGCAAGCCACGTGAGCGAGCCGGCGACGGCGAGGATCACGACGACGAGGAACACCTTCCAGGAAGTTGCCCTGTTGGCTGCGCGGCGCTGCGGGGGCTCCGGGGCGGGGTGGGACCAGATGACAGCTTCCGGGGCGGGCGCTGAACCGTTGCCCCCGCGTGGGACCGCCGGCAGGCTGCCGGTGTGCGGCGGCGAGGCAGGCTTGGGCGGGATGTCCTGGTGGTTCACGGGTGCGCATCCTCCTGGGTTTTTGTTCCGCGGCTCGCCAACGGCCGAGCAAAATCGGCAGTTCCCATGTGACTCTACCGAAGAAAAATGCCGTGATCCTGCGGGTCGAAGTGCGTCATGGTACCCCACGCCCCATCCCGGGGCCGTTGGCGGCAAGCAGGGGCAGCCGAAAGCATGTAATCTAGGTGTACGACAAATTGACCAAACATTCCGGGGCCTCACCGATCGCCAAGGTGACCACCTCCGGTCCAAGTACAAAAGGGGGTCACGCCATGGGGCGCGGCCGTCAAAAGGCAAAAGCTACCAAGCAGGCTCGGGACATCAAGTACTACTCCCCGAACACTGACTACTCGGCACTTCAGCGGGAGCTGACGGGCCCGGGCAGTCGTTCAACGAGCCATTACGCGAATGAACCGGTCGAGCCGGACTATTCGGCTTATGTGGATAAGTACGCGGATGATTTGGATGACGATGACGACGAGGTTGACAGCCGTCGCATCGGCTAGTTGTCGTAAAGCCGCCGCGGCCCCCGGTTTTCCAGGCCGTGCCGCAGCTGCACGCTAACAAGCTCCGCAGGTGCAATCCCGCAGTGTCGGGATGGCACAGGACCTCATTTTTAGTACCCGCTTTCGGGTGACCGCTGACATGAGGAAGCCCGCTGCTTTCCGGGATCTCCGGTGGCAGCGGGCTTTCCCGCGTTGGTACCCTGACCGGATGACAGTTCGGACCAACTACGCCCCTGGCGAGCCCTGCTGGGCGGATCTGCAGACCCCCGATGTCGCCGCCGCCAAGGCTTTCTACGCCAGCGTGTTCGGCTGGACGTACCAGGACTTTCCCACCCCGGACGGCCGCAGCTACGCGCAGGCCTTCATGAACGGCCGGCTGGTCGCCACCATCGCGCCGCAGGGCCCTTTGCAGCCGTCCGGCACGCCCGCCCGGTGGAACATCTATTTCGCGGCCTCAGACGCCACGGCGCTCCTTGACGATGCTGCTTTCGCCGGCGGGAACGTCCAGTTCGGGCCGGAGCAGGTAGGCACCACCGGCGTGCTGGCTTTCCTCGCCCCGCCCGGCGGCGGCACCACCGGGATCTGGCAGGCCGGCAGCCATTACGGGAGCCACCTCTTCAACGAGCCTGGGGCGCTGGCCTGGGCCGAACTGTCCACGCCCGGGCCGCAGGCCGCCGTCGGCTTCTTCCAGCAACTGTTCGGGCACGAGGTCACCGAATATCCCCAGGACGACGGCGGCAGCTACAGCACGCTGCTCATCAACGGCGCTGAGGTGGCCGGCGTCGTTCCTGCCGGAGAAGGCGAGGAAGCGGCCTGGCAGGTCTACTTTGGCGCTGCGGACGTGCATGGTGCGGCAGCGGCCGCGGCGCAAGCCGGGGGAGAGGTCATCGTGGAGCCGGAGGAGCATCCCGACGACGGTTCACTGATCACCATCAAGGACCCGCAAAGCGGGATCGTCAGCCTGATCCAGGTCAATTAACAACAATGGGGTCCCCACCGTGCGGTGCGGGACCCCAAATGTTTGTGGCTTTACGCGTAGGCGTTGACCATCCGGACGGCCCCGCCATCGACGCCTTTGGCGCCCTGGACATAGTCGGGTCCGGACTTGGAAATGGAATCCGAGTCTTCGGTGACCGTGCCCATGACCCAGGACGGCAGGCCCCGGTCGTTCAGGCGCGCTACCGCGGCGTCGGCGGCGTCGGGGGACACGATGGCCACCATGCCCACACCGAGGTTCAAGGTGCGCTCAAGATCGGGCAGCGGGACGTTGCCCAGTTCGGACACCAGCTTGAAGATCGCGGGCAGTTCCCAGGTGGCGCGGTCCACCGTGGCCACCAGGCCCTGCGGCAGGACCCGAGCCAGGTTGGCGGCCAGGCCGCCGCCGGTGACGTGGCTGAAGCCGTGGACGGCGGCACCGGCGCTCACCGGGAAGGTGCGGGCCAGGTCCAGGCAGTCGGCTGCGTAGACGCGGGTTGGTTCGAGGAGTTCCTCGCCCAGCGTGCGTCCCAGTTCGGATACCTGGCGGTCCAGTGCCCAGCCGGCGTGGTTGATGACGCGGCGGACCAGCGAGTAGCCGTTGGAGTGCAGGCCGGAGGAGGCCATGCCGATCACCACGTCGCCGGCGCGGACGCGGTCCGGGCCAAGGAGGGCGTCGGCTTCCACGACGCCGGTGGCTGCGCCGGCGACGTCGTATTCGTGCTCGCCCAGCAGGCCGGGGTGCTCTGCGGTCTCGCCGCCCACCAGGGCGGTGCCGGCCACGGAGCAGGCTGCGGCGATGCCGCGCACGATGTCCGCGATGCGTTCGGGAACCACTTTGCCGCAGGCGATGTAGTCGGTCATGTACAGCGGCTCGGCGCCAACCACCACGATGTCGTCCACCACCATGCCCACCAGGTCGAAGCCGATGGTGTCATGGATGTCCATGGCCTGGGCGATTGCCACCTTGGTGCCAACACCGTCCGTGGAGGTGGCCAGCAGCGGCTTCTTGTAGGTCAGGAGCCTGGAGACGTCGTAGAGGCCGGCGAAGCCGCCAACCCCGCCGATCACGGAGGAGTTGTGGGTTGCCTTGACGGCGTCCTTCATGAGCTCGACGGCGCGGTCCCCGGCTTCAACGTCCACGCCGGCGGAGGCGTAGGTGATGCCGGAGTTCTCTGCGGCGGTGTTGGCGGAAGTCATACGGAGTCCTTCTTGTCGGCGCTGGTGGCGGCGTGTACGTCGGGCACGAGGTCGGCTTCGGTCAGCAGGTTTTCGAATTCGGCGTCCGGTCCGGGATCGCAGCCGGTGGCGCCGGCTTTTTCTGCCGGGTCCTCTGCGGCGTCAACGGCCAGGGCGGCCGTTGCGCCGGGAAGCGCGGACGGGGACGGCTTGAGGCCGCCAAGGTCGGTGCGCTCGAGCAGGTTCTTGCCCAGCTTGTCGGCGTCCGGCAGCTTGATGGGGTATTTGCCGGTGAAGCAGGCGGTGCAGAGCCGTTCGCGGGGCTGCCGGGTGGCCCCGATCATGCCGTCCTCGGAGATGTAGGCCAGTGAGTCCGCACCGATGGCCTGGGAGATTTCCTCGATGGTGGCGCCGTTGGCGATGAGTTCCGCGCGGGAGGCAAAGTCGATGCCGTAGAAGCAGGGCCACTGCACCGGCGGGGAGGAGATTTTGACGTGGACCGCTGCGGCGCCGGCTTCCCGGAGCATCCGCACAATGGCGCGCTGGGTGTTGCCACGGACGATCGAGTCATCCACCACCACAACCCGCTTGCCGCGGATCACGGACTCGAGGGCGTTGAGCTTGAGGCGGATGCCGAGTTGGCGCAGGGTCTGCGAGGGCTGGATGAACGTGCGGCCCACGTAGGAGTTCTTGACGAAGCCGTGTGCAAAGGGGATGCCGGATTCCTCGGCGTAGCCCACCGCCGCGGGGGTGCCGGATTCCGGCACCGGGATGACGATGTCCGCTTCCTGGGTGTTTTCGCGGGCCAGCTGGCGGCCCATCTCCACGCGGGACTCGTAGACCGAACGGCCGGCAATGGAGGCGTCGGGGCGGGCGAGGTAGACGTATTCGAACACGCAGCCGGCCGGCGTCGCCTCAGCGAACCGCTGGGAACGGACGCCGTCTTCGTCGATCGCGATGAACTCGCCGGGCTCGATTTCGCGGATGAAGCTGGCCCCGACGGTGGCCAGGGCAGACTGCTCGGAAGCCACCACCCAGCCGCGTTCCAGCCGGCCCAGGACCAGCGGGCGGATGCCAAAGGTGTCGCGTGCCGCGTAGAGGGTGCCCTCGTCCATGAAGACGAAGCAGAAGCCGCCCTTGATCTTGGGCAGGAGCTCCGTGGCGGTTTCTTCCAGGGTCTTGCCCGGCTCGCCTTCAAGCAGGGCGGTGACCAGGGCGGTGTCGGAGGTGTTGCCCTGCTTCATTTCGCCGGTGAGCTGGCCCCCGTTTCGCTCATTGATCATGGCGTTGAGTTCGGCGGTGTTGGTCAGGTTGCCGTTGTGTGCCAGGGCAACCGTGCCGGTGGAGGTGGCGCCGAGGGTGGGCTGCGCGTTCGCCCAGTGGCTGGCGCCAGTGGTGGAGTAGCGGCAGTGGCCCACGGCCAGGTGCCCGGTCAGGGTGTTAAGGGTGGTCTCGTCGAAGACCTGGGAGACGAGTCCCATGTCCTTGTAGACGTTGATCCGTTTGCCGTCGCTCGTGGCTATGCCAGCCGACTCCTGACCGCGGTGCTGCAGTGCATACAGCCCGTAATAGGTAAGTTTTGCTACTTCTTCGCCTGGTGCCCAGACGCCGAAGACGCCGCAAGCGTCCTGCGGGCCTTTTTCGCCGGGGAGAAGATCATGGGAAAGTTTTCCATCGCCGCGTGCCACTGATCGATTATCGCACGATATGGGGTAGGACTTTTCCGGCTGCCCGTTTGTGACCTGCTAGGCCTGGGGGTCCGTGTCAGGTTCGGAATCCGGCACGGATTCCACCACTGCGCGCTGCTGGCGCTTCACGCTGCGGCGGTCCAGCAGGAGCGCCAGTGCGGCGCCCAGAATGGCGCCTACGGCCGCGAACATCACCAGGAAGAAACCGAACACGGCCCCGGGGTCGAACGTGGTGTCCCCTGGCACCCCGTACGCCACCACCGCGGCCGCGACAACTCCCAGCAGCGCTCCGACCACCAGGAAGGGAACGTACTTGGGAGCCCGGCGGACGGTAACTTCGCGCCGCTCGGCAGGGGTTTCTTCAAAAGGCATGCCATCCAGCCTACTGCCCACTGTTTTGCTCCGCGTAACGGAGGCGCGGGAGGCCCTGGCGCCACCGCCCCCGGTGAAACGCGGGCCGGCACACTGGTAGCCGATTGGTCGGGGACTGATATATCTATTGACATGAAGTGTGGCCGCTGTCATATTTTGCTGTAAGCGCTATGTGGAATGTGTTGTCTAATATGCAACTCAGCGCGCCCCGTGATCTGACGCGGCGTGGTCCCCGGGGATGGCATGTCAGCTAGATTGGCACTTGGTGCCGACTCAAGGATCCGGCCGGATCCAGGAAAGGAACACAAGAACCATGGTCCACAAAGTACAAGCAGTCGTTGTCCGGGAAAAGAATGCCCCCGTGTCGTTGGAGACCATCCTGGTCCCGGATCCCGGACCGGGGGAGGCGCTGGTGGACATCCTGACGTGCGGCGTCTGCCACACCGATCTGCACTACAAGCAGGGCGGTATCGGTGATGACTTCCCTTACCTGCTTGGTCACGAGGCCACGGGGGTTGTCAGCGCCGTTGGCCCCGATGTGACCCAGGTGGCCCCGGGTGACAGGGTGATCCTGAACTGGCGCGCGGTCTGCGGGGAGTGCCGTGCGTGTGCCAAGGGCCAGCCGCAGTACTGCTTCAATACGCACAATGCCACGCAGAAGATGACCCTCGAGGACGGTACCGAGCTTTCCCCTGCCCTGGGCATCGGCGCTTTCGCGGAAAAGACCCTGGTGGCAGCCGGGCAGTGCACCAAGGTGGACCCGGAGGCTGACGCTGCCGCGGTTGGCCTGCTGGGCTGCGGCATCATGGCGGGCATTGGTGCCGCGATCAACACCGGTGAGGTCAAGCGTGGTGAGTCCGTCGCCGTGATCGGCTGCGGCGGCGTGGGTATTGCCGCGATCGCCGGCGCGAAGCTCGCGGGGGCGACGACGATCATCGCCGTGGACATCGACGACAACAAGATCGGGATGGCCACGTCCCTCGGTGCCACCCATGGGGTCAACTCCAAGCAGGAGGACGCCGTGGAAGCCATCCGGGCCCTCACCGGAGGCAACGGGGCGGACGTGGTGATTGACGCCGTCGGCCGCCCTGAAACATATAAGCAGGCCTTCTACGCCCGCGACCTTGCCGGCCGCGTGGTCCTGGTGGGTGTTCCGACGCCGGAGATGCAGTTGGACCTGCCGCTGCTGGATGTCTTTGGCCGCGGCGGCTCGCTGAAGTCCTCCTGGTACGGCGACTGCCTGCCGTCCCGTGATTTCCCCATGCTCGTCTCGCACTACAAGCAGGGAAACCTGGACCTGGACGCGTTCGTATCCGAGCGCATTTCAATCGACCAGGTGGAGGAGGCCTTCGAACGCATGCACGAGGGCAAGGTGCTGCGCTCCGTCGTCGAGGTCCAGCCTGCTGGAACGTCCGTATGAGCGTCACCATCGAGAACCTGGTCACCTCGGGCACCTTCTCGCTCGACGGCGGCACCTGGGATGTGGACAACAACGTCTGGATCGTGGGCAACGACGAGGAATGCGTCATCATCGATGCGCCGCACGACGCGGCGGCGATCATCAACCAGGTCCGCAGCCGGAAGGTGAAGGCCATCCTGCTCACGCACGCGCACAACGACCACATCGGCGCCGCGCGTGAGGTGGCGGACACCCTGGATGCACCGATCCTGCTGAACCGGGAGGACCTGGTGTTGTGGGAGCAGGTGTACCCCGGTGCCACACCGGACCGCTACCACTCCGAGGGTGACGTGTTCGAGGTTGGCGGGGCAACGCTGAAGGCGATCCACACACCCGGCCACTCGCCCGGGTCCACCTGCTTCTACCTGGAAAGCGAGGGGACGGTGTTCACCGGCGACACCCTGTTCAACGGCGGCCCGGGTGCCACCGGGCGGTCCTACAGCGACTACCCGACCATCCTGGCGTCCATCCGCGAACGGCTGCTGACGCTGCCGGCCGACACCGTGGTCCGCACCGGCCACGGGGACAACACCACCATCGCCGCGGAACAGGAAACGCTGGCCAAGGTTCCGCAGTAACAAGAAGTCAAGAAAACACGCCAGCGGAGGCGCGCAGGGAGGGCCCGGCGCGCCTCCGCCGGCGATCCATCAGCACAAGCCGGTAAGGACGTTGGAACGATGAAGTTCGGTAAGCAGCCCGCCCCCGTTGCGGACATCAATGAGGACGATCTTTCGGTCCACAAGCCCAAAACGGAGGCGGCCGGGGTCAAGGCCGTCATGGTTGCGCTGGAACGTGCGGTGGCGCAGGCGGGTGTGGCCCGGACGGCGCAGTCGCTGCTGCGGCTGAACCAGCGGGGCGGTTTCGACTGCCCCGGTTGCGCCTGGCCGGAGTCGGACAAGAAGCGCAAGGCCGCTGAGTTCTGCGAGAACGGCGCGAAGGCGGTGGCCGAGGAGAACACCCTGCGCACCGTCGGGGCGGAGTTCTGGGCCAAGCACTCCATCGCCGAACTGTCGGAGAAGACCGAGTACTGGCTGGGTAACCAGGGCCGGTTGAGTGAACCGGTGGTGATCCGCGAGGGGGAGACGCATTACTCGCCGATCTCCTGGGCCGAGGCGTTCGAGCTGATCGGCGAACACCTCCGGGCGACCACACCGGACCGCAGCGTCTTCTACACCTCCGGCCGCACCGCGAACGAGACAGCGTTCCTCTACCAACTGTTCGCCCGGTCCCTGGGCACCAACAACCTGCCCGATTGCTCCAACATGTGCCACGAGTCCTCCGGCTCGGCTTTGAACCCGACCATCGGCATCGGCAAGGGCACCGTCTCCCTGGATGACATCCATGACGCCGAACTGATCTTCGTGGTGGGCCAGAATCCGGGCACCAACCACCCCCGGATGCTGTCCGCGTTGAAGGAATGCAAGGACAACGGAGGCAAAGTGGTGGCCGTGAACCCGCTGCCCGAAGCCGGCTTGTTCAACTTCAAGGACCCGCAGACCGTTTCCGGGGTGGTGGGCGGCGGGACGCCGTTGGCCGATGAGTACCTGCAGATCAAGGTGGGTGGGGACTTGGCGCTGTTCCAGGCACTCGGCCACCTGCTGCTGGAAGCCGAGGCAGCCAACCCGGGGACCGTCGTCGACCATTCCTTTATTGCCGCCCAGACGGACGGGTTCGATGCCTACCGCGAAGCCCGGCGCACCTTGGACTGGGAAGAGACCGAGAAGGCCACCGGGCTCACCCGGGCGCAGATCGAAAAGGTCGCGGCGATGCTGGTGGCGTCCAAGGCCTCAATTTTCTGCTGGGCGCTGGGCGTGACGCAGCAGCCGCACTCGGTGGACACCATCAAGGAAATGGTCAACGTCCTGCTGCTGCAGGGCAACTTCGGTAAGCCAGGCGCCGGTGCCTGCCCCGTCCGCGGGCACTCGAACGTCCAGGGCGACCGGACCATGGGCATCTGGGAGAAGCCCAAGGAGTGGCTCCTGCAGGCCTTGGACGCCGAGTTCGGCATCACGTCCCCGCGGCACCACGGCTACGATGCCGTGGAGTCGATGGAGGCCTTTGAACGGGACGAAGTGGACGTGTTCGTGTCCATGGGCGGGAATTTCTCGCTCGCCTGCTCGGACACCGAGGCCCTGGAAGCGGGCATGCAGCGGATCGGGCTGACCGTGCACATCAGCACCAAACCCAACCGCTCCCACGTGGTGCATGGCCGCACCTCGCTGATCCTGCCCACCCTGGGCCGCACCGACAAGGACGACAAGCATCCCAAGGGCGCACAGTTCCTCTCCGTGGAGGACTCGATGTCCGTAGTCCACTCCACCCAGGGCCGCCTCACTCCGGTCTCCGAACACCTGCTGGCCGAGCCCGTCATCGTGGCACGGATGGCGGAGGCCACCTTTGGCCCGGACCACCCCGTGGACTGGAAGGGGATGGCAGAGGACTACGACGTGATCCGAGACCGCATTGCCCGCGTCCTGCCCGGCTTCGAGGATTTCAATGCCAGGGTCCGGACCAGGAACGGGTTCGTGCTGCCCAACCCGCCGCGCGACACCCGCTCCTTCGCCACCGACATCGGCAGGGGACGTTTCACCGTCAGCCCGCTGGAGTACCTCACCCCGCCACCCGGCCACCTGGTGCTGCAGACCATCCGCAGCCACGATCAGTACAACACCACCTTCTACGGCCTGGATGACCGCTACCGGGGCATCTCCGGCGGCCGCCGCGTGATCCTGATCCACCCTGAGGACCTCGCCGAGCAAGGCTTCCAGGACCGGGAACTGGTGGACGTGGTGAGCACGTTCCAGGGCGTCGACCGCAGGGCGGACAAGTTCCGGCTGGTGGCCTATCCCACCGCCAAGGGCTGCGCGGCCGCGTACTTCCCCGAGGCCAACGCACTGGTGCACAAGGAAAACGTGGCCCGCGTATCCAATACCCCCGGCTTCAAGGCCATGTTCGTCCGCTTTGAGCCGCACAGGGGAGAGGTGGCGGCAGCCCAGGCGTCTGCAGGGGAATTGACAGGGGCGCCGGCTTAGCCCAGCGATTACCTCCACAACAACATGCCCGCGACGGCGGCACACCGGTAGCCCGGTGTGCCGCCGTTTTGATGCCGGGTGTTGTGGGGTGGGGCGCCACTAAGCTTGCGCTTTTCGTCATATCCGAAATTGATTGACACTCGGCGTGGCAGGAGTCACACTGTTGCATATGGTGATCGGTGTTGCGTTAGGTGCTTCCAGGTTTTTTCTGGATTCATCGCTTCTGTTGCTGATGAACCTCCCCACATTCGTGAACAGAACGTCTTTGACGGACCCTGTTGCCCCACCTGCTTCCTAAACACTTCAAATCGCTCACTACCCAGTCTTATCGGGAGGAAACACATGACAACCTCAGTGAACGCGCCCCTCAGCGCACGCGGAAAACTCGCGTCAACGATGCCTGCCGAGCAGTTGGCTGAGATTACCGGGTTGTTCGCTTTGCGACGCACGGGCTACTCGCTCGACGCCCCGTTCTACACCGACCCGACAATCTTCAAGCTCGACATGGAGGCCATCTTCGGCCAGCACTGGATCTTTGCCGGCAGCGTTGCCGAGCTGCCGGAGCCGGGCGACTACATCACGGTCGACTACGGACCCTACTCCCTGATCGTGCTGCGCACCGACGAGGGCGAGGTCAATGTCCTGCACAACGTCTGCCGCCACCGCGGTGCACGCGTCCTGACCGAAGCTGCCGGTTCCACCGGAAACCTGGTCTGCGGCTACCATTCCTGGACTTACTCCCCCGAGGGCAACCTGATCCACGCCTCCGCCCCCGGTGAAGCCAAGTTCGACAAGAACTGCTTTGCCCTCAAGCGCGCCCACAGCCGTGAAGTTGCCGGCCTCATCTTTGTCTGCATTGCGAACGAGCCGCCGGCGGACTTCGACGAGACTTCCAAGATCTTCGAGCCCTACCTCGCCCCCCACGACCTGTCCAAGACGAAGATTGCCTACCAGCAGAACATCATCGAAGAGGGCAACTGGAAGCTCGTCATGGAAAACAACCGTGAGTGCTACCACTGCGACGGACACCCGGAACTTGCGTGCTCCCTGTTCCCCACGTGGGGCCTGACCGAGGGACTGATCCCGACCCACCTCGAGGAAGTGTGGGACCGCAACAAGGAAGCCCAGTCCTCCCTCGAGGAGCGGTGCCGCCGCTACGGCCTGCCCTATGAGGTTGTTGAGGAACTCGATACCCGCATTGCCGGTATCCGCATCTCTCGCGAATCCCTGGACGGCGAAGGCGAATCGTTCTCCGCCGACGGCCGCAGGCTCTCCAAGAAGCTGCTCGGCGACCTTCGGGATTTCCGCCTGGGCCGCTGCTCGATGCACCTGCAGCCCAACAGCTGGTTCCACTTCCTGGGCGACCACGTCATCACCTTCGGCGTCTTCCCCATCAACGAGCACCAGTCCCTGGTCCGCACCACCTGGCTGGTGGCCGACGACGCCGAGGAGGGCGTTGACTACGACCTCGAAAAGCTCACCTACACCTGGAAGCAGACCAACCTGCAGGACAAGGCGTTCGTTGAGCTGTGCCAGCAGGGCGCTGCCAGCCCCGCCTACGAGCCCGGCCCCTACATGAAGAGCGAATACCAGGTGGAGGCCTTCATTAACTGGTACGTCCACCGCGTGCAGGAGCACTTGGCATGATCGACGTCCTCACCGAGACGCCTGTCCAGGAACCACAGCGCATCCGCGGCCTTGAAATGCCGTGGAACCGGGTGATGGGCAGCATCGAAGGACCGGCCAGCGCAGCCAAGGCCCTGGGCCCGTGGCATCCGCAGGAGTTCATGGCCGAATGCGTCGAGACCGTTCCCGAAGCGGGCGGCATGATGACCTTCGTCTTCCGCCGCTGCGACGGTGCGCCCCTGGCGTTCCGTGCGGGCCAGTACGTGAATATCGCCTTCCCCGTGAACGGCGAGGACCAGGAACCGGTGGACCGGAGCTACTCGCTGTCCAGTTCACCCACGGAACCGTGGACCTTCAGCGTCACCGTCAAGCGCGACCCCGGCGGACTGGTTTCCCCATGGGTGCACGGGAACGTCAGGCCCGGAACCGTCCTGGACATGCTGGGACCTGTTGGGGCATTCCACCTGCCTGACGCCGACCGGCGGGCACGGTACCTCTTCCTTGCCGCCGGCGCAGGCATCACTCCCATCATGTCGATGCTGCGGACCATCCACTCGTTGCCCGGAACAGCTGATGTGGTGGTGCTTTACCACGGCGCGGAAGCCGGCGGCTTCGCCTTCGACCGGGAGCTGGCCTACATCGCGTCGGTGGACTCGCGCGTCAAGGTCTTCTACGCCCTTGGTGACCGGGGCAGGCCCGAGGACTGGGAAGGCTTCACCGGAAGGCTGACGGCGGCCATGATCGACGAGGTGGCGCCCGATGCCAACGGCCGGCAGGTGTATGCCTGCGGACCCGAGGGGTACCTGAACACCGCCACCGAGCTGCTCAAAAGCGTGGGCGTCGACGATACCTCCATCTACATGGAGTTCTTCTCCGGCGACCGGCAGACCCTCCTGGAATACCAGGCCGAGCTCGCCTTGGCGGCGGACATCGCCGAGGAAATTGCTGACGAGATCGCCGAGTCCGCCGAGGACTACTTCGAGAGCCAGCCAGCGGCGTTCGGGATCTACGAGCCCGGCTACGACGATGACGGAACCCTCCAGGCCACGGGATTGGCGCTGGAAGCTGCGGCCCCGGCCACTGCGGAAGCCGCCGGAGCCGCGACTGAAGCCGCCTCCCCGGATGCGTCCAGCTTCGACACCGTGGGAACTGGAAGCCTCACCCTGTCTTTCATGCGCACCGGAATCAATGTGCGGATCGACCCGGAGGAGCCCATCCTTGGGGTGGCGCAGCGAGCGGGTGTCCGGATCGGCGCCAACTGCAAGGAGGGCATGTGCGGCTCCTGCAAGGTGGTCAAGCTGTCCGGGGAGATCGACATGAACCACCAGGGCGGAATCCGCAAACGCGAAATCGATGCCGGCAAGTTCCTTCCCTGCTGCTCCACCGCGCGCACCGACATGGTGATCGACGCCTAGCCGCCCATGGGCCGCGGGCGCCGCGCGCCGTCCCAAGTTTCACCGCAAGTGAAAGTCAAAACCACACGGAAGGTCTGATGCAGCCAGCGTCAGGCCTTCCGTGGCAATTGAACCCTAACCATAGGAGCCATGCCCATGTCAGGTAACAAAGCCGTTGCGTACAAGGAGCCCGGGGTCGTCGAGGTCATCGATACCCCGTATCCGTCGTTTGAATTGAAGGCAGGCCCCGGTGTCAATCCCGCCAATGTCGGCCGGAAGGTCCCGCACGGGGTCATCGTGCGCACCGTAAGCACCAACATCTGCGGTTCGGACCAGCACATGGTCCGCGGCCGGACGACGGCCCCGGCAGGCCTTGTCCTGGGCCACGAAATCACCGGAGAAGTCATTGAGACCGGACCCGACGTCGAATTCATCAAGGTTGGGGACATCGTCTCCGTCCCGTTCAATATCTCCTGCGGACGTTGCCGGAACTGCAAGGAGCGCAAGACCGGGATTTGCCTGAATGTGAACCCGGACCGCCCCGGCTCTGCCTACGGCTATGTCGATATGGGCGGTTGGGTGGGTGGGCAGGCGGAATACGTCCTGGTTCCGTACGCCGACTGGAACCTGTTGCGGTTCCCGGACCGGGACCAGGCCCTGGAAAAGATCATGGACCTGACCATGCTTTCCGACATCCTCCCCACCGGCTTCCATGGCGCGGTCACGGCAGGCGTCGGCGTCGGGTCCACCGTCTACGTTGCCGGGGCCGGCCCCGTCGGGCTTGCCGCGGCCGCAAGCGCCCAGCTGCTGGGAGCCGCGGTGGTCATCGTGGGCGACCTCAACGAAGACCGCCTGGCCCAGGCCCGGTCCTTTGGCTGCGAAACCGTCAATGTGGCCAACGGCGACCCGGCAGACCAGATCGAGCAGATCCTCGGAGTCCGCGAGGTCGACTCCGGCATCGACGCCGTCGGCTTCGAGGCCCGCGGACACGGCCACGGCGCCCAGGAGGCGCCGGCCACCGTACTGAACTCGCTGATGGACCTCACCACCGCCGGCGGCTCCGTGGGTATTCCAGGCCTCTACGTCACGGGGGACCCGGGAGCCGCGGACGAGGCCGCACGAAAGGGCAGCCTGTCCCTGTCCCTGGGCACCGGCTGGGCGAAGTCCCTCTCCTTCACCACGGGCCAGTGCCCGGTCATGAAGTACAACCGGCAGCTGATGATGGCCATCCTGCATGACCGGATCCAGATCGCCAAGGCGGTCAATGCCAAGGCGATTTCGCTGGAGGATGCGCCCCGGGGGTACGCCGAATTCGATGCCGGTGCGGCAACAAAATACGTCCTGGACCCGAACGGCTACCTCAACAACTGATGCCTGGCTCCGGCTGCTGACAAGCGTCAACGTCCACCGGCGGCACCCCACTCAGTGACCAGTTCACAGTAGGGGTGCCGCCGTTGCCATGTCTGTGGTGAACGCGCTCCGCGGGCAGCGAAAGAGGTGGTCGGGCCTGCCGGTCTCAAGCAGGCCCAACCACCTCGTGTGGGTGGGGCAGGTCAGCCGCGGAGGCGCTCCATGCCCGGGTCAAAGAGAGGCTCGGCGCTGACGGTGGCGGCTACGCGCCGGCCGAAGTACTCGAT
This sequence comes from Pseudarthrobacter sp. NPDC058196, assembly GCF_042882685.1. NCBI lineage: Bacteria > Bacillati > Actinomycetota > Actinomycetes > Micrococcales > Micrococcaceae > Pseudarthrobacter > Pseudarthrobacter sp. NPDC058196. The sequence continues at coordinate 251,914 of NZ_JBHVVN010000005.1, forward strand.
CTCCACGGCATCCCCTTCGGACACCGACGAGGGCAGCCAGGCGTAGGCGATGGGCTTGCCGATCGTGAAGCCGTATGCGGCGCTCGTGACGTAACCAGCGGCTTCCCCGGCCACGTACACCGGCTCCTTGCCCAGCACCACTGACGTGCCGTCGTCGACCGTCAGGCAGCGCAGAATCTTCGCCGCCGGCTGCTCGCGGAGCGACGCCAGCGCCTCGGCACCCACGAATCCGGTCTTGTCCTTGGCCACGGAGAAGCCCAGCCCTGCCTGGAAGGGGTGGTGCTCGGACGTCATGTCAGTGCCCCACAGCCGGTAGCCCTTCTCAAGGCGCATGCTGTTGAAGGCGCCGCGGCCGGCAGCGATGATGCCGTGCTCCCGGCCCGCCTCAAACAGCAGGTCCCAGAGCTTCAAACCGTACTCGGCGGTGGTGTAGAGCTCCCAGCCGAGTTCGCCCACGTAGGAGAGCCGCATGGCCGTGACGGGGATGCCGCCCACCGAGATCTCCTTGGTCCGGAAGTACTTCAGGCCGTCGTTGGTGAGATCGTCGGTGCTGACCTTGCCAATCACTTCGCGGGCCAGCGGACCCCACAAGCCGATGCAGCAGGTGCTGCCGGTGATGTCGGTGACGTGGACCCACTGGCCGGGGTCGGCGGCGGACTGCCGGCGGGCCTCAACCCGGAGGTAATCGAAGTCGACGTTGCTGTTCACGCCCAGCTGGAACTCTTCCTCCGCCAGCCTGGCCACGGTCACGTCACTGCGGATGCCGCCGTCGTCCGCCAGCAGCAGGCAGTACGTCACGGCACCTGGCTTCTTGGCGATGTTGCCCGTGCTGAGCCGGTGCAGGAGTGCCTGGGCGCCGGGGCCGGCGACGGAGAGGCGCTTCAGCGGCGTCATGTCGAAAAGTCCGACGGCGGTCCGGGTCTTCCACGCTTCGGCCGCGGAGATGGGGGAGTGGAACATCGCGGACCAGGAATCCCGCTCCGGGGTCTGCCAGCCGGCCGGAAGTTCTTCGAGGAGCCCGCGGTTGGCTTCGAACCAGTGCGGGCGCTCCCAGCCGGCGGACTCCAGGAAGAACGCGCCCAGTTCCTTTTGGCGGACGTTGAAGGGGCTGACCCGCAGATCGCGCGGTGATTCACGCGGCTGCAGCGGGTGCATCACATCGTAGATTTCCACGAAGTTCTGTTGTGAGGTCTCGCTGACGTAGGCGTCGGAGGTCTGCACCTTCTCGAAACGGGTCAGCTCGCAGCCGTGCAGGTCGGTCTGCGGCTGGCCGTCAATGATCAGCTCCGCCATGGCCTTGGCAACGCCGGCCGAGTGCGTGACCCACACGGCTTCGGCCACGAAAAATCCCTCGAGGTCAGGCGCCTCGCCCATGAGTGGGCCGCCGTCGGGGGTGAAGGAGAAAATGCCGTTGAAACCGTCCTGCATTTCGGTGTTGCGCAGCGCCGGCAGCAAGTCCTGGCTGTCCTCCCACGCGGGTACGAAATCTTCAAGGGTGAAGTCCAGGCGGGAGGGCATGCGGTGGTCGGACATCTCCCCGGCCGGGACCTTCGGCAGTGCGGACATGTCCACGGGCATCGGTCGGTGTGCGTAGCTGCCGATGCCGATGCGGTCGCCCCACTCGCGGTAGTACAGGTCCTTGTCCTGGTAGCGGAGGATGGGCTTGCTGGCGCCCTTCGGCAGCTCGTTGACGCCTTCGAGTTCGGCAAGGGGCGTGGTGACCACGTACTGGTGGGCCAGCGGCAGCAGCGGTACCTCCAGGCCCACCATCTTGCCGAGCTCACGGCCCCAGAACCCTGCGCAGGACACCACGATGTCGGCAGGGATCAGTCCGGCGGAGGTCTCGACGCCGGTGACCTTGCCGCCCTCACGGGCGATCCCGGTGACGGTGGTGGACCCGCGGTAGGTGACGCCGTTTTCGCGCGTGCGCTCGATCAGCAGCTGGACGGCGCGGGCCGCGAGGGCGAGGCCGTCGGTGGGGATGAGCAGGCCGCCCAGGACTTCCCGGCCCCCGCTGAGCTTGCCCGTGTTCAGCAGGGGGTAGATCTTTTCGCATTCGTCGGCGTCCACGATCCGGCTTTCGACGCCCCAGGAGGTCATCACACCCATCTTGCGCTTGAGGTCGGCCAGGCGCTCCGGAGTCGTTGCCAGTTCCAGGCCGCCCACTTGGTTGAAGCAGGACTGGCCGTCCTTGCCCAGGGCGAGCAGCTTGTTGACGGTGTAGGTCGCGAATTCCGTCATGGTCCTGGACGGGTTGTTCTGGAACACGAGGCCCGGAGCGTGCGACGTGGAGCCGCCTGCCAGCTCCAGCGGGCCCTGCTCGACGACGGTGATGTCGTTCCAGCCGCGGCTTGCCAGCTCGTCGGCGAGGTTGGTGCCGACGATGCCGGCTCCGATGATGACGACGCGGGGTGATGCGCTCATAATTTCGTGGTTCTCCTGGTCGGTGCGTGGCTTCGCGCTTCGCTATAAGCAACGCGCATCACTATATGCAACACGGTGGCCCAGCTCACATGGAATGTCAAGGGTTTCCTGCATTGTTGCGTCAGCTGCGGTTACTGTTTCAGCGCGTTCAGGCTGAATCCGGGCGGGCGCGCTGGATGCAGAAGGAGGCCTCCGCCGCTGTTGCGGCGAAGGCCTCCCGTGGGTTGCGCCCGGTTGCCCGGTGTCAGTGCGAGAAGTTGGCTGAGATCTCGGCGAGGGTGCGCCCCTTCGTCTCCGGCGCGAGCCATTGCGAGAGGATTGCGCCGAGTAATGCGACGGCGGCGGCTACGACCATGCTGGGCCCCATCCCGATGTTGCTGATCGCCCACGGCAGGGCGAACGTGCCAAGTGCGGCTCCGATGCGGCTGAAGGCCGCGGCGAAGCCCATGCCGATGCCGCGCAGGTGGCCGGGGAATACCTCGGCCGGATAGACCTGGGTCATTGTGGTGTAGCCGGCGTTGAAGAAGGAGAAGGCGAGGAACAGGGCGAGAATGAGTATCGCCGGTGCGTCCGCCCAGACGCCGATGACCAGCAGGATCCCTGCGCAGAGCCACTGCCCGGGCACGGTGAGGATCCGGCGGCCGAGCTTGTCAATCAGAAGCACGCTGGTGACAACACCCGCGGCCGCAAGTGCTGACAAGCCGACTCCACCGGCCCAACCGCCGCCAAAGCCGAATTGGGTGAGTACGTCGTCGGCGAAGGTTGCGATCGCAAAGTACGGAGTGACTGCGCAGAACCAAAAACCCGAGGTGAAGAGGGTGGCGCGCCAGTGTTCCTTCGAGAACAACATTCCGAAGGAGGCGTTTTTGATTTTGGTCCTGCCCTGCGCGGCTTGGGCCTCCTGGATCATCCTCAGATCGATCTCCTCGGTGATGCTGTCGTGCATCTGTGGCGATTCGACATATTTGTGGGCGATCGCGAGTGCTTCCTCACGCCGTCCCTTCGTAATGAGCCAGCTCGGCGATTCGGGGAGGCCGATGCGGGCGAGGAACAGGACGAACGCGAGGATCGTGCTCGTCCCGATGACCAGGCGCCAGGGGGTGCCGGCGTCGTGCAGGAGCGTGCCAATGATGAATGCCATCATGAAACCGACGTACCAGGCGATCAGGGTCAGCCCGAGCAACCGCCCGCGGAGCTTTGGAGGGGAGAACTCCGACAGCAGTGGCCCGCCGATCGAGTACTCGCCGCCGATCGCGACACCCATCATGAACCGGATGATGGCCAACTGGATCACGGCACCGTCTCCGGAGGTTACGAAAAACTGGGCCGCTGACGCAACCAGGAACAGGCCCATGTCCACGAGGAACATGGGCTTGCGTCCGAACTTGTCAGTAGCCCAGCCAGCAAGCGGGGAGCCGACGAAGATACCGGCCAGCGGGCCTGCGGCGATCATGCCCAGGGACAGTGCGTCGAGCTGGAGGTCTGACCGCATGGGTCCGGTGACGGGTCCGATGATTCCGAGGATGTAGCCGTCCAGGAACATCCCGCCGATGAAGACAGCGACGAGCCGCACCATGAAGCGGCGTTTGAACTTGGAGCTGGTCCCTTCGGCACTGCTTTGATCGATGGTGCTGGCACCTTTGATAGTCATAAACAGTTTCCTTTAGTGATCTGGCGCTGCGGCATGGATGCGGACAGCGTGTGCGGCCGATTCGCGAGCCGGGCTCCCCTTTCGGATCGGCCTTCATAAATTTGTCCGTCTGCTTCCAAGGCCATTGCGGGTGGCGTCGGAAGGGCGGGAGGAGCATCTCCAGGAGAGCTACGTTCCGTGATGATCAACAACGTTCGCTTTATGCAACAAAATCGTGCGCTAGCTCACACTCTATGTCAAGAGTGTGTCCTGTGAAAGACGAAGCACGTAAGCGTTCCTGCTACGTGCTCGGGGCGCGCCTGTTGCGGGGTCCCGTTTTCCGAAAACGGTGCTTCGATGAGGAATACCTCCCCAGGTCTTAGGCCCATCGAAGCACCTTTCACGGAGAACGGGACACCCGTTGCCAACGCTGTGTCTTTCCTAGCCAGCGGCTTCCAGGACCTGGGACTCCAGGGCCTCGGGCGCCAGCGGCGGGGAGGACACTTGCCTGCGTGCGGCCTCCACGGTGTGAAGGAGCAGCAGAGCCGTGGTCACTGAGCCCACTCCGCCGGGAACCGGGGTGAGCGCCGCTGCTGTCCCGGTGACGCTGGCTTCGTCCACGTCCCCCACCAGCGAGCCGTCGGGAAGGACGTTCGTGCCGACGTCGACCACCACTGTCCGGGAGGAGACGTCGCTGCCTCCCAGCAGTCCGGCGCGGCCGGCGGCGACCACCACCACATCGGCATCCTTCGTGTAGCGCGCCAGCGGCCCGGACCTGGAATGGCAGACCGTCACGGCGGCATCGCGTGCCAGCAGCAGGAGGGACAAGGGTTTGCCCACTACGGCGGACCGGCCCACCACCACAACGCCCTTGCCCGCCAGGGGAATCCGGTAATGCTCCAGGATTTCGACGACGGAGCGCGCGGTGGCGGGCGCAAAGGCCGGCTGACCGACGGCAAGGCGCCCCAGGCTCAGTGGATTGGCGCCGTCGATATCCTTTTCCGGGGCGATGAGGCCCACCAGGTTGTCGGTCCGGACACCGGGAGGCAGCGGTGTTTGCAGGATGATGCCGTTGACCGAGGGTTCGGCGCTGAGGTCCCGCAGGACGCCGGCCAGTACCGGCTCCGTTGCGTCGTGTCCCAGGTCGATGATCCGGCAGCCGACTCCGGCACGCTCTGCTGCCCGCTCGATGGAACGGACGTACCAGTGCGTTGATTCGTCGCCGGTCGCCATGACCACCGCCACGACCGGGCGGACGCCCTCGAATTCAAGCGACCGGACCTGTTCCTTGACCTCCTGTTGGAATTGGCCTGCCAAAGGCTTCCCGGAAAGTATTTTGGTGCTCAACCAAGGATCCTTTCCCGCACGCGGGCCGAGAGGGCATCTGCCGCCAAGACCACCTTTTCCTCAATGCTGTCCGTCTGGCGCGCAAGCCGGGCGCGTACCTCCGGGTCCTTGACCGCCACAACGTTGATGTCGATGTTCACGCGCGCTGTAGTGGCGGCTGCCCGGGCGGCATCGGCGGCCGCTGCCACGTCGCTGATGACGTTGGCGTTGGCGACGTCGAACAGCTCCGTGGCCAGGTCCACGATGTCACCCGACAACTTGACCAGCCGTGCGGGTGTTTCTGCCGCCTGGATGAGTGCTGACTGGATCCCGGCCGCGCGGGCGGCCTTGAGCTCGGCCGTGTCGGACGGGAGTTTATAGGAGTCGATGACTGCCTGGAAGGCCACTTCGTCCGCCTCGGCCAGGTGCAGCGTCTCGTCGATAAGGCCGTCGGCTGCGGCCGTAATGCGCTGCACCAGGGGTGCGTGCGGCTCATACTTGGCGCCGGTGGTGTACCGCGCCACCATGGCCACCAACGCTGCACCCTGGGCCGCGTGCAGGGCCGCGGCAGCACCGCCGCCTGGGGTTGGCTGCCTGGCGGCCAGCCGGGTGAGGTAGCTGCTGATTGTCTCTGTGCTGATCATGGCCTTACCCGCGGAGCCGGGTCATGGTGGGGTCGTACAGCGGGTCCTGCGTGACCGTGGCGACGATCCGGCGCCCGAAGTATTCGATCTCCACGGAGTCGCCGATCGAAACTTCGGCGGGCAGGTAGGAGTAGGCGATCGGTTTCCTGACCGAGTAGCCGTAGGCGGCGCTGGTCACGTAGCCAACTGCCTGGTCCTTGTAGAACACCGGTTCCTTGCCGAGCACCAGGCTGCGGCCGTCGTCGACCGTGAGGCAGCGCAGGCGCCGCGCTGAGTTCTCCTCGGTGCGGCCTTCCAGGGCCGCTTTGCCGACGAAGTTGTCCTTGGCCATCTTCACCGCGAAGCCCAGGCCGGACTCGAAGGGGTCGTGCTCGGTGGTCATGTCCGTGCCCCAGGAACGGTAGCCCTTTTCCAGGCGGAGCGAGCTGAACGCGGCGCGCCCGGCCGCGATGACGCCGAACGGCCGGCCCGCCTTCCACAGCGTATCCCAGAGCCGCTGGCCGTTGTCGGCGCTGGTGTACAGTTCCCAGCCAAGCTCACCGACGTAGGACAGGCGCATGGCGGTGACCGGCACGCCGCCGATAACCACCTTCTTGGCACGGAAGTATTTCAGGCCGTCGTTGGAGAAGTCGTCGCTGCTGACGGTGCTGACCAGGTCGCGTGCCAGCGGGCCCCACAGGCCGATGCAGCAGGTGCCGCCGGTGGTGTCGCGGACCTGGACCCAGTCGCCGGCGCCGCCGCCTTCGGTCTGGTGCCGGGCGGCGCGTTCGAAGTAGGCGGTGTCGATGTTGCCGTTGGCGCCCAGCTGGAAGGTGTCCTCGGATAGGCGGGCCACGGTGATGTCGCTGCGGATGCCGCCGGCATGGTCGAGCAGCAGGGTGTAGGTGACCGCGCCGGGTTTCTTGTTCAGCTCGGCGGTGGTGAGCTCTTGCAGCAGCTTCAGGGCGCCGGGGCCGGAGATTTCGAGGCGCTTCAGCGGCGTCATGTCGTACATGGCGACGGCGGTGCGCGTCTTCCAGGCCTCGGCCGCGGCGATGGGGGAGCTGAACATCCCGGACCAGGCATCGCGGGCCGGGGGCTGCCAGCCGGCGGGCATCTCCTTGAGCAGTTCGGCGTTCGCCTCGAACCAGTAGGGCCGTTCCCAGCCGGCGCCTTCGAGGAAGTAGCCGCCAAGTTCCTTGTGCCGGGCGTGGAAGGGGGACACGCGCAGGTTGCGCGGGGAGAGCTTGGGCTGCAGGGGGTGCAGGACGTCGTAGATCTCCACGAAGTTCTGCTGCGAGGTTTCGCTGACGTATTCGGGCGTCAGCTGGACGTCCTCGAAGCGGTGGATGTCGCAGTCGCCCAGGTCGATGGAGGACTTGCCGTCCACCAGGAGTTCGGCGACAGCGCGCGCGATCCCGGCGGAGTGGGTGACCCAGACGGCTTCGGCAACGAAGAAGCCGTCGAGTTCCCTGGACTCGCCCACGAGGGAGCCGCCGTCGGGGGTGAAGGAGAAGATGCCGTTGAAGCCGTCCTCGATCTCGCTATCGCGCAGGGCGGGGAGCAACTGCTTGGTGGCCTCCCATGCGGGGAGGAAGTCCTCCACCGTGAAGTCCAGCCGGGACGGCATGTTGTGCTCGCTGATTTCGTCCGGCTTGAAGCTGCCGAGTTCGTCCAGGTCCACGGGCATGGGCTTGTGGGCGTAGGAGCCGATGCCGTACCGGTCGCCGTGTTCGCGGTAGTAGAGGTCCTGGTCCTGGTAGCGCAGGATGGGCAGCCGGGCGCCGTTGGGCAGCTCGTTCCTACCCATTTGATCCGGGACCGGGGTGGTCTTGACGTACTGGTGGGCCAGCGGGAGCAGCGGGACGGACATGCCGATCATTTCGCCGATCTTCGCACCCCAGAAGCCGGCGCAGGAGACCACGATGTCTGCCGGGACCACGCCGTCGGAGGTCTGGACGCCAGTGACGCGGCGGCCGGACTGTTCGATGCCGGTGACGGTGGTGTTGCCCTGGTACTTCACGCCGGCAGCCTCGGTTCGCTTGATCAGCAGCTGCACGGCCCGCGCCGCGCTGGCCAGGCCGTCGCTCGGGACGTGCAGGCCACCCAGGATCTCCTCCTCGTTAATAAGGGGGTACAGCTCCTTGCACTCCGCCGGGGAGACGATCCGGCCGTCGATGCCCCAGGCGGCGGCGTAACCGAGCTTGCGCTTCAGGTCCGAGAGTCGGGTTTCGGTGGTGGCAACTTCCAGGCCGCCCACCTGGTTGAAGCAGCTGGTCCCGTCCTCGGTCAGCGACAGCAACTTTTCCACGGTGTACTTGGCGAACAGGGCCATGGACTTGGAAGGGTTGGTCTGGAAGACCAGTCCCGGGGCGTGCGAGGTCGAACCGCCGGGCATGTTGAGGGGACCCTGGTCCAGGACCGTGATGTTGTTCCAGCCCCGCGTGACGAGCTCATCCGCGAGGTTGGTGCCGACGATGCCGGCTCCGATAATGACAATGCGTGGCGACGATTCCAAGGTGGTCTCTCCTGCTGCTTTACGGATTGTGCCTGGGTACGGGCCGGTGCTCACCGGAACACCACGGTGCTGGTCTGGTCCAGCAGCACCCGGTGCTGGCAGTGCCAGCGAACGGCGCGGGACAGGGCCAGCGCCTCGGCGTCCTGGCCCACGGTGGACAGTTGCGCCGGGCCATAGGTGTGGTCCACGCGAATGACTTCCTGCTCGATGATCGGTCCCTCATCCAGGTCCGCCGTGACGTAGTGGGCGGTGGCACCCACCAGCTTGACGCCGCGGTCGTAGGCCTGGTGGTAGGGGCGTGCGCCCTTGAAACCGGGGAGGAAAGAGTGGTGGATGTTGATGGCACGGCCCTCCAGGGCGCGGCACAGGTCATTTGAGAGCACCTGCATGTAGCGGGCCAGGACCACGAGGTCGGCGTTGTACTCATCCACCAGGTCCAGGAGCCGGCGCTCGGCGTCGGCTTTCGTGTCCGGGGTGACGGGGACGTAGATGAAGGGGAGTCCCGCGGCTTCCGCCATGGCGCGGTGGGTTTCGTGGTTGGAAACAACCGCTACCAGCTCTGCGCCCAGGCTGCCGCCGCGCCACCGGAAGATGAGGTCGTTCAGGCAGTGGCCGAACTTGGACACCATGACCAGGACGCGCTTGGGGGTCTGGTCGTGGAAGCTGGACTTCATGTCGAAGCGGCTGGCGATGCCGGCGAACTCTTCTTCGAGCATCGCTGACGTGTAGCCGTGGGAGCCGGAGAACGCGGTGCGCAGGTGGAGTGTCTCACGCAGGCTGTCATCGAACTGCTGGTGTTCGTCGATGTTGAAGCCACGTTCAAAGAGGAACGTGGTCACGGCCTGCACAATTCCGGCCTGCTCGCGGCAGGACAAGGTCAGCACGAACTTCCGTGCCGGCTCTTCCTTGAGCACTGGCAGGGTAGCGGTTGCTGAGGCTGTTGCGATGAGGGTCATGTCCCTCCTCCTTCTGATAGATATATTCAAAAGCTGCGGACTGATATATTAGATTGGATGCCAGCGTATACTGGTCCATAGGCGAGGTCAATAGTTTTTTCCAGGTTGCGAAGAAGGGGCTCAGCATGGCAATCGAGGCTTTGGCGGTGGGGGACGACGCCGGAAGGAAGTCGCTGGCAGATGTCGCCTATGAGAGCATCCGCGACTGGTTGCTTATGTTGGAAATCAAGCCCGGGGAGCTGCTCAACGACGAGCTCCTTGCCAAAAATCTGGGCATGGGACGGACTCCGGTGCGCGAAGCCCTGAAGCGGCTGGAGCTGGACCGCCTGGTGAAGACCTACCCGCGGCGGGGCACTTTCGCCACCCGGGTGGACGTGACGGACCTTTCCTTTATCTCGGAGATCCGGGCCCAGCTTGAGCCCCTTGCGGCCGCCCGGGCCGCCCGGGTGGCCACCCCTGCGGTCCGGGACGGGTTGCGGGCCACGCTCGAGAAGGTCGAGGCGTTCGACGTTGCCGCGGCAACTGTGACCGAGACGCTGCAGCTTGATGCCCGGGTGCACCAGGGCATCTATGCCGCCGCTGCCAACCCGCACCTGGAGGACATCCTGGTCCGGTACGACAACCTGGCAACGCGGATCTGGTGCATGGTGATCGACCGCCTGCCGGACCTTTCGCACCACGTGCGCGAACACCTCGATCTGCTCCGGGCCGTTATCGACGGCGACGAGGAGCGGGCTTCCGAGCTTGCCAAGGTCCATGTGAGTGGCTTCGAGCATGCGGTGCGCGAGGCGCTCTTCAACGCCTAGGTCCACTGCCTCGCCCGCCTGTTAACAGCAGGTGTGACCTGGTTGCTCCGCGTCCGGCCAAAACCGAGGGAAGCAGTCCCGGGGCCTGAAACCCCTGGACTGCTTCCCTTGGTATGGCGCCAGGAACAGTTGTCAGCTAAGCCAACGGTCCACCACGCTTTGGTGGGCATCCACCCACTTCTTTGCCGCCGCTTCAGGGGTCATTCCACCCTGGATATCGGTGGCTACCGAGTTCTGGTCCTCGTTGGTCCAGGTGAACCCCTTGGCCAGCTTTGCCGCGGGCGAACCGCTGTCGTCAAGCTTCTTGGAGATGATCTTGTTGAGCTTGTACGTCGGGTAGTCGCAGGCGACTTTCTCCGGGTTGGCGTCGCAGCCCTCCGTCCACGCCGGCAGGTTCACCTTCTTCAACGGAACCTCAGAGAGGAACCACTGCGGCTCGTAGAAATAGCCGAGAAGGGGTGTCTTGTTCTGCTGCGCCGTCCGGAATGACTGGATGAGTGCCGCTTCCGAGCCGGCGAAGACCACCTTGTAGTCAAGGTTGAGGTTCTTCACCAGTGCCTCGTCATTGGTGACGAACGCAGGGTCGCCGTCAAGGACCTGGCCCTTTCCGCCGGACTCGGAGGTGGTGAACATCGACGCGTATTTGTTGAGGTTGTTGCCGTCGGTGATGTCCGGGTACTTTTCTGCCATCCATGGCGGGACGTACCAGCCGATGTGCCCTTCGTTTCCTGTCGGGCCGGCATCAACGGCCACCTTCTGGTCGGTGATGTACTGTTTGGTCAGGTCGGCGTGGCCCCAGTTTTCGATGATGACGTCCACTTCGCCGGATGCGAAACCCTGCCAGGAGACCTGCTCATTGAGGTCCTTCTGGACGACTGTGCAGCCGAGCTTGTTTTTCGCCACGTAGCTGTAAACGGCGGCGTCCGCGGTGTAGCCCACCCAGGCGTTCATTGCTACATTCACGCTGCCGCAGGGGGTTCCTGTGGCACCGGCCGCGGCGGCAGTCTGGTTTACTGATGCACCACCGCAGCCTGCGAGGAGCAGGGCGGCGGCAGCGGCTCCAGCCACTGCCGGCACGGTGCGTTTTATCAGCCTTTCAGCTTTTCTCATGTTGGGTCTCCTTGTTGGGGCGTACGGGTCTTCATGCCGAGGCGTCGGCAGGTTTGGGGGTGGTGGAACAGGGGAAGGCCGGGGCGGGACACGGGTCACGCAGTGGACTTGGACACTGGGATTCTGCGTGCCGGAGCGGCCGCAGCAGCCTGCGTCATCCTGTCCATCATGATTCCGAGGAACACGATGGCGAGGCCGGCGGCGAGGCCCTTACCGAAAATGGAACTCTGGACGAATCCGGCCACGACGTCGTATCCGAGGCCGCCTGCCCCGACGAGGGCTCCCACCACCACCATGGCCAGGACGTAGATCAGCCCCTGGTTGGCAGCGAGCGCCAGGGATTGCCTGGCCATGGGCAGCTGCACCTTGGTGATCACCTGCCACGGTGTCGAACCGCTGGCGATCGCGGACTCGACGACAGTCGGGGAGATCGCCGCGATTCCATCGGCGGTGATCTTGATGGCCACAGGGGCGGCGTAGATGATGCCGGCGATGATCGCCGTGAAGCGGGTGGCTCCGAAGAGGCCAAGGAACGGCACCAGGTACACGAAGGACGGCATGGTCTGGCCGGCGTCAAGGAGCGGACGCATGAGCTGGTCGACACGGTTGGACCGGCCCATTGCCACCCCGAAAACGATGCCCAGGACCATGACCACTGCCGTGGCAACCAGGGTTCCAGCGAGGGTGACCATGGAATCGCTCCAGAGGCCGAGGTAGATGATGACCCCCAGGCAGGCGGTCGTCAAGGCAGCGAGTTTCCAGCCGCCAAGCGCGTACGCCACGATGGCGACCACGGCGACGAGGATGTAGAAGGGCGTGTCGGTCAGCAACGACTGGAACGGGTTGAGGATGGCGCTGGTGGCGCCTTCACGGAACGACACGGTGAAGAGGGACAAATTGGATTGCAGCCACTGGCTGGCGGCGTTGACGTTCTTGACGATCGCCGGGCCCACGTTGAGTTCCTGGGGGAAAGCAGCTGCCCACAGCATGGTCCTGGACAACTGCACCATGACCAGCGCGACGGCCAGGGCGGCGCCGAGGACTATGAGCCGCGTCCTCCGGCTGAACCTGTGCTTGTTGGATGAGCCAGGCTCCGCCCGGCGGCTCGCCGCCGTCGTCACCCGGTCAAGGGCAATGGCCAGCAGGACGATGGAGAGCCCCGCGTTGACGGCGGTGCCGACGTCGAGGGACTGCAGTGCCCTGACTACTGTCTGGCCTAGCCCCGGGGCTGCTATCAGGGCGGCGATTGTCACCATGGACAGGGCAGCCATGGTCCCCTGGTTGATGCCCATGACGATGGTCCGGCGTGCCATGGGCAGCTGCAGAGTGAGGAGCCGCTGGATGCCTGTTGTGCCGAGCGAATCGGAGGCTTCCCGGGTGTTCTCAGGAATGCGGCGGATGCCATGTGCGGTCAGGCGTATGACGGGTGGGGCCGCATAGATGACTGTGGCGATCACTGCGGAGGCCGGCCCGATGAGGAAGACCAGGGCCAGCGGGGCAAGGTACACAAACGTGGGCAGTGTCTGCATGAAATCGAGCACCGGTGTGATGATCCTGGCAAGCCTGCCGTAGATCCCAGCCAGGATGCCAAGCGGGAGGCCCACCAGCAGGGTCAGCAGCACCGACGTGAGTACCAGGGCGAAGGTGTAGGTGGCCTCCACGAACAGGCCTTGGACGCCGAAGAAGACAAAGACTGCGGCGGTCAACAGCGCCACCCGGACATTGCCGACGGCGAGTGCGATCCAGGTCAGCAGGCCCACCGTGCCCAGCCACCCGATCTCAGGCAGCCGAAGGCCCGTCGAAGTCGCCGCGAAGGTGGTGGTGAACAGGTTGGCCACGGCGTCCACCGCGGACCGGAGCGGTGTGAAAACGTACAGGAAAATTGGGTTGTCCGCGCGGTTCGCTGCGACCCAGGAATTGAACTGATTAAGGGAACGGTGCAGGTCAGTCAGCTCGGAAGCGGGCAACGCCAGGGTTCCCGTGCCGTTCAGGAGCAGGAATCCCAGGATCCACAGTGCACCGGCGGCCAGCAGGAGGACTGTCCTTCGGCTGGGTTTGGGGCGTGCTTCAAGGACAATGGGGGCGGACTGGACGGTTTTCTGTTTTTCGAGGACGGCAGACATCAGGCCGCCGCTTCTGCCGGTTGCAGCACCGAAAGAATGCTGTCGCGGTCGATCTGTCCCGTGATCCTGCCGCCCTCTTCGACAAGGACCGGGCAGGAAGAGTGCATGACAGCCGGGATGGCGTCGCGGATGATCGTCCTGGAGTTGAGCACTGCCGCATCCCTGGGCGTGGTGTCAGCAAGCGGTCGCGTGATCCATTTGAGGGTCAAGACGTCGGCGCGGGGGACTTCCGAGACGAAGTCCTCGATGTATTTGTCCGCCGGGGATCCTACAAGGTCGTCACCGGTGCCGCACTGGACAGGCTCTCCGTTGCGCATGATCAGGATCCGGTCTCCGAGTTTCAGCGCCTCAGCGAGGTCGTGCGTCACGAACACCATGGTCTTTCCCATCTCCTTGTGGAGCCGGATGACCTCTGCCTGCATGTCACGCCGGATCAGTGGATCCAGTGCTGAGAAGGGCTCGTCGAAGAGGATGGTGTCCGGGTCTCCGGCTAAGGCCCGCCCCAAGCCGACGCGCTGCTGCATACCGCCGGACAGCTGGTCCGGGTAGTGCTGTTCGTAGCCTTTGAGTCCAACCAGTTCAATGATTTCCCGGGCCTTGGTGTGGCGTTCGTTCTTCGCCGTGCCCCGTATCTGCAGCCCATATGAGACGTTGTCCAGGACCGTGCGGTGCGGCAGCAGCCCGAAGTGCTGGAAGACCATCGACACTTTTCGCCGGCGGAGCTCCCGCAGTTCAGCCACGCCTGCCTGCAGGACATCGTTGCCGTCCACCAGGACCTGGCCGGACGTCGGCTCGATGAGCCTGGTAAGGCAGCGGATCAGGGTGGACTTGCCGGACCCGGACAATCCCATGACCACGAAGACCTCGCCTTTCGCGACGTCGAAGCTCAGGTTGCGGACCGCGGCAACGCAGCTGGTGCGTTCCAGCAGTTCTGCAGAGCCAAGGGCGGACAGTTCCCGGTTTCCTGGGATCTTCTCTCCCCCCGGTCCGAAGACCTTCCAAAGGTCGCGAACTGAGATGGCGGGGTTGTTCATGGCTGTACTCCTGCTTGGGTGGAGGTTGGAACCGTGTGCTTCGGCGGGGTCGTGTCTGTGCTGGGCGCCAGCGCATGAGACTTCCGCTGTGGCTCGGGAGCCAAGGTGGGGGAACGTCTTGGATTGTGCTTGCGGCACATAGTCAAAGCGGGGGTAGGGCAGCCGAGCTGCGATCGACTTTCTGCATTCCGGGTGACCAAGCGAGTTGTGTAAGCGGCAACTCACTTCGTCCTACGCAACAGAGTGATTTACGCCACTCCCTTTGTCAAGGATTCTTTTTTGGAAGGCCGTGATGTTACGTGGCTGCCCCTCGCGCCTCCGCGTGCTCCTTGACGGGAGGGCGGTTCCAGCCACCCTGTTGCGTATCGTGCCCTTTGCTGCGCAATAGCGACTTGGAGGGGAATTTATGCAGGCGCCGGCGATCGTGGCGGCATCGTCATCGGCCCCCGGCCGGCGCCGCATCCTGATTAACGCAAAATGACCCCCGGGATGCCCCGGGGGTCATTTTTGCTGTTCCTAATGCCGGTTGTAGCCCATGTTGGCGCTGACCTTGAGCCCGGCTTCCTTGAGTGCGTCCAGGAGGCCCGGAATCTTCTCCGGGTCGAAGCGGAATGCCGGCCCCGAGATACTGATGGCGCCAATCACGGTGCCCTGGTGGTTGTAGACCGGGACGGCGACTGCATTCAGGCCGATTTCGAACTCCTCGCGCACCACCGCGTAGCCCCTTGCGACCGCTTCGAGGAGCTGGGCATCCAGTTCCGTGCGGCTGGTGATGGTCCGGGCGGTCCGGGGAGCCAGGCCGGTCTCCTTCAGGATGCGGTCCCGCTCATCGGCCTCCAGCGCGGCCAGGAGGACCTTGCCGCTGGAGGTGGCATGGAGCGGGGTCAGGCTCCCCACCCAGTCATAGGTGGCCAGCGTGGAGGGCCCCATGGCCTGGTCCACGTTGACGGCATAGTTGGACCGCAGGACCGCAAGGTTGACGGTTTCCTTGAATTCCTCGGCCAGGCCTTCCAGGACGGACCGTGCCTCGTGGACCAGGCTCAACCGGCCGGGGATGGAACTGGCAAGGCGAAGGATCCCGAACCCGAGCTGATACTTGCCGCGCTCGCTGTTCTGGTGGACCATCTCCCGAGTGACGAGGGACCCCATCAGCCGGGAGACCGTGGATTTGTGGATGCCCATTTCCTCGGCAATTTCGCTCACGCCCGCGCGCCCGTCGCGGGCCAGGATCTCCAGGACGGTGAGGGCGCGCTCGACGGACTGTACCCCGCCGGACTGGCCGCCCTCGGCGTCGGTATCGGATTCAGGGTCTCTATTCGAAGCCATACTTCCTGATCCTATGCCGGAAATTGTGACGGCCGTGACACCCGGTTAACCTGCTTGACGCACAGGCGCCGATCAGCTGCTAGCTCCCGCGGTAGGTGGAGTACGCGAACGGGCTCAGGAGCAGGGGCACATGGTAGTGCTCGGAGCCGGTCACTTCGAAGACCAGGTCCACCTCGGGGAAGAACGTCGCGGTCTGCTGCCCGGCGTAGTACTTCCCGGTGGCGAAGTTCAGTTTGTAGTGCCCGGGTTCCAGCTGCTCGGGGCCCAGGTCCTTCGCCCGGCCGTCGGCGTCGGTGCTGGAGGCCGCCAGCTCGCGCCAGGTGCCGGCGTCGTTCTTTGAAAGGACGACGGCGACGCCCGCCGCCGGGCGCCCGGCACCGGTGTCAAGGATGTGGGTGGTGACGTGGGAAACGCTCATTCGCTGATCAGTCCTTCAAGCCGCAGTACGGCAATTTCGCGCAGCTGCTGGGCCACGATGGTGTCTTCTTCTTCGGGGGAGTTGGTGAGGCGCTGGTTCAGGGCCTGCAGGATTTCCGGCGCTGTGCGTCCGGCGGCCCGGATCAGGAAAACCCGGCCGAACTTTTCCTCGTACTCCCGGTTCCCCCTGGCGAGGGCCTCTGCGGCGTCGGTATCCGCCGGGTTCACCCCGGCCTGTTCGGAGCGGGACATGGACGCCTCGGCGCCGGCCGTCGTCGGGCGTTCCCCGATCCGTGGGTGGTGGACCATGGCGGCCTCGACCTCGGCGGGAGTGAAAGGCTTGGCTGCTTCGGCGGCAAACGCCAGGAGCCCATCCCGGCTGGCGAACGGCCGGGCTCCTGCCACCGCCTCCACCCACCGGGTGACGTCGATGCAGGGCCGGAGGGTGGCCTGGGCCGCGGCGTGCTCCGCGGAGTTGAATTCGGCAAGCTTCATGCTGGCGTAGTCCTCGATGGTCATGCTGGCATCCATGGTGACGGCTATGCGGAGGCCGGTTGACCCGGCGCCAATCACCCGAATGGCTTCCGCATCATGGAACTGTTATTTCAGCATACGTAATATCTAAGAACAGGCCTGCGCCCGTGTCAAGAGCGTACAACAGCCGTTTGGCCCAGCCGGTAGGATCGCGGAAGGACCACTGGTCCACGCTGATGATACTGGGGGCATAACGGAATTATGGACGGGGCGGCTATGCAGATGCTGACCGATCAGGATGCAGGACGCGACACGGGCCTGCGGGCCTACGGACTCCTGCCGTTGGTGGCGGGCGAAAGAGCGGGCCTGATTGACGGCCGGGCCCGGGACGCGCTGGACAACCTGGTGCGCCTGGCCGCCTCCCTGTGCGGGGTGCCCTACAGCGTGGTCAACATCATCACGTCGAGTGAGCAGGTCCAGATTGCTGCGTATGGCATCGACCCCGGGGTCTGCTCCCGGGAAGACTCCATGTGCGCCGTGGTCTTCCTCGACCACAGCACAACGGTAGTCCCCGACGCCTCCAAGGATCCCCGGTTCGCGGAAAACCCTTTCGTCACCGGCAGCATCGCCGACGTCCGCTTCTACGCGTCCGTGCCGCTGGAAACATCCTCGGGACTGGTCCTCGGGTCACTGTGCGTGTTCTCCGACGAGGCGAAACTCCCCGCACCGGAGCAGATCGAGCTGCTGGAGGTGCTGGCCCACCAGGTGGTGGAGCTCCTGGAACTGCAGCACCGCACACTCCAGCTCAACGACGCCCTGGCGGAACTGCGGCGCAGCAACGCCCTTCTCTCCGAATTCGCTGGCCGGGTCAGCCATGACCTTCGCACGCCACTGACCACCATCCTGGGATATGTGGAGCTGGCGCAGGACGATCCCGGAATCACCCCGTCGCATCCATCCGCAGAATACCTGGACCTGATTGGCACCGGCGGCCGGCGCATGCTGGGCACCCTGGAAGAGGTGCTGGCCTACGCCAGGACCGACGGCGAAATCCGGCCGGAACGGGTGTCCCTGCTGGCCGTTACCGCCGAGGCCGCGCAGGACCTGGGGGTGGATCTGGGCTACGGCAGCGGCATCTCATGCGAGGACGCGGAACTCTACGCGGACCGGGCCCAGTTGCGAACGCTGGTGCAGAACCTGCTGGCGAACTCCTTGAACTACGGCCGCGCTGACCGGTCGCTGCGAATAAGCGTGGGCGCCGACGACGGACCCCTCGGTGTCACCCTCACCGTGGCCGACAACGGCAAGGGCATCCTGCCGGCGGACCGGGAACGGGCCGTCCAGCCCTTGGTCCGGTTGAACCGGCCCGGTGACGGGCCTGGTACCGGGCTGGGGCTGGCGACGTCCAGCCGCATCGCCCAGGCGCACGGCGGAAAGCTCGCCATCACCGACACG
The DNA here is from genome assembly GCF_042882685.1 of Pseudarthrobacter sp. NPDC058196. Taxonomy (NCBI): domain Bacteria; kingdom Bacillati; phylum Actinomycetota; class Actinomycetes; order Micrococcales; family Micrococcaceae; genus Pseudarthrobacter; species Pseudarthrobacter sp. NPDC058196. Next base: position 270,136 of record NZ_JBHVVN010000005.1, read on the forward strand.
CCGGGCGGGGGAGCGACGGTATCGGTGCTGTTCCCCGCCCGGCCCTAGCAGGCCGCGACCCTAGTCCTGGGAGGACGTCCGGGACAGCACCCAGGTGTTGGTGCCGTCCTGGCGTTCAAAGGTCACTGTGGTCACCAGTGCCTCGATCAGCGCCAGGCCGCGCCCCGATTCGGCGTCCTCGTCCGGGGTGGAAGCCTCCATCGGGCCGAACGGCGGCTTGGCGTAGTAGGCGCTGACGCGGGCCTGCAGCAACGCGGGCTGCACGGTGGTTTCGACGCCCAATTCCACATCCCGCGCACCAGCCGGCTGGGCGTGCTGGACGATGTTGGACGCGGACTCGATCACCGCAGTGGTGAACGTCATCTGGTCCATGTCGTTGACGAACGGAACATCCAGCCAGAGGCTGTCGAGGTCGTTGTGGACGGCTTCGATGGCGTCCTCCGCCGCCGGCCCCCGGAAGGTGCGTGAGGCCAGGATCTTAGTCATTGCCGAACGCCTCTTCGGCCGTGGCGTACGCGGTGAGCACCTTGTCCATGCTGGTCAGCTTCAGGACCATGTTCACCTGCGGCTGCACCGCGGCGATCCGGAGGTCGCCGCCTGCCTGCCGGGCCGCCTTCAAGCACCCGATCAGCGCACCGAGGCCGGACGAATCCATGAACGCGGTGTTTTCCAGGTTGACCACGATCCGGTTCGACCCGCCGGCGATCACATCGGTGACGAACTCGCGCAGCTTGGGCGCGGAGACCATGTTCAGCCGTCCATCCGCTTTGACCTCCGCGTATGAGTCTTTGACCTCATAACTGAACTCCATCAGGATTCCTCTCTTGTTTCAGGTTCTGCGGCCGGTTCGTACCCCTTGTAGAGCACGGCGCGGACCAGGATGCTCATGACCACAAGGTCAAAGACCACCCAGACGACATTGACCAGGGTGCCCAATGGCTCCGCCAGCCCGGTTGCCAGGCGGATGATGCCGACGACGGCGGCGACGGCCAGAAGGATGGACACCACGATCTGGGGCCGGATCAGGCTCCAGCTGGGCCCGCCGCTTTGGCGCGCCTTGGGAGTAACCGCAAACCCCAGGGGACGGCCGAACCACACGTTGCGGGCCGCCGTCGTGCATGCCTTGATCCACGTGGGGAACAGGGCAAGGCTGTACTGCTGGCCACGCCAGGTGGGGATGCCGCGGCCGGCCACGGCAAACAGCAGCTGGTTGACCACCATGAACGGGATGAACCGGATGAAGAAGTCCCAGCTCAGGCTGCTGACCGGGAGCACACCCAGCAACAGGTAGATGATGGGGGCGGCAAAGTAGATGACGGCGGCGAACCCGCTCAGGTACGTCCACATGGTGGCGAAATACATCAGGCGCTGGCCCAACTTGAGGCCCTTCTGCACCAAGGGGTTCTCCCGCAGCAGGACCTGGATGGTGCCCTGGGCCCAGCGCAGGCGCTGGGTCAGCATGGTCTTCAGGTCCTCGGGGGCCAGCCCATACGCCAGGATCTCGTGGTGGTAGACGCTCTCCCAGCCCATCGCATGCATGCGCATGGCCGTGGCCATGTCTTCCGTGACGGAAATGGTGGCCAGCGGCATGACCGGCTGGGCCTCGCCGGTGCGTTCCACGGTCAGGGCATCCAACACGGCCTGGACGGACTCCAGGGCGCCCAGCGGTGACCAGTCGCGGGCGGACATCCGCTGGACGGCGTCGTCCGCCACCACCGGCACGCCGGACTCGCCCACGTGCGCCAGTTCCATGGCGGCAATCTCTTCGAGGTCCGCCTGCAGCGCTGCGACGTCGGCCTGGACCAGGGTCTGGACCGCGGCGTCCACGCGGCGGCGTACCCGGTAGGTGACCTCGGCCAGGGGCTGGCCCGCGTCCACTTCCTGCTGGGCCTCCCGGGTGGCGGCCTCCACCTCGTCGAGGACCCCGGCCACCAGCGTCGACTCGATGTCAGTGGACTTGCGGGCCTGCCGGATGGCTGCGCGCGACGCGGCCAACGCGCGCCGGATGCTTTTTTCGGTTTCTTTGACGTAGCCCACCAGGCCCAGCTGCATCAGGGCTTCCCGGCGGAGGATGGCGTTGGAGCCGCAGAAGAACGCGGCGTTCCAGCCGTCCTTGCCCTGCTGGATGGGGCCGTAGAACAGGGGAGCCTGGCTGCCGAGCGGATCGTCCGCGGGGACGTTGCTGAAGTACTGGGGGGTCTGGACCAGGGCCACCCGCCGGTTGTTGAAATATCCCAGGGTCTTTTCCAGGATGTCGGGTTCCGGGATCTGGTCCGCATCCAGGATCAGGAGGAACTCGCCGTGGGTGACCATCAGCGCGTTGTTGAGGTTTCCTGCCTTTGCGTGGCGGGGGAGGTCCTTGGTCCAGTCCTCGCTGCGGGTGACGTAGCCCAGGCCGTGCTGTTCGCACAGGGCCTTGAGTTCGGGCCTGGCGCCGTCGTCAAGGATCCAGGTGCTGTGCGGGTGCCGGATCTTCTGGGCTGCCAGCGCCGTGGTGAGGACCATGTCCAGGTCCTCGTTGTACGTGGTGATGAAGACGTCCACGGCGGCGTCACGGGGAGGCTCGGGGGCGGCCTTGCGGATTTTCAGGTTCCACACCGTCATCCCGAAGAGCATGACGTCGATCAGGCTGTACGTTTCGGCGGCCACCAGCGGCAGCGCGATCCACCACGCATCCCAGTTCAGGGAGGACATCCAGCGCCAGGCGATGTAGTTCAGCCCGGTCAGGACCGTGAGGACCACTACCAGGCGGGTCCAGAAACGGGTCATGCGGCCGCGTCCTCTGAGGACAGGCGGCGGACCACGACCACCGTGACGTCATCCTCCGCGGTCTCGGCCGGTGCCAGGGCCAGGATGGCGCTGCTGGCCTCTTGGGCGGAGCCCGCGGATTGGGTGGCCGCCTGGACGGCATCGGTGAAGTCCTCAACCGATGCGAAGACATCCAGGACACCGTCGCTGACCACCACCAGGGTGTCCCCGGGGGCCAGCTCCAGTTCCGCATGCGGCCACTGTGTCCCCGGCCACGCGCCCACCGGTGGACCGCCGGAAGGGAGGCGTTCCGCCGGCCCGACGGGCTGGATGTGCAGCGCCAGGCCGTGCCCGGCATCGACATAACTGACCTTGCCGGAGGCTGCATCGAGCCGGGCATGGAACAGGGTCACGAATGAGTTGGAGGAGTCCAGGTCCGTGGCGATCGCCTTGCTGGCCGAGGCGAAACCGGCGTCAAGGTCCTGCCGCTGGCCGGTTGAGCGCATGACGGCGCGCACGGTGGCCGCGATCAGGGCCGCGCCCATGCCCTTGCCCATGGCGTCTGCGAACGTCAGGTGGAGACCCTCCGGCGTCTGGTACCAGTCGTAAAAGTCGCCGCCCACGTTGCGGGAGGGACGGAAATTGCCGGCCACGTCATAGCCGTCCACCCGGATGTCCTCCTTGGGCAGCAGGCTCTGCTGTACCTCGGTGGCGCGTTCCAGCTCGCCCCGGGCCGCGGATTCGGCGGCGGCGGAGGGCCGGCGCCGGAACAGTGCGTTGATGCGGGACTGCAGTTCCCGCGGGCTGAACGGTTTGCTGATGTATTCATCGGCGCCGTTGTCCAGGCCTGTCAGCTTGTCCAGTTCGTCTGCCCGGGCGGTGAGCATCACGATGAATGCGTCCGAGAATTCGCGCAGGAGCTTGCAGACCTCCAGCCCGTCGAGGTCGGGCAGGTTCAGGTCCAGGGTGACGAGATCGGGCTTGCGGCGGCGGACTTCCTCCACCCCGGGCAGGCCGGCGCCGGCATGGGTGACGTCGAAGCCCTGCTTCGCCAGGACACGGACCAGCAGGCCGCGGATGTCCGGGTCATCTTCGATGACCACCGCACGGCGGGATTCGGAGGGAGAGACCATAGGCACTACTTAACCGTATTAAGCCGCACAGGGCATGTCTTATGCTTCACAGTTTCCGGTGACTTGCCTGACAGGGCGGCTTCCGGTCCTTCTGCCAGCTCCTGCGGGTACGCCGCACAGCAGATCTTGCGGAAATCTTGGCACCTGCTTGCCGCGACGTTGAGGAACCCCGCGCACACTCGAAAGAACGCAGCAGCTTCCGGGCATCAGGATACGACGACGACCGCGCGGAAGCTGAACAGCTTGCGGAAGGCGGGAAGCCCATGGACAAAGTCAAGAACAAAGGGGCGGACAAGGCCAGGGCCCTGCTCCGCCTGTACTTCCACTCACGGAAAGTGCGGGCCGCGGCCAAGGACTTGGAGCAGGCGCTCGCCGAATCGCGGGAGGTGTCCAGCTGGCCCGGCGACCGCCTTCCCGTGGGGGAGGAAATGTCCCGGCACGTGGAGAAACTGACCCGGCGGCTCAAGCTGGAGACCGAGGCGCACATCAGGTTCGCAAATCTTTTCAAGACTGCGGGTGGGGGGCATTCCTTAGCGGCCCTGTAGGTGCCAGACTTAGCAGCAATCGATTGGCTGGGGATAGTCAGGAGATTGCAGTGGGCTTGTTGGCAGGCTGGGCGTACCTTTTGGCGGGACTCATGACCATGGATGCGCTGCTGCTGGCGCTGTGGGCCATGGAGGTTGACTGGGGAAAGTACTGGCACCGCAAGTAGCTCCTGCCCCTCCCCGGTCCCGGCCGGGGAGTGGACCGCTGCCCGCCCAACTACCTCGCCGCCGTCGTGCCCCAGGACACCCGGCGGCGGATCCTGGGCAACGCAAGCGGGGAAGTGCCGTCCAGTAAACGCCGAACGCCCTTGCATTATGTGCAAGGGCGTTCGGGAAAAAGCTGCAGGAAGTGGTGGCGGCTCTAGATGCCGAGGGCTTCCTTGAGGCGGCCGACGTGCCCGTCGGCCTGCACCTGGTACTGGGCCAGGGTGACCTTGCCTTCGGGGTCCACCACAACGGTGGAGCGGACAATGCCTTCGTGGATTTCGCCGTTGACCAGCTTCTCGCCCCAGGCTCCGTAGGCCAGGGCGACAGTGTGGTCGGGGTCCGAGAGCAGCGGGAAGGTCAGGGCGAAATCACCGGTGAAGCCGGCCAGGGCCTCCTGGGCGTCGGGGGAGACGCCGACGACCTCGTAGCCCTTGCCCTGCAGGGAGGACAGGTTGTCGCGGAAGTCGCAGGCCTCGGTGGTGCAGCCGGGAGTGGCGGCTTTGGGGTAGAAGTACACGATGACGTTCTTGCCACGGTAATCGGCCAACGAGGTCTCGCGGCCCTGGGCGTCCCGGAGGGTGAACTCAGGAGCCGGCGTGCCGGGCTGAAGCTTGGTGGTCAGGGTGGGGCTCATGGCGTTCCTTTGTAAGACTCGGTCAGTGATGGCCAAACATCCAGTGAAGCGGTTTGCCGCTTAGTGATACAACTCCTGCGTCATATGCAGTATTCCGCCGGACCTCGAACGGTTGCGTGCGGACCGGGAACAAACTGGTATCCGCCGCCGCGAACGGTGGCCACGGCATGGCGGGCATTGCCCAGTTTCCTGCGGATCCTCCCCACGTACACGTCGATGGACCGGGCGGTGGCGCCGGGGAATGCCAGGGACTCCAGGAACTGTTGCAGTTCCTCCCGGCCTACCGTGCGGGACAGGTGGGTCACCAGGTAGCGCAGCACCTTGTATTCGACGCCGGTAAGGGCCACCGGCGCGCCGTCCAGCAGGACAGTATCGGCCGCGAGGTCCACGGCCACCCGGCTGACGGGACCGGCCGACGGCGGCAGCAGGGTGCCGCCGTCGGTCCCGGGCCGTGCCGGGCACGGGTCCTCCGCCGCGGAGGGAGTGCGGGAGGAGTGGTTTGCGGCTCCCTCCACGGCGGACGTGGGGGCTCCGGCGGCAGGCCAATGGACTTCCGCCTCCGGAGCAGTCTGCAGGGCTTTGGCGAGGACCATGCGGGCGGCGTGGCGCAGGAGTTCCGGGCTGGTGCCGTCAGCCGGAACCACCCACAGGGCCAGCCCGTACGCGGTGGCCCGCCTGGCTGGAACCTGGTGCGCGGCTGCCGGCCGCGGATGATGGGCTTCCACTGCCATGGCCGGTCCTTAGACGCCGCCGCGGCGGATCAGCTTGCCCGTGGGGGTCTGGCCGTCCACCACGGCGCCGCGGAGGAAGGTCTTGCGGACCACGCCGGACAGGGCCTTGCCGTCGTACGGGGTGATGGGGTTCTTGTGCTTGAGCTTGGAGACGTCCACCACGAAGGCCTCGTCCGGGGCGAAGACGGCGAAGTCGGCGTCGTAGCCAAGGGTCAGCTGGCCCTTGTTGCCCAGCCGGGCCAGGTTGGCGGGCTTTTCTGCCATCCAGGACACCACCTGCTCCAGCGGGATGCCGCGCTGCCGCGCCTCGGTCCAGATCAGGGACAGGCCCAGCTGCAGCGAGGAAACGCCGCCCCAGGCCACGGCAAAGTCGCCGTTCTCCAGGTCCTTCAGGTCCAGGGTGGAGGGGGAGTGGTCAGAGACGATGCAGTCGATGGTGCCGTCCTGCAGCCCCTCCCAGAGAAGCTCGCGGTTGGAGGCCTCCCGGATGGGCGGGCAGCACTTGTAGGCGGTGGCGCCGTCAGGGATTTCCTCCGCCATCAGGGTCAGGTAGTGCGGGCACGTCTCCACGGTGAGCTTGACGCCGTCGCGCTTGGCGCTGGCAATCATGGGCAGGGCGTCCGACGACGACAGGTGCAGGATGTGCGCCCGCGCACCTGTCCAGCGGGCCCGTTCGATGACCTCGGCGATGGCCTTGTTCTCGGCGCCGCGGGGCCGGGAAGCCAGGAACGTGGAGTAGTGGTCGCCGCCGGGGTGCGGGGCGCGGTCGATCGCGTGAGAGTCCTCGGCGTGGACGATCATGAGCGAGTCGAAGGACTTCAGCTCGGCCATGTCCTCCTCCATCTCATCCGCGTCCAGGTGCGGGAACTCGTCCACGCCGGAGTGCAGGAGGAAGCACTTGAAGCCGAAGACACCCTCATCGTGCAGGGGGCGCAGGTCGGCCTTGTTGCCGGGGATGGCACCGCCCCAGAATCCGACATCGATGAACGCCTGGTCCTCGGCCACCTCGCGCTTGAGCTTGAGGTTTTCCACCGTGGTGGTGGGCGGGACGGAGTTCAGCGGCATGTCGATGATGGTGGTCACGCCGCCTGCTGCTGCGGCGCGGGTGGCGGAGGCGAACCCCTCCCACTCGGTGCGGCCTGGCTCGTTGACGTGGACGTGCGTGTCCACCAGGCCGGGGAGCAGTGTTTCGTCGTCAGCGAGTTCGATCACTTCGGCACCGGCCAGGCCGTTGCCGAGCGGCTCGAGGGCCACGATCCTGCCGTTGCGGACGCCCACCTCGCGCGGGGCGATCCCGGCGCTGGTCAGGATGCGCCGGCCCCGGATGACGAGGTCAAAACGTTCTTCAGACACGGAGGTCCTCCTTGGTACTTGCGGTGCCGGGCCTGTTGGCTGCCAGTCCCGCACTGATCTGGGTGCCCAGTTGCTCCAGCAGGGGCCCTGCCTCTGCTATGCACCTGTTTACATCTGATTCGAGCGCCGTCAAAGCGTGGATCTCCGCGATACCCGCTGCCGCTGCCTGTCCGTGGTCCAGGGTGGTGCGGCCGCAGACGGCGATGACGGGAACGCCGTGCGCGGCTGCCGCGCGGGCCACGCCCATGGGCGTCTTGCCGAGCAGGCTCTGTTCGTCGAGGCTGCCTTCGCCGGTGATCACCAGGTCCGCGCCGGCCAGGCGGTCGGAGAGTCCCGTGAATTCCAGGACGACATCGATGCCCGGCCGCCGCGTTGCGGCCAGGACGGCGATGGCGGCGTAGCCCACGCCGCCGGCTGCCCCGGCTCCGGGAGCCTCGGCGGCCTTGACGGCACGGAATCCGATTTCCCTGGCCAGGACTTCGACAAACCTGGCCAGGGCGGCGTCGAGCATGCCGACGTCTTGTGGTGCGGCACCCTTTTGCGGGCCGAAGACCGCCGCGGCGCCCTGGGCGCCCAGCAGCGGGTTGTCGACGTCGGATGCCAGCACGAAGCGTGTGTCCACCAGCCGGGGCTCGAAGTGGGTGAAATCGATGCTGTGCAGGTTTGCCAGCGCCGCACCGCCGGGTGGAAGTTCGTTGTTCCTGCTGTCCAGGAACCTGGCGCCGAGTCCCTGCAGGAGCCCCGCGCCGCCGTCGGTGTTCGCGCTGCCCCCAACGCCCAGTACGATGCGGCGGCAGCCGGCGTCCAGTGCTGCCCGGATCAGTTGCCCGGTCCCCAGGGACGTCGCCGTGGTGGCGGCTGCGGAGTCCGGCCGGGAGCCCTTGCTGGTCCGCGGTACCAGGGCGAGCCCGGATGCGGTGGCCATTTCGATGACCGCTTCGTGCCCGCGCACGGCGAAGTCCGCCTCCACCGGCTGGCCGGTGGGGCCCGTGACCGGTGCCGTGCGGCGGGTGAAGCCGGAGCCGACGGCGGCGTCGAGGGTGCCCTCGCCGCCGTCGGCCACCGGAATCCGGACCACGTCAAGGTTGCCGCCCGCGCCCCGCTGCAGGCCCTTTTCAAGGTGGGCGCACACGTCCGGGGCGGAGAGGGATCCCTTGAATTTGTCCGGGGCAATAACCACGCGCATGGTTATGCCTGCAGGGCCAGGATGGCGGTGGGGGCGTCGGCGCTGCTCTCGGCCAGTTCCTCGAACTCGTTCACGGCGTTGATTTCCACGCCCATGGAGATGTTGGTGACCTTCTCCAGGATCACTTCCACCACCACGGGCACCTGGAACTCGCCCATCAGGGCCTTGGCCTTGTCGAAGGCGGCGGCGAGATCGTTGGGGTCTTCCACGCGGACGGCCTTGCAGCCCAGGCCTTCGGCCACCTTGAGGTGGTCCACGCCGTAGCCGCGGGTCTCCTCGGACAGGTGCGCGCTGTTGATGTTCTCGAACGCCAGGGACACGTTCTGCTCCATGTTGAAGCCGCGCTGCGACTGGCGGATCAGGCCCAGGTAGGAGTTGTTCACCACCACGTGGATGTACGGAAGGTTGAACTGTGCGCCCACGGCCAGTTCCTCGATCATGAACTGGAAGTCGTAGTCACCCGAGAGGGCCACCACGGTCTGGTCCGGGTTGGAACGGGCGACGCCGAGGGCGGCCGGGGCGGTCCAGCCCAGGGGCCCTGCCTGGCCGGCATTGATCCACTTGCGCGGGCCGAACACGTGCAGCATCTGCGCGCCGGCGATCTGGGACAGGCCGATGGTGGAGACGTAGGTGGTGTCGCGGCCGAAGGACTTGTTCATCTCCTCGTAGACGCGCTGCGGCTTGATGGGGATGTTCTCGAAGTGCGTCTTGCGGTGCAGGGAGGCCTTGCGGTCCTGGCACTCGGCAACCCAGGCGCTGTAGTCCGGCAGGGACCCTGCCGCCTTGCGCTCCCTGGCGAGCTCAACCAGCCCTGCCAGCGCCGCACCGGCGTCGGACGCGATGCCCAGGTCGGGGGAGAACACGCGGCCGATCTGGGTGGGCTCGATGTCGATGTGAACGAACTTGCGGCCGGCGGTGTAGGTTTCCAAGCCGCCGGTGTGGCGGTTGGCCCAGCGGTTCCCGATACCGATCACGAAGTCGCTCTGCAGGTAGTTCTCGTTGCCGTAGCGGTGCGAGGTCTGCAGGCCCACCATGCCTGCCATCAGCTGGTGGTCGTCCGGGATGGTGCCCCAGCCCATGAGGGTGGGGATGACCGGAACGTTCAGGGTCTCTGCCAGCTCCACCAGCTGCGCGGAGGCGCCGGCGTTGATGATGCCGCCGCCGGCCACGATCAGCGGGTGCTTGCCGGCCAGGAGCATGTCCAGGGCCCTCTCCAGCTGCTTGCGGGAGGCCTTGGGCTTTTCGACTGGCAGGGGCTCGTAGGTGTCGATGTCGAACTCGATCTCGGCCATCTGCACGTCAATGGGCAGGTCCAGCAGTACGGGGCCGGGGCGGCCGGAGCGCATCAGCTGGAACGCCTTCTGGAACGCGCCCGGAACCTGGCCCGGCTCCAGGATGGTCATGGCCATCTTGGTCACGGGCTTGGCGATGGACTCGATGTCCACGGCCTGGAAGTCTTCCTTGTGAAGCTTGGCCACCGGGGCCTGGCCGGTGATGCAGAGCATGGGGATGGAGTCGGCCCACGCGGCGTACAGGCCGGTGACCATGTCCGTACCGGCAGGGCCGGAGGTGCCGATGCAGATGCCGATGTTGCCGTCCTTGGCGCGGCTGAAGCCGTCGGCCATGTGGCTGGCGCCTTCAACGTGGCGGGCCAGCGTGTGGCGGATGCCGCCGTGGGCGCGCATTGCGGAATAGAAGGGGTTGATCGCGGCGCCTGGCAGGCCGAACGCCTCGATGGCGCCTTCCTTTTCCAGGATGGCCACCGCTGCATCAACGGTACGCATCTTGCTCATGGGGTGCTCCTTGAAAGCTTGTGGTCGGGCCCGGTGGTGAGCCTGTCGAAACCTGTTTTTGGGTGTGGCGAGGGGACCGCCGACGTCATTCACGACGGCGGGTTCCCTGCTGGTGTTTCCTTGGCGCCTTTGGCGCGGTGCTTACTTCCTGCCGCTGAGCTGGAGGACCTGCTTGAAGAGTCCGGAGTGGTCCAGTGCGCCGTCGCCCTGGTTGACGGTGGCGGCGACGAGCTGGGCGGCGATGGCGCCGAGCGGGATGGCCACGTTGGCTTCGCGGGCCGCGGAGGTGACGATGCCAAGGTCCTTGTGGTGCAGGGCCAGGCGGAAGCCGGGGTCGAAGTTGCGGTCCAGCATTTTCTGGCCCTTCTGGTCGAGGACCTTGGAGCCGGCCAGGCCGCCGCCGAGGACTTTGAGGGCGGCGTCGGTGTCAACGCCGTAGGCCTCGAGGAAGGCGATGGCTTCGCCGAGGACTTCGATGTTGACCGCGACGATCAGCTGGTTGGCTGCCTTGACGGTCTGGCCGGAGCCGGAGGGGCCCACGTGCACGATCGTCTTGCCGACGGCGTCCAGGACGTCCTGGGCGTCGTCGAAATCTGCCTTGTCGCCGCCCACCATGATGGACAGGACGGCGTCGATGGCGCCCTGTTCGCCGCCGGAGACCGGGGCATCGAGGGGGCGGATGCCGGCTTCCCTGGCGTCTGCCGCGAGGCGGACGGCGACGTCGGGGCGGATGCTGGAGGCATCGATCCACAGGGCGCCCTGCTTGGCGTTGGCGAAGACGCCGTCCTTGCCGCTGACCACTCCTTCAACGTCGGGGGAGTCCGGCACCATGGTGATGACGACGTCGGCATCCTTGACGGCGTCCGCGATGCTGGCAGCACCCTTGCCGCCTTCGGAGACCAGCTTGTCGATCTTGTCCTGGCTGCGGTTGAAACCGGTGACGCTGTGGCCGGCCTTGACCAGGTTGATGGCCATGGGCAGGCCCATGATTCCGAGTCCGATGACTGCAACGTTGCTCATGATGGTTCTCTTTCTGAAAGTCTTGAGGGGCTTGCGTGTGCGGCGGTGGTTACCGGGCTACGTGTTCGCGGATGGCCCAGCTGAAGGCGGTTTCCTGCGGTTCCTTGTACTCGAGGCCGATGTAGCCCTCGTAGCCGAGTTCGCGGCTGCGGGAGATCCATTCGCCGAGGGGGAGGGTGCCCGTGCCCGGGGCGCCGCGGCCGGGGTTGTCGGCGATCTGGATGTGGCCGAAGTCCTTGGCGTGGTTTTCGATGACGGATTCGACGTCGTCGCCGTTGACGGCCAGGTGGTAGAAGTCGGCGAGGAGCTTGATGTTCCCGGCGCCGGTCTCTTCCTTGACGCGGGAGATGACGTTGAGGGCGTCGTTGGCGGTGAGGAGCGGGTATTTGGGTGCGCCGCTGACTGGTTCGAGGAGGACCGTGCCGCCGATGCGGGCGACCCCTTCGGCTGCCGCCGCCAGGTTCTTGACGGCGAGCTCGTCCTGCTCTTCAGGAGTGAAGCCGTCCTGCCGGTTGCCGTACAGGGCGTTGAAGGCCTTGCACCCCAGGCGCTCGCCGATGCCTGCAACGATGTCGATGTTGTCCTTGAACTCGGAGCAGCGTCCCTTCCAGGAAACCAGGCCGCGGTCACCGGCGGGCATGTTGCCTGCGTTGAAGTTCAGGCCGGTGAGTTGGACGCCGGCATCCGTGATGGCGTTCTCGAACTTGGTGATTTCGCCGTCCGCCGGGACGGAGGTTTCGAAAGGCCACCAGAACTCGACGGCGTCGAAGCCGGCTGCCTTGGCGGCCGCGGGGCGCTCGAGCAGGGGCAGCTCCGTGAGGAGGATGGAGCAGTTCACTGTGTACGTCATCGTAGGTCCTTCCGAGGAGGGGCTTTGATCTATCTTCCCTTGCTTCCCGGCCCTTGCCGTTTCCGCTTTGTGGAATTTAGATTCTGCTTTATGAAAAGTGTAGGGATTTGGGGGTGTAGTAGTCAAGGGGGCGTCGGGGGCAGGACACTGGTAGGGGTAAGCCCGCCCTTCCGGAATGGAGTCAAGCGATCATGACCGGTGCCCGTCTGCGCTTTCTGGCCTGGGTGGTCGCCTTGGCCGGATTCCTCGCGGCCTGCACGCCGACGGCGGGCCCTCAGAATGCAGCCACCGCACCTGTGTCAACGGCTGTACCATCCGGAACGGCGTCTTTCGGGCCGGTGGCGGCCGAGGCCGATGACACCCTGACTCCGCCGCCCGCGCCAACGACCGCATCGGCGCCTGGTTCTCCGCCGGCCGCGGCGACGGCCCAGGCCCCGCATGCACCGGCCCCGCAGCCCTTCGCCGTCAACCTGTACCGGGACGGCGACTTCGTGCCCCAGTACACGTTCGACTGGTGTGTTGCCGCGAGCATCCAGATGGCCCACAACCTCCTTGACGACACCGGAGGAGGCACCTGGGCTGACAGGGCGCAGCAAAGCGAGTTATGGGAGATGGCCCGCGCGCGCTCGTCCGACTCGTTCAATGGCGCCAACCCTTATGGCTGGGCGCAAGTGCTGACCGAGTCGGGCATGGGGTCCTACCGGGTGGTCAGCATTCCCGACTACGGCGAGGCGCTCCGCACGGCCTCGCGCGCCATAACCGAGACGGGAAGGCCGGTGGGGCTGGTCATGTGGAGCGGCCGCCACGCTTGGGTGATGAGCGGCTTCGAGTCACTGGGCGATCCCCGGCAGTTTGCCGACTTCTCCGTGACCGGCATTCACGTCCTGGATCCCCTATATCCCTACGGCAGTACGCAGTGGGGGCCTTCGCCGGCGCCCAACAGCCTGCTCAGCCCCGAGCAGCTGGCCACGCAATTCGTGATCCGCGAGCCGCGGCGCTGGAGCAGCGGACTACCGGCCGGGTACCTTCTGGTGCTGCCGGTGGCCGCCTGACGGGATGAAAAGCCAAGGAGGGCCGCCTGGTGCTTCAAGGGCAGGGTGCTCCCTGCACAGCCAAAAAAGTCCCCGGCGCCAGAATTCGCGCCGGGGACGTTTGTAGGGGAAGTCGGGAGCTAGTGCGTCAGGTCCTTGCCCTTGGTTTCGGGGATGGTGAACACGAAGGCCGCACTGATCACCAGCAGGAGCACCGCATAGACGTTGAACACCTGCGGTGCGCCCAGCGAGGACCCCAGCCACTGCTGCAGGTAGGGGGCCGTGCCGCCGAAGACCGCCACGCAGATGGAGTAGGGGACGCCCACTCCCACGGTGCGGATCGACGTCGGGAACAGCTCTGCGTAGACCGCCGGGACGATTGCTGCGCTCGCCGCCACGAAAATCAACATCACGGACATGCTCACCGCCAGCTGCCAGGCGGAGTCCTTCAACAGCCAGGTCATGGGGAAGTGCAGCACGGCCGAGCCGATGGCGCCGGCCCAGAGGACTTTCTTGCGGCCGATCCGGTCTGAGAGCTTGCCCCAGACCGGCAGCGCTGCGATGAAGACGATGTTGGCCACCACGCCGGCCCAGAGTGCCTCGCCGCGGTCGATCTTCAGCGCGGTGGTGGCATAACTTGGCGCCACCACACCCCAGATGTAGTAGATCACCGTGAGGCCAACGGTCAGGCCGATCACCTGCAGCGCCTGCTTGCGGTAGCGGACGATCTGTGGCCAGATCGCCGCACGCCTGGCCGTGGTCGCTTCACCCTCAAACGCTTCGGTTTCGTGCAGCCGTGACCGCATAATCAATGCGTAGAGGCCCATGGCCGCGCCGATCAGGAACGGGATCCGCCAGCCCCACGCGTTCATCGCCTCGGTGGTCAGCGCCATGTTCAGGACGGCCCCCAGGAGGGTGCCGAACAGGATCCCAACGGTTCCGGACGTATAGATCAGCGTTGCCCAGAATCCGCGGTGCTCGCGGGGTGCCATTTCGGACAGGTACGTTTGCGACGACGGCAACTCCCCGCCGTGGGCCAAGCCCTGGACCAGCCGGGCCGCCAGAAGCATCAATGACGCGAAGGCACCGACACTGGCGAACGTGGGCGCAACGCCGATCATCAGGCTGCCCAGCGAGGCGAGGCCCACGGCGAGCGTCATGGAAGTCTTCCGGCCCACCCGGTCGCCGATCCAGCCGAACAGGAATCCGCCGAAGGGCCGGGCCACGAAGCCGACGGCGAAGATCGCCAGGGTGGATAGCACGGCCGACGCCGGGTCTTCCTTGCTGAAGAGCTGGCTGGCGATGAAGGGGGTGAACGTGGCATAGATTGCCCAGTCGTACCATTCAACGGCGTTGCCGATGCCGGTGCCGACGATGGTTTTCGCGGTGGACATGCGTCCAGCCTGGGGCTTGCTTACTGCGACGGACATGATGTTCTTCCTGGTCGGTTGGGTCTGGGGAGGCGGGAGGTTGCGCTGGTTCCGGAGGCTGGGAGGCTAGGAGGCCGGGGCGAGGGTGCCCAGCCGTGACATGGCGAGTTCCGCGTACAGCGCGGCACCGTCAGCCAGCACCCCGTCGTCGAACGTTGCGTACGGTGAGTGGTTGAACGGTGAGGTGGCCGGATCGCCGCCGGGGGCCACGGCGCTGAGGCCCACGAAGGTGCCGGGGACCTCGGCCAGCACCCTGGAGAAGTCCTCGGAACCGCTCAGCGGGGTTGCCCAGCGCGAGAGCCGGCGCTCGCCGAACAGCTCGGTGATCACCTTCTCGGCCGTGTGCGTTTCATCCTCGCTGGTGATGGTGAGGGGGTATTCCTGCAGGTAGTCGACGGCCACCTCCACCCCGTGCGCTGCGGCGATCCCCTTGAGCAGGCGCGGCACGGCATCCATCATTTTCTGGCGTGACGCCTCGGAAAATGTCCGGATGGTCGCCTCGATACGGGCGGATTCGGGTATGACGTTCCGTTTGGTTCCGGCGTGCAGCACACCAACGGACAGGACCACGGGGTCGAACATGTTGAACTGCCGGGTGACCATCACCTGCAAGGCCGTCACCATCTCCGCGGCGACGGTGACCGGGTCCTTCGCCGAATGCGGGGCAGAGCCGTGGCCGCCGGCGCCGAGCACAGTGACCTCCAGCCCGTCTGAGGCGCTGAGCATGACGCCGGGCTTGGTGCAGAAGGTGCCGTGCGGTTCCAGCGAGGAGAACACGTGCATTCCGTAGGCTGCCTGGACGCGGGTTCCGGCGGCGTCCAGGACGCCTTCGCGGATCATGTAGCTGGCGCCGTCGAATCCTTCCTCGCCTGGCTGGAACATGAGGACGACGTCGCCGCCGAGCAGGTGCTTCTTTTCGGCCAGGAGGGTGGCGGCTCCCACCAGCATGGAGGTGTGCAGGTCGTGGCCGCAGGCGTGCATGGCCCCGTCCGCCTGCGACGTAAAGTCAACGCCGGTCTTCTCCTGCACGGGCAGCCCGTCCATGTCGGCGCGCAACAGGACTGCGGGGCGTGCGCCATCGGACTCCCCTCCCGGGTTGCCGCCGCGCAGGACTGCGGTGACCGACGTCGTATCCTTGCCCAGCGTGATCTCAAAGGGGAGTCCGTCCAGTGCCTGGAGGACCTTCTCCTGGGTGCGGGGGAGTTGGAGCCCGATTTCCGGCTGGCGGTGAAGTTCGTGGCGCAGGCGGATGAGGTCCTCCTGCAGGTCCTTGGCATCAGCGGTCATGGGCACGTGTCACTCCTTGGCAATTGGCATCCGGGCTCGTGGACTATTCTGGAGTGGCGTGGTTCACATCCGGCAAAACCGCTGGAATTATGCTTGGAACGGCGCTTTGGAACAGGATTCACGCAGGGGATACGGATGTCAGAAGAGCTGAGCGAGGACGATCTTGCCCTGATCCAGGTCCTGCAGGCCTCCCCGCGACTGGGCTGGGCGGATGCTGCCAAAGTCCTCGGCGTCCACGCCACCACGTTGGCCGCACGCTGGGAGCGGCTGACGTCAAGCGGCGCATCGTGGGTGACTGCCCACCTCGCCGGGGATCCGAAGCAGATGCTCTTGGCCTATGTTGCGGTGGATTGCGAGATGACCCGACGGGAAAGCGTCACAGCCCAGCTGGCAGCGGTTCCGGAGATCGTCACCGTGGAAGAGGCGGCCAGCAACCGGGACCTGATGCTGACCGTCATCACCCGCTCGCTGGAGGAATTCAGCGACAAGATCATCACCAGGCTTAAGGCCATCGAAGGCCTGACCAAGTACCAGGTGGCCCTGTGCACGCGCCTGCACAGCAGCGGGGATGACTGGCGCCTGAATGTCCTGGGCCGGTCGCAACTGGCTGCCCTACGGGCGCTCGGTACGCAGCCCGGGCCCGAACCTGGGCCGGCCACGGGCCGGCTGCCGGAGAGCCACCTCGACCTCCTGCCGTTCCTTGCCCGGGACGGTCGCGCCACCGCAGCGGACATTGCGCGTGCGCTGGGCCGCCACCCGGCCACGACACAGCGCCAGCTGAACCGGGTGCTTGCAAGCGGCATCCTGTCCTTCCGCTGCGAAATCGCGCAGCGCTATTCGTCGTTTCCGGTGACGTGCCAGTGGTTCGTCAACGTACCGGCTGGCGGGCACGAGGCGGCGGCGGCGGGAATACGGACCATCAGCAACGTCAGGCTGAGCGCCTCGACCACAGGCCCCACCAACTTCGTGATCATCATGTGGCTGCACTCGCTCGCCGACATCATGTCGGCCGAGCTGGCGCTGCAGCAGAAAGTGCCAGGGATCGAGATTGTCGAAAGCGCGGTGATGCTGCGGACAGTCAAGCGGGTGGGCTGGATGCTGAGGGAAGATACGACGGCGACCGGGGCCGTGGTGCATGAGGCGAGCCTGGGTGCGTCCGGGTAAGGGTGCGTTGGGCTACGCCGTGCGGCCGCCGTCGTCCTCGATGTTTGCCTGCAGTATGTTCTTCCTCCTCCGGACGCTGACGAGCAATGCCCCCGCCATCCCGATGCCCAGGGCCACGAGGACGCTCGGTCCGGCACCGCCCGCCGGCCCCAGGGTGGCCGCCAGGATCTGGCGCGACAGCACTGCCATCTCCTGGAAGTCGCCAAGGTAGACGCGGGTCCCGAGGACGTAGTTCACGCTGGTGAAGAGCGCCGGAACCAGCCAGAGCAGCGCCACATCGGCCGCCCACACCAGGAGCCGGACGAACGGCCTGAACCCGCACCAGGCCAGGGCCACGCCAACCAGGACCGCCGGAAGCCATCGCCAGGCCAGGCTGATCGAGGCGGGGACGGCGTCTGCGCCGGCCGTGAACGTGGCGGCGGCGGCAAGCCAGGAGGCGAAGGGTACCGCCATGAAGCCGACGCCCAGCGCGGCCACGGCGCGCGACCTCGCCGCGAGCATCAGCAGCGCCAGGGCGCCGGCAGCTATGGCCGCCATGGTTCCGCCCAGCAGGCCGGCGAAATACAAGGCTGAGCTGGATCCGGGTGCCAATCCGTCGTTGAGCGCGTTGAACGATTGGGCGGTGGCACCGACATGGACCAGCAGCACGCCACACAGGGCGCCGGCCGTGGTAGGGCCGCGGCGGCCCGGTTTCCAAACGCGGAGGGCCAGGCCCGCTGCTGCTGCGCCCACCGTTAGCAGCGCCACAATGGTGGTTCCCCGGTATTGGCTCAACGGCAGGAATGTGACGGGCATGTCCGGCGGAAGGACGTCGTTGGCCCAGAGATTTTGCAGCGGGAGCCGGGCCCCCGTGACCAGCCAGGGGGCGAGGCCCACGAGTGCGGCAGCGATGCCGAGCAGGACGGCGATACCGGCTTCCGCGGCCGCCGTCCGGCCAGCGGCGGTGCCGGCGGCGGGTGTGCGGGCGGTCCGGCTGGGGCGCCGGGAGGTTTGGTTCGTGACGGGTGTTCCGGTGTCCTGCCGTGGGCCGGTCTTGTCCTGCGCGGGGTCTTCCATTGGGTCCCTTTGTTCGCCAAAGCACTTTTTCGCCGCAGCAGCTTGTTCGCCGGTGCGGCCACAGCCGGGTGGACTGGAGCCGCAACAATAATACAGCGTTTGGAATAAATACTTTAATATTTCCGCATTACGGATTTATCTTTCCGGAAACATGGGTTCTCTAGCTTTGGGATGACCCTGCGGCGTTCTTGGCGCCGCCATCCGAAACAGACGCCGCTCCCATGGGGTGTCCTTCCCAACGAACAGGCACACAGCATGAATTTCACCGCCTCCGCTACGCCGCGGCCGCCGGCACACGATGCACGCAGGAAGCCGTTGTACAGGTCACTTTTCGTCCAGATCCTCGTGGCGGTGGTGGCGGGTATCCTCATCGGCCACTTCTGGCCGGACCTCGGCGCAGGACTCCGCCCGCTCGGCGACGGCTTCATCCAGCTGATCAAGATGATCATTGCGCCGCTGATATTCCTGGTGATCGTCACAGGGATCGCCGCGGTCAGCGACGTCAAGGCCGTGGGCCGGGTGGGTATCAAAGCCCTGGCTTACTTCACTGGCGCTACGCTGTTCGCCCTGGTCTTCGGTCTTGTTGTCGCCAACCTGGTGCAGCCGGGCGCCGGCCTCAACATCGATCCCGCCACCCTGTCCCAGGACGCACTCAACGCCAAAACCTCCACCGCCCCGCCCAAGGATGCCGGAGCTTTCCTGCTCGGCATTATCCCCACCAGCGTCGTTGGCGCCTTCGCCAGCAACAACCTCCTTGCAGGTCCTCTGTTTCTCCGTCTTCTTCGGCGCGGCGATTGTCGTCGTCGGCCGTGAACGCTGCCTGCCGGTGATCACCCTGATGGAAACCGTGCTGGAACTGTTCTTCAAGATCATGGGTTGGGTGATGCGTGCCGCGCCGGTGGGAGCGTTTGGCGCCATGGCCTTCATCATCGGCCAGTACGGCCTCGATTCCCTCGGGACCTATGCGGTGCTGATCGCCGCTTGCTACGGCGCCGCAGTGGTGTTCATCGGGCTCCTCTTCGTGGTGGCTTGGGTCTACCCCCGGGTGCCGTTGTGGCAGTTCCTCAAGTACACCCGGGAGGAATTCCTGCTGGCGCTGGGCACAGCATCCACGGAGTCCGTCCTGCCGCGGATCATGACCAAGCTGACCAACGCCGGCTGCTCCCGCGCCACCACCGGCCTGGTGGTTCCCACCGGCTACTCCTTCAACCTGGACGGCGCAGCCATCTACCTCTCCATCTCCCTGCTCTTCCTGGCGCAGGCCTTCGGCTACAACCTTGACCTGGGCCAGCAGCTTGCGGCCTTGGGTATCCTCATGCTGACGTCCAAGGGCATGGCAGGAGTTCCCGGATCTGCCTTCCTTGCCCTGTCCGCCACCGCTGGTGCGCTGGGCATCTTCCCGGTAGCCGGCGTCGCCCTCCTCCTCGGCGCCGACCGCCTGATGGACTCCATGCGTGTTGTGGTGAACCTGCTGGGGAACTGCGTGGCAACGTTCGTGGTAGCCAAATGGGAAGGACAGTTCGATCGCGAGGCCATGCTCCGGGCATTCGCCGGCGGGCACGCGGCGACGGAATCGGCCGGTGAGGGCACGACGACGACGGCAGCGGCGGGACAGCCGGCCCTTGCCACGGTGCCGCAGGGGTAAACGGCGGGACCCGGCGCCGACATCGCGCAGCCGGCGACCCGTAGCGCCGGCTGCGGCCCGACAGGTACAGTCGCCCCGCCCGCCTGTGCTGCCGTCTCTGCACGTGCTGGTTGTCCCCGGGGTCCACCGGCCGTCCCCGGGGACTGTTGTCCGGCCCATGTTGCACACTGTCCCTATGACCTTTGCCAATGTGGGAATGCTCGGAACCAAACCCGGCCAGCGCGATGCCCTTGTGGCCATCCTGCTCCGGCCCAAGCCCGGGATGAGGGAGGCCGGCTGCCTGCTGTACGAGGTGGGGATCAATGACGACGTTCCGGACACGGTGTTCGTCTCCGAACTCTGGGAATCCGCGCAGGCGCACCAGGCATCACTGCAGCTGGACAGCACGCGCGCAGCGATCGCCGAGGCCATGCCGTTGCTCTCCGGGGAAGTGGGCGGCCACCGGTTCACGGTGCTGGGTTCGCCGCTGCAGTAGGGCTGGTAGGCCGCCCTCCATGAAATGCCCGAAAGCCGGGGTGGGGAATCAGTTCCGGCCTTCGGGTACCCGTCCCGCCTGAGTGGACTGCGGTAATCGGGGTAAGGAGGACGCATGAAACCGCTGCCCGCGCTTGAACTTGTCACCCGCCTCGAGGATGCCGACTGGCTTGATCCCCTTGCCAAGAGTGTCCGGAAAGTCGTGAAGAAGGTCATTCCGGCCCGCTGGGCCCGCGATGCCCTGCACGGCGTCCCTATCGGCCATCCTGTCCACCCCCTCGCAGTCCAGGTGCCAATTGGCGCTTGGCTTTCGGCCGGCGTGCTTGATGCAGTCCCCGGAGGTGAGAAGGCCGCCAGGCTCCTGATCGGAGTTGGCACCGTCAGCGTGGTTCCGTCCGCCCTGGCCGGATTCACAGACTGGTCTCAACTGCACCCGCAGCAGCAGCGGGTGGGGCTGGTGCACGCGGCGGCCAACGTGACAGCTACCGGCCTCTACCTTGCCTCGCTGGTCCAGCGGGCAAGGGACAGCCAAGTAAGCGGCAAGGCGCTGGCGTACTTGGGGCTGGCCACGGTGAGCGCCGGCGGCTTCCTGGGCGGTCACCTCACCTACCGGCAAGCAGCCGGTGTGAACCACAGTGAGGAAATCCCGCACCGGTTCCCGTCCGGCTGGCATCCCCTGGCGCCGCTGGCCGACCTGCCCGAAGGCGGCCTGCACAAGCTCGACGTGGCCGGGATCCCACTCCTGGTCCACCGCGAGGGTGACACCGTCAACGTCCTGTCCGACGTCTGCAGCCACCTTTCCGGACCGCTTCATGAAGGTAAGACCAAGGACGACGGCGGGGACCCGTGCGTCGTCTGCCCCTGGCACCGGAGTACCTTTTCGCTGCGGACCGGCGAGGTCAAAGCCGGGCCTGCCACCGCCCGCCAGCCGGTCTTCGACACCCGCACCAGCGGCGGCCTCGTGGAGGTGTGCCTGCCCGGGGCTGATTGAGCGGGCAGTTGCCTTTGCCTGCGCGGCAAGGTCATTCGGCCCTACTGCGCGGTGCAGAACGACGAAAGACTTGGCTCATGGCGGGTGCCGGCGGAGTGCCAGCATGAGGCAACGCCGCAGCGTCCTTGGGAAGCTGCGCTCGTCGATTCACCACGCGGAGGTGTGACCGGACGATGCGCGTTTCTGAACCCCGGGAGATCGCGTCCGACCTCCTGCTCCTCACCTCCGGCAGCGGGCCGGTGGCTTCGAACTTCTACCTTGTCCGGTCCGGGCCTGCCTGGGTCCTGGTCGACTGCGGCTGGGGAGGCGGCGCGGAACCAGCGCGCAAGGCCCTTGAGCGCGTCCTTGGGCCCGGCATGAAACCTGACGCGATCTTTCTGACCCACATCCATCAGGACCATTCGGGCGCCGCGGGTGCGTTGGCCCGCGTGTGGGAAGTGCCGGTGTACGCTCACCAGGCCGAGTTGCCCATGGCGGCCGGAAGATACGTCCCCGCCCGATCGATGCCGCTGGACCGGTGGATCACAGCCCCGCTGATGTGGTCGCTGCCAGCCCGTGCGCGTCGCAGGATTGAGGCCGCGGGTGACATTTCAGACCTTGTGCGGCCCCTTCCCCGAAGTGGCGAAGTGCCGGGCCTGCCCGGGTGGGTGGCGGTACCCACTCCGGGCCATACCGCCGGGCACGTTTCCTTCTGGCGCGCACGTGACGGCGTCCTCATCACCGGCGACGCAGTTGCCACGGTGAACCTGAACTCCTTCCGCGGAATCCTGCTGGGTTGGCCCGACCTGTCCGGGCCGCCCTGGTACACCACGTGGAATATGGAACTGGCCAAAGGCTCCGTCACGCGCTTGGCCGAACTCGGACCCCGCCTGCTGGCGCCCGGCCACGGGCAGCCGCTGGCTTTCGGGATCGTTCCCCGGTTGAGGGCCCTCGCCGCGAAGGAGCCAAAGCAGCGGATCGCGTTTCGCCGCCGCGCTGCCGGAGCACCCGGCGCTGTCTAGCTGCAGGTGCGAACCGGCAGCGGGCGTGACGCTGCTTGTCAGCGAGCGAGAATGCGGGAGAACCTTTGGCGCTGTCTAGCCACACGTGTGAGCGAACAAGCGCCCGGCTCTGACGCAACCACATGGCGAGGCTCTGCCCGCACGGGCTAGCGGACAATGCCCCTACCCTGCAAGATGTTTCAGGAGCACTTCTTCGAGGATGCTACGTTCTCCCGGAATGGTGCCGGATGGCCAGTGAGTTGGTTGGGGGTCGTGTTGTTCGGGTTTGTAGTGTCGGCCGGTGGGTGAGGTCCAGCCGGGCGGTTCATTCCGGGTCGCCGGGTCGGGGACCCAGGTGCTGTGGTGTTTGAGGCGGTGATGCCTTGGGCAGACCTGGGCCAAGTTTCGGACGTCTGTTTTGCCGCCGTGTTCCCAGGCGGTGAGGTGGTCGGTGTCGTTGTCCGCGGTGTTGTTGGTGCAGCCGGGGAAGGTGCATTTCCGGTCCCGCAGCTGGATCCATTTCTTGATGGTCTCCGGGAGCCGGTAGCGGGTGCGGCCGATCTCCAGGGGCGCCCCGTCGCGCGGGTCCACCAGGACCCGGTAGAACGATTCCGCCCCGTCCGCGACGAGCTTCCGTGCCATGGATGCCGGGATCGGCCCGAATCCGTCCAGCACGGCGGGTTCATCGGTGAGGCCGAGCAGCGAGAACACCGGGACCGTGACCAGGACGTCCGCCCGGGGTGTGGGGATCTTGCCGATGTCAGTGGAAGCACATCCCGGATCCGTGTCACTGCCGGCACCGGCAGCAGCGGCGGCGGGTTCGGTGTCGGCTGCCGCGGCGTTGTGGTTGACGGCGGGCTGCAGCCCGGCCCCGAGGAGGAGGGACGCGGCGACGTCGGCGCGGAGCTGGGTCAGGGTCCGGGGCTCGTTGGGGCTTTGGAGGCCGCGGGCGGTGGCGGTGCTGCGGTTCCAGATGGCGCATGCGGTATCCCCGGGCAGGTAGAGCGAGACCCAGGCCATGCCGTCCCGGTCCGGGGCGTAATCCATCCGCCGGTCCGCCACCCCCTTCACATGCCGTTTCTCCAAGGACTCGGGGTGGTGGCGTTCCCGCCAGGCCCGGACCTTCGCCCGGAACCTGGACGGGACAAGCTCACCGGGCGCGGCACCCCGGGCCGGGTTGGGCGCGTCGGGGTCGAAGAAATGCGCCACCAACCCGGCCGCCACGGCAGGGCCCAAACCCTCGGTCTCATCCGCCACAATCCGCGCGTGCAGCCACGACACCGCACCCGCAGCCAAGGCCTCAAACACAAGTGGCAGCGAACAGACCCGCCGTGACTGCT
This sequence comes from Pseudarthrobacter sp. NPDC058196, assembly GCF_042882685.1. Lineage (NCBI taxonomy): Bacteria > Bacillati > Actinomycetota > Actinomycetes > Micrococcales > Micrococcaceae > Pseudarthrobacter > Pseudarthrobacter sp. NPDC058196. Next base: position 293,734 of record NZ_JBHVVN010000005.1, read on the forward strand.
CCACCAACGCCCCGCCGCCCCCGAACTGATGGTGAGGATCCCGGCGATCTCCTCCACCGCGGACATCTCCGCAAACGTGCGCTCATGCACCGGCGCCTCCGGCGGAAGCAGAGCATGCTGGAGCCCGACGCACTCCGCCACATCCCGCGCCTTCACCGCCGCCAACTGGGCCTCCAGCCGGGCCACGAGCTCCAGCCGTTCCAGACCCAGCTCATACCGCCGTTGCAGCACGTCCACGTCGGCACTGGCTCCCAGGCCAACACCTGCATCAGTCCCACCGCCTACACGGTGACCAGCGCCCGCCGCGGACTCCAAGGAATGATCTTCCAGAACCAGCACATCCAGGGCAGCAACAGAGGCCCGAACAGCCTCCATTACCGCCGCCAGATCCGCACCGATTCCCATAGAGACATGATCCAACGAGGCACGGACATTAAGAGGTCACGGGGACGTCAGGGGCCGGTCAGGCTGCCAAGACACATCGACGCCCCCCGGCCTAGCTGGCTGGGCTGACCCATTGGCCCCTTCGCAGCACTGCCGCCAGGTTCAGGTCCCGGTCAAGGACCACGACGTCGGCCGGCATCCCGGCGCGCAGGTCACCCGCCTGCGCCGAGAGTCCCAGCAGGGATGCAGGGACCGCGGAGGCTGAGGTGACGGCATCCCGCAAAGGAATTCCGGCAGCCACGCAGCACCGGACAACGTCCAGCAACGTGCTGGTACCTCCGGCAATGGCGCCCGTGCCGTCAACCCGGGCCACGCCGTCGGAAACCGTCACGGCGAGGGACCCCAGCATGTACTGTCCATCCTCCAGCCCGGTGGCGGCCATCGAATCGGTCACCAGCGTGATGTTCTCCGGCCCCACGAGGTCAAACACCAACTTCACGGTTTCCGGGGCAAGGTGCACGCCATCGGCAATCAACTCCACCACCGCCTGCCCGGCCTTGGCAGCACTGAGGCTCGCCGATACTGGCCCAGGCGAGCGGTGGTGCAGCGGCGGCATGGCGTTGAACAGGTGGGTCACCGTTGGGCGGTTCCTCCCGGTCGCGTTGCCGGCCGAGTCCAAAGCCCCCGCCGCGCGCGCCAGGAAAGCTGCCGCCGTCGCATGGTCCGCTGCGGTGTGGCCCAGGGACGGGATAATGCCTTGGGCCGCAAGCCGGTCGGCAAGTTCGGAGGCACCTGGCAGCTCGGCCGCCAGGGTGATGGATGCCAGCGTTGGCCCGGCCGCGGCCAGCATCCGGGCCACCAGGTCCGGATCGGGTTCCAGGAGCAGGCCGGGATCGTGCGCACCGCACTGCTGGCCGGAGAGGAAAGGACCCTCCAGGTGCGAGCCCGCAATGATCCCCAGGCCCGCCAACTCCCGCAGCATTCCAAGGTTCCGGACCATGTTCCCGGGCTTTTCGGTGACCAGGCTTGCCACCATCGTGGTGGTTCCACGGCTGTGCAGGTAGCGTGCCGCCCGCTCGGCGCCATCGGGATCGCCCTCCGAGAAATCCGAGCCATAGGCGCCGTGGCAGTGCACGTCCACCAGGCCCGGCACCAAAACCTGGCTGGCGGATGCTTCCGGCGGAAGGACCCCGGGGAAGCTGTGCGCCGGGCCCGCGAAGGTCACCAGGCCGCCGTCGGCCGCCACCACCCCGTCCGCAATATCCAGCGAGGCTGTGACTATGCGGCCGCGAAGAACAATTTCATCGTCCATCATTCAAGGTCCTTCGTTCGTCGAAGCATCGGTGGCCACAGCGGCAGCCAGGCGGGCTGCCAGGGCGGGATCCGCGGCGCCAGACCGGTCTCCGCCGCCCGCCAAGCCGCCGCGCCGGGGCCGCGCCGAGGTGTGCACGGCATGGACTCCCGCTGCAAGGAGCGACGGTACCAGCGCCAGGGTGACACCCCCGCCGGCCATGATCTGGACCGAGGGCGCAGTCCGGCGTCCCTGCTGAACAATCCTGCCCAGCATCTCCAACCCCGTGGCACAGTCGGGGGCGCCTCCGCTGGTGAGGACGCGGGCCACCCCGGCGTCCTCCAGCCGCGAGAGTGCCTCGGCAGGGTCGACGCCGGCCGCCAGGGCTGCGTCGAACGCGCGGTGGAACGTGATGTCGGCGTCGGGCTTCACGGCCCGCGCTGCCGCCACGATGCGGCGGAGCGCCGGGACATCCGGGCCGCCGTCGGGGGACAAGACGCCAACCACCACGCCCGCGGCTCCGGCCGCCAGGGCCGCGGTGGCATCGCGCTCAATGACATCGAGCTCGTCCGGCGCGTAGGTGAAGTTGCCGGGCCGCGGACGCACCAGGACATGGACGGGAAGGCCCAGACCGCACGCCTGTCCGATGGCGCCGATGCTCGGCGTGATGCCCTCTGTTTCCGCCAGGGCGGCGCACAGTTCAACGCGGGCTGCGCCCACGGCGGCGGCCAGCCGGACGCCGTCGGCATTCTCCACCGCCAACTCCAGCTGCGGCACGATCCCGGCCACGGGTACCCGCCTGGAGCTCAGAGTCCCTGCCACGCCGGCTTCCGGCCAAAGGTGTCCTGGTAATACTCGCGGTGGGCGAGCCGCGAGGCAGCGGCTTCGTCCACCAGCACCGACACGTGCGGGTGCAACTGGAGGGCCGATGCCGGGCAGGCCGCCGCGACGGGACCCTCGACGGCGGCCGCCACGGCCTCTGCCTTGGCCCCGCCCATAGCCAGCAGCAGCAGGTGCCGGGCTTCCCGGATGGTGCCCAGGCCCTGGGTCAGCACATGGTCCGGGACGTCCTCCGGTGCATCAAAGAAGCGCGCGTTGTCCTGGCGGGTCTGCCGGGTGAGCGTCTTGATCCGCGCGCGGGAGGCGAGCGAGGACATGGGCTCATTGAAGCCCACATGGCCGTCCGTCCCGATGCCCAGGATCTGGATATCCACCCCTCCGGCGGCGGCGATCCGTGCCTCGTAGGCGGCGGCCTCCGCCTGCGGATCCCGGGCCATGCCGTCCAACCCGTGGACCGCGCCGGCGCCGAAGTCCACGCTTGCCGTGAATTCGTCCCGGATGACCGAGTGGTAGGACTGGGGATGCCCGGCAGGCAGCCCCACGTACTCGTCCAGCAGGAAGGCCTGGGCCGAGGCGAAGCTCAGCCCGCCATTCCGGTGCCGGTCGATGAGTTCGCGGTAGGTCCCCAGGGGTGTGGAGCCCGTGGCCAGTCCAAGGACGGACGGCCCGCGGCGGACGTGTTCCTCGATGGCATCCGCGGCCGTGCGGGCCACGTCGTCAGGGGTGGGAAGGATGATGATTTCCATGCGGTGCGATGCTTTCGGCTGGAGGATGCTGTTGGTGGGCGGTCTACTTTGCGGCTTCGGTTTCCACGGTCACTTCGTCGTCCTCACGGCCCGGCGTGCGCAGGTTCCAGCGCTTGATGACGAACGAGAAGAGGAAGTAGTAGATGGCCGCGTAGCCCAGGCCGATCGGGATCAGCATCCACGCGTTCTGTGCTTTGCCGAAATTGAGGACGAAGTCGATCAGGCCGGCTGAGAACGTGAAGCCGTCATGGATGCCCAGTGCGTTCACCAGGGCCATGGAGGTTCCGGTCAGTGCAGCGTGGACGATGTAGAGCGGGAACGCGACGAACATGAACGAGTACTCGAGGGGCTCGGTGATGCCGGTAAAGAACGCCGTGAGCGCGGTGGAAAGCATGATGCCGCCCACGATCTTCCTCTGCGACGGCTTGGCGTGGCGCCAGATCGCCAGGGCTGCGGCGGGCAGGCCGAACATCATGATGGGGAAGAAGCCGGTCATGAAGGTGCCCGCCGTGGGGTCGCCCGCGAAAAAGCGGTTGAGGTCGCCGCGGACCAGGTGGCCGGATGCGTCCGTGTAGTCGCCGATGAGGAACCAGACGCCGGAGTTCAGGATGTGGTGGAGACCGGCAGGGATGAGCATGCGGTTGGCGAAGCCGTAGATTCCGCCGCCGAGTACCGCGTTGCCCGCCACGGCCTGTCCCACCGCGGAAAGGCCTGCGTTGAAGAGCGGGTACAGCAGGGCCAGGACGACGCCGGCCACCAGGCTGGTGACGGACGTCAGGATGGGGACAAGGCGACGGCCGCTGAAGAAGCCAAGGAAGTCAGGCAGCTTGGTGCGGTAGAACCGCTGCCACAGTCCTGCGGACATCAGGCCCACCACGATTCCGGCGAGGACGCCGTAGTTGATCATGGCCGGCTTCCCCGCGGGGTCCAGTTGTCCGTCCAGGACCAGGGGAGACATCGCCTTGAAGACGCCGTCGATCACCATATAGCCCACCACCGCCGCAAGCGCGGTTGAACCGTCTGCCTTCTTGGCCCAGCCGACGGCAATGCCCACCGCGAAGATGAGGGGCAGCCAGGTGAAAACGGCGTTGCCTGCGGCGGAGATGACGGACGCGCCGCCTTCGAAACCGGGGATGGCGCCGAGCAGGTCGGCCTGGCCGATGCGCAGCAGGAGACCGGCGGCGGGAAGGACGGCGATGGGGAGCATCAGGCAGCGGCCCAGCCGCTGAAGGGTGGCGAAGGCCCTGTTTGGCTTCTTCTCTGGGGCCAGAGCGGTGGTCTCGGATGTTGACATGGTTGCACCTCTGCGGGGTTCGGGTGGGGGCTTGTGAAGAACGGGTTCCAGCCGGTACTGTCTGGTTATGACCAGTTCAGTGTGATTCATCCCACGGCCCGGTGTCAAGGAAGGAAAATTCCCTCCATGACGGGCCGCCCGTGGCGAAAGAAGCCATCATTGGTCGTACCGGGGCCGCCGGCCCAGGTGTTGGAAGATGTGCTCCGTACGGGCACCGTCAGAAAGGGCAGCCATGTCCAAAGCAGAAAAAATCATCGAAGGCCTGGGCGGAGCCGGCAACATCGTGGAAGTGGAAGCGTGCATCACGCGGCTGCGCACCGAGGTGAAGGACTCCTCGCTGGTAAACGAGGCGTCGCTCAAGGCAGCTGGAGCCCACGGCGTCCTGACCGCCGGCACCGCCGTTCAGGTCATTGTGGGCCCCGAGGCGGACACGCTCGCCGAAGACATCGAGGACCTCCTCTAGTGGCGCAGTCCTTGCCGGTCCATGCCCCGATCGGTGGGTCAGTCATTCCGCTTGCCGACGTGCCGGACCCCGTATTCGCTGGCCAGATGGTGGGTTCCGGCGCGGCCGTGGAGCCGCCCGCCGGGGTGGCGTTCGACGTCGTGTCCCCCGTCGCGGGGAAAGTGGTCAAGATGCTGCCGCACGCCTTCGTGGTGGTCGAGTCGTCAGGCCGCGGCGTCCTGACTCACGTAGGCATCGACACAGTCAAGCTCAAAGGTGAAGGCTTCAAGGTGCTGGTGGCCCAAGGGGACGTGGTCCAGGCAGGCGAGCCGGTCATGCACGTGGATCCCACCGCAGCCCTGGCCGCGGGCTACTCAATGGTGAGCCCCGTCGTCGTCCTGGATACCAAGCCGGACACCGCAACCCTGGTGGAGGCCCGCACCGTGAGCGCCGGCGAGCTGCTGTTTACGCTCGGCTGAGCCCGCTCACAAGCGGACTTCCATGGTGAGGGAGTAGCGGTCCGAACGGTACCAGGAGCGAGAATGCTCGATGGCCAGGGCGCCCGAATAGGAAACGCGGTCAAACGCCAGCACCGGCGCTCCGGTTCCCGTCCCGAGGAGCGCCCCGACATCGGCCGGGGCGCCCTCGGACCGGACGCTCTGGCGCGCCCGGTCGATCTGGTGCCCGAACTGCGCAGCCAGGGCCTTGTAGACGGAGCCGGTGAGATCGATGTCCAGCAGCCCGGGCGCATGTTGGGGGTTATACCAGGCGTCGTCCACGCTCACTGGCCGGCCGTCCGCAAGGCGGAGCCGCTTCAGGTGGAACGCCTCCGCGCCCGGGGCTAGGCTGAGCGCGGTTGCCGTGTCCTCGGGGGCTGGAACTTGTTCGGCCACCAGTACCACCGTGCTGGGGACGTGGCCCATCGCTTCCATCTCCTGCGTGAAGGAGGCCAGGTGCAGCGTGGACTGGACCGGGGAGTCCGCCACGAACGTCCCCTTGGCGGGAACCCGCACCAGGTGCCCTTCGTTGACCAGGCGGCCGATCGCGGCGCGCACGGTGATGCGGCTGACGCCGTAGGAATCCATGAGGGTCCGCTCGCTGGGAAGCCGGGCGCCGGGCTCCAGCTCCTCCTTGGCAAGTTTGAGGATGATGAGCCGGAGCTGCTCGTGCTTGGGGACTTGTGAGTTGTTGATGGGCGTGTTGGCCGCCTGTGCCGTGTTGCCTGGTGTGGCGGACATCCAGCCCCTCCTTAGTCTGGAGCGGTCCGGTTAGGACCACTACCCCGGATTATTCCACACGAAGCCGTCCGGGGAAGGGCGTGGCGACGACGGCGGGTGGGGGCGCCTTTGTTGCCGGGCCGTTGTCAGCCCACCAGTTCCGCATCCCGGGGCACGGCAGGCCGCCGAACTGCCTTCGTGCGCAGGACGAGCATGAGCACCGCACCCAACAGTGCGGGCGCCGCGAAGGCAATGGCGGCTACTGGGACGCCGCCTCCGAGGCCCACCAGCAGTGCGCCGTAGGTTGGGCCTGCGATGGCCCCGATGCGTCCCACGGCAAGAGCCCAGCCAAGGCCGGTGGCACGGGTGGCGGCAGGGTAGAACTGGGCGATGTAGTCGTTGATCATGTTCTGCGTGCCCAGGCCGCCGAAACCAGCGACGGCGGCCAGCACCGTCATGAGCGCGGCCGGCGGGTTGGCGGACATCAGGAGCAGGGCTACCGCTGCGCTGGCGAACCCCACCACCACCAGCGGCCCGGGGCCGAACTTCTGGCCGGCAACAGATGCCAGGACAGTACCGACCGCGGCACCCACCGAGTAGGCCAGTAGGAATGATATGGAGGATCCGACGCCGAACCCGGCAGTGCGCATGATCTGCGGCAGCCACGTGCTGACGCCAAAGATGGTCAGCAGGCTCAGGACAGTGATGGCCCACAACAGGATAGTGGTTTTGCCGGTGCCGTTGGCGAACAGGGCGCGGGTGGGAGAGACCCGAACTGCCATGTCCGGGACATCCGGGGTGTGGGGCAGCCCGTAAGTTACTTCGATCCTGTCCGCCTCGGCGGTGCGGGACTGGGTCCGCAGGAACGACGGCGACTCCGGCAACAGGAACCAGGCGAACGGAACAACCAGCAGACCGGCAGCACCGATCGCGTAGACCGGGCGGAAGCCACTGGACTCCAGGATGGCGAGGGACGTCAGCGAAGCGCCAACCGTGCCCGTTGCCGGCCCGGTCAGGACCGCCCCGAGGACCAGGGACTTCTTCCTCGGCGGCGCGAACTCATTGGTAAGGGCCACCGCCGTCGGCAGCAGGCCGCCCACGCCGAAGCAGGCGATGAACCGGAACGCTGCGAAGACCTCCCAGTTGGGTGACATGGCGCAGGCGAGCATGGCCAGCGAGAACAGCACCAAGGCAGACATAAAGATCCGACGGCGGCCAAGCCGGTCCGTGAGCGTACCCACGATGAGTGAACCGAGCAGCATCCCCACCAGCGCCAGCGAGCCCACCGCACCTGCTCCGGCGGACGTGACATTGAAGGGCGGCTGGCCGATCAGGGCGGGGAGGGTGGCGCCGTAGACGTAGAGGTCATAGCCGTCTGCGAGCAGGCCAAGCCAGCACAGTACGAAGATTCCGGCCAGGGATTTGCTGGGGGCATTGGAGTTCATCATTGATTCCAATCGGGTCAAAGGACGCTGGCTGTGTGCCTGCGGGACGTCCATCAGCTTGGCCTGCGGCGCCGATCCTGCGAACGGTCTTTTCACTGGGTGAAAAGCCTCTTTATGGCGCGGACCACAGTGCCCAGGCTTGAAAGACGCAACGGATGGAGGCGGCAATGGCGGGAGCTGGCAGGGCGCCAGTCGCCGTACCTACACGCGCTGCCCGTGGTCTTCCTGGCACACCCGTACTTGTGCGGGCTCTCAGCCTCCTGGCTCAATTTACGGAACAGCGCCGGGCGCTGAATCTGTCCGAACTGTCCCGCCAGGCCGGACTTGCCCCGGCCACGGCCCTGCGGCTGGTGCGGCACCTGACGGAGTGGGGAGCGCTGGAACGCCTCGAGGACGGCAGCTACGTGGTGGGGGTGCGGCTCTGGGAAATCGCCTCGCTTTCGCCGCGCGGCCACGGGGTGCGGCAAATCGCCCTGCCGTACCTTGAGGATCTATACGAGGTTACGCGGCACCACGTGCTGCTTGCCGTCCGCGAAGGCACGGATGCGGTCCTGATCGACCGGCTCTCTTCCCGTACCGCGACAGAGGTAGCCTACCGGGTAGGCGGACGCATGCCGTTGGGGACCACCGCCGTCGGGCAGGTCCTGCTTGCCCACGCCGCTCCGGAACTGCTGGAGGAACTGCTTTTCCAGCTGGCGCCGCCTCCGTCAGCCCTTGGCGCTGATGCCGGCAGCCTTCCGGCCACCCAGCTTCGCGGTGTCCTGGCGAACGTAAGGCAATCCGGCGTCGCGGTGGTCCGCCGGGACCACCCCTCCCGTACCGTGTCTGTTGCCGCCCCCATCTATGCGGCCACCGCCCAAGTGGTGGCTGCTTTGTCCATTGTGGTCCCCGATGCCCAGACGCCGGCGCATGAGCTGGTGCCGCTAGTTCGGGCCGCAGCGCGGGCCATCTCGCGAAGCCTTGGTTACCAGGCGAAGGCCAGCGGAGCATGGCGGCACCCGCAGCGCCGGGGGCAATGACACCTCCAGGCCTTTCCTCTGGCCGTCCCGCCGACATTCCGAAAACCACTTCGTCGCCGACGACAACCTCGGGCAGCGGCTCCTTTCGTCGGCCTGTCCGACGACGGCGGGTGGGGGCGCCGCCGGCAGAAGCAGGAAGGAGGGGCAGGCCAGGACGTTTCTGTCCTGGCCTGCCCCTCCTTTGCCTCTACCTGCCGGGCAGGAGGCCTACTGTGACTTGCTGCCGAACCCCACGCGGGCACTGCCGTCTGCCGGGAGTTCCGGAATGACATCGTGGGTGGGCGCACCGCGGAATTTCGGCGAAGGATCCTGGCCTTCGGTCAGGCGCTGCAGCTCCTGGCCCTCGAAGTCCTCCTCCTTGCCGAGCAGGATGGCGGAGTCGTGGTTGGTGATTTCACCCTTGAAGGCGCGCACCATGACGCTGTGGTCGAACTGGCCCTCCCACTTGGACACCACGAAGGTGGCGACGCAGTTACCCAGCAGGTTGACCACCACGCGCATCGAGTCCATGAGGCGGTCGGCGCCGAGGAGGAGCGCGACGCCGGCCACCGGGAAGATGCCCAGGGCGGCGGCCGTGGCCGAGAGGGCCAGGAATGACGATCCCGGAACCCCTGCCATGCCCTTCGATGTCAGCAGCAGCACGCCGAGGGCTGCCAGCTGCTGGCCCAGGTCAAGGTGGTGGCCGAAGGCCTGGGCAAGGAACAGCAGCGAGATGGACAGGTAGATCGCCGCGCCGTCCAGGTTGAAGGAGTAGCCGGTGGGAACCACCAGTCCTGTGGTGGCGCGGGAGCAGCCCGCGTTGGTCAGTTTGGTCATGATCCTGGGCATCACCGCTTCGGTGGAGGCGGTGCCCAAGGCCAGCAGGAACTCTTCCCGGGTGTATTTGAGGAAGTGCCAGAGCGGCACCCGGGCAAAGCCCCAGGCCACGATGAACAGCAAGCCGATGAATACCAGCGCCGCCCCGTAGCAGGCGGCGATCAGGACCGCGTAAGTACTCAGCGTGTCCAGCCCGTATTGGCCGATGATGAAGGCCATGGCACCAAATGCGCCCAGGGGAGCCACTTTCATGATCCAGGCCATGATCTTGAAGATCAGTTCCAGGACAGTTTCCATGACATTGACTACCGGCATGCACCGCTCACGGCCGATCACGACGATCGCTGCTCCGAAGAAGACAGAGAAGAAGAGCACCTGCAGGAGGCTGTTGCTGGCAAATGCGCCGATGACGCTGGCGGGGATGATGTCCAGGATGAACGACGCTGCATCCTTGGGCGCCGCAGACCCGGTCTTGGCATCCAGGTCTGCCTGGGAGAGGGTTGACGGATCGATGTTCAGGCCGGCGCCTGGCTGGACGATGTTGCCCACGATCAGGCCGAAGACAAGGGCGAACAGTGTGGCCCCGGTGAAGTAGAGCAGGGCCTTGACGCCCACCCGTCCGACCGCCTTGACGTCGCCTACGGCCGAAATTCCGGTGACGATCACCAGGAAGATCAGCGGCGCGATGATCATCTTGATGAGTTTGATGAAGCCATCTCCGAGCGGCCTCAGTTGGGATCCGAGGTCCGGCCAGAAATGCCCGATGAGCACACCTGCCACGACGGCGATCAGAATCTGGAAGAAGAGCGACTTGTACAGCGGCTTCCTCTTCGCGGGCACCGAACTCGCCTTCAGTGCCTCAGGGTTAGGGATCTTCATTGACCTTTGCCTATCAATTGGGAACAGCCCCTTTTCGGAGCTCGCTTCCAACGTAATCCCGGTCACACTATTCCGCAAGAGGAAAACCAAATTCCACAATACGGAATGCTAATTCGACTTTGTGACTGGGGGAGCGGCACCCGCAAGGCAGGCCGTCCCGGTGGAAGTCGCCTATATGACCCCGGTAGGGACCAGCAATGCCCAAGCCAGCGCCGGTCCCACCAGCACCACGCCGCCCGCATAGAACATCAGCTGCTTGTAGACCCGCTGGCGGTCGTCGTCGCGGGCGTTGGCCACCACCAGCGCGCCGTCGGTGGAGAAGGGGGAGACGTCGACGACGGTGGCGGCGACGGCAAGCGCGGCAATGGTTCCGGAAGCGCTGAGCGAGCTGGTGGCAAGCAGCGGGCCGGCCAGCGGGATGAAGGCGGTCAGCAGGGCGGTGGAGGAGGCGAAAGCGGAGCCGACGCCGATCACGTAGCACAGGACGAGGGCGATCAGCAGCGGCGCACCCAGTGCCAAGGCCTCCCCGGCGAGGGTGTCGATGACGCCCACCTGCTGCAGCAGGGACACATAGGTGATCATGCCGGCCACCAGCAGGACGGTGGACCAGGAGATCCCGCCGATGAACGTCCGGTGTTCCCTGACGTTGATGAAGGCCAGCAGGAGGCCCGCGGAGAGCGCAACGAAGCCGATGGGCATGTGGAAGCCGAGGGTGCACACCAGCATGGCGGCAATCAGCGCCAGCGTCAGGACCTGCTGGCCGTGCGGGCGGCCGGAGGCGGTGTCGATGTCCGGGCCCCGGCCGCCCGCGCCGTCACGCAGCTTGCCCAGCAGGGCGAACAGGATGATGGTCAGCACCGAGAGGAGCAGGTTCAGTGCAAAGCTTGCCAGGAACAGGCCCGCCTGGGAGATCGGGAAGCCGTTCTTCAGGGCAATGTCATGGACCAGGACGCCGGCCACGGACAGCGGGGAGAACCCGCCGGCGTGGGCGCCGTTGACGATGAACGCACCCATGACCACCGGGTGGATGCGGGATTGGTAGGCGAATCCGATGGCGGCCGGTGCCAGCAGCGCAATCGCGGCGGGGGAGAACGTGCCCAGTGAGGTGAGGGCGGCCGCGATCAGGAAGAACACCCACGGCAGCAGCAGCATCTTGCCGCGGACCATGCGTACGCAGCCCTTGACGATCAGGTCGATCGTGCCGTTCCGCTGGGCCATGCTGAAGAAATACGTGACGCCGATGATGGTCAGGACGATCGTGGCCGGGAACGCATCAAGGATCTGCTTGTCCGACATGCCGAGCATGAAGTATCCGACGCCGAAGGACGCGACGAGACCCATGACGCCGATGTTCAATGGCCACTTGGTGGCGGCAACGAACATCACCAGGAGGATCACCAGCGGGATGATCTGGGCTGCAGTCATGGTCGGCTCCGGGGTCGGGGTGGCCGGCTGGTTGGCCATGCCCCCTAAAACGGGGCAGCACACCCGGGATGGCCATGCCGGCCATCATCCACAGCAGGATACGACGCCGGGCGGAACCGGGCATGGAGGACTTCAACGGATTTCATCGAATTCGAAATCACGGGCCGTAGGCTGGGAACCGGTCCGGGGCGATGCGCCTGGCCCGGCTCAGCAGTTCCCAGGTGAAAGGCAGGACCACGATGATCACCAAGGACGATATCGACCAGGCGGCACGCCGGACGGCAGGGCTCATCCGGAAGACCCCGGTAATGGCGGCCGACAGGGACGAAGCCACCGGCCAGGTCTGGTTCAAATGCGAATTCATGCAGCACACGGGCACCTTCAAGGCCCGCGGAGCCCTCAACCGGATCCTGGCCAGCAAGGAGCGCGGTGAACTGCGTGCGGACGTGGGTGTGGTGGTGGCCTCCGGCGGGAACGCCGGCCTGGCCAATGCCTATGCTGCAGCCCAGCTTGGGGTGCCTGCCACCGTGTTTGTTCCCGAAGCCGCGCCCGCCGTCAAAGTCCACAAGCTCAAGGCCATCGGAGCCACCGTGGTTCAGGGCGGCGCGGAGTACGCGGCCGCCTACCAGGCCGCTGTGGCGCACGCGGCGAAGACCGGCGCGGTCTACTGCCACGCCTACGACCAGCGCGAAATTGCCGCCGGAGCCGGGACCGTGGGCTCCGAACTGCTGGAGCAGCTGCCGGACGTGGATACCATCCTGGTGGCCGTGGAACCTGCAACCGCACCCACCCTGCACGCTGCCCTGGCGGCCGGTGAGCCGGTGGACGTCGCGGTATCCGGCGTCGCGGCGGACTCCCTGGGCGCCCGTCGGATCGGCGACATCGGCTTTTCCGTGGCGGTCCGCTGCGGCGTCGAAAGCGTCCTGGTCTCCGATGAACAGATCGTCGCCGCCCGCTCCGCGCTGTGGAACGACTACCGGATAGGGGTGGAACATGGTGCCGCAGCCGCCTACGCGGCGCTGGCCGCCGGCGCCTACGTGCCCCGGCAGGATGAACGCGTGGCCGTGATCCTCTGCGGCGCCAATACGGACCCGGCAACGCTCTGAGGGGTCACCGGCCGCCTTGGGCGGCGGCCGGTCCCTTCGCCGACAGCCTACCCGCCGGCCTGGCCGCAGAACTTGCTGTAAGTGCTGCCGGCTTCCTGGTAGCCGGGCTGGAGATCGGCGAGCTTGTCCTTGTCCGGGTTCTCCTTGGCCTGCTCATCCGTGTACGCAAGGATCGAGGCGAGGGCGGGCTTGAGGTCGTCCGAGGCAACGGCGTGGATGGGGCGGATCTGGTTGGCGAGGTTGTTCATGCCCGTCTTGCCGGCGTTGTTGGCGGGGTTCGACACAACAGCCTGGATCCGCTCACAGGTTTCAGGGGTGGTCAGTTGGTGCGGGCCGGAGCAGGCCGTGGCGGAGGCAACGAGGCCGGCGGCAAACAGGGCTGTGGCGAATTTCTTCATGGGTCCCTCGGTAGTGGTCAGAGGTTTCGATTGTAAGCAGATTAGGATCGCCCTCGCCTCGCGGTGGCTTTCATTGCTTCTCCCCCTGATCCCCTTCGGACTGGCAGCGGGCCCCATCGAGGACTCAATACCCGCCACCGGACACACTACTGGCCGGCAGGAGGACCTGCCGGCCAGTAGTGCTTGAACCCTTTGCCGCCAGGTCAGATGGTCCGGGGGGCCTTGGCCAGGTTGGCGGTCAGCTCAGCGGCCGTCTGCCGCTTCACGTAGGCCGGGCGGTCACGCTCCACGCGCCAGCTTTCCGAGAGTGGGCCGACGTTGACCGTGTCGAAACCGAACTCGTCGTACAGGCGCGTGACCAGTTCGGCGGCCTCCGGGGAGTCGCTGGCGGTGGCCAGCGCACGCCGGTTTTCGGTTCCCGCCGGAGTTCCGTCGGAGGTGATGTCCTTGGCCATGATGTGGTTGAAGCCCTTGGCCACCTTCGACTCGGGCAGGTGCTCCTGGAGCAGGCCGGAAGTTGTGGCCTCGCCGTTGTCCAGGGCGGGAATCCTGCCGTCCCGCTCCCAGTAGTAGTTGTTCGTGTCAATGACAATCTTGCCGGCCAGCGGCTCGGCCGGAACGTCCTTGTAGTTCTTCAGCGGCACCGTGACCACGGCAAAGTCGCCTGCGGCCGCCGCTTCGGCTGGCGTGGCGGCGCGGGCCTTCGGGCCAAGCTCAGCCACCAGTCCCTGGAGGGTTTCCGGTCCGCGGGAGTTGCTGATGACCACGTCATAGCCCAGTTCCACGGCCTTCCGTGCAACCTGGCTTCCAATATGTCCTGCACCTATGATTCCGATTGTTGTCATACGGGCGGCAACACCGGGCCGCCCCAGGATATTTCGAGGCCTTGCCGGTGCGCGTCAGTCCTGTGGGCTGTGGGAATGGTGCGCAGCACGTTCCACGATTTCCTGCGCAATCGCGTAGACCTTCTTGTTCAGCGCCTGGCTTTGCTGGTTGATCAACTCATAGGCCTGGTCAGCGGTGACGCCGGTGCGGCCCATCAGGATACCTTTCGCCTGTTCAATGACCGCCCGGTTGCGGGCTGACGCGGCGACCGCTTCCGTTGCCAGCTGGTGCCGGTCCGTGTGGATCGATTGGGTCAGGTCCACCACGACACCCCAGACACCCACCGGCGTGCCGTTTTCCAGGATGAAGTCCGCCGAGAAGAGCAGCTTGTGCTGGCGGTCCTTTCGGTCCCGGATGGATACGTAAATGGACGACGGGCCGCCCGACGCGGCCACGCGGTCCCAGAACGCCTGCACGGTCGGCCGGTCGTCCGGTTCGATGTGGGCGAGGGCCATGTCCATAGAGGGGATGACGTCACCACGGTCATAGCCGTAAATGCGGTAGAGGTCGTCCGACCAGCGGAAGATGCCGTCCGAGAAGAAATATTCCACCAGGCCGGTGGGGCAATCGAGGTAGGCGGCGCTGAGATCCTCCGCTGTTGCCGGTACTGACGAGATGCTGTTGGAAGTCACAGTGGGGCCGTTCGACGTGCTGTATCCCGGCTACCCCCTGGCCCGGAAATTCAAGTGAACAGAATATAGCAGTTCCCGTTGCGGGGATGGGCACCCGGCGGGAAATTATCCCCCTACATTCCCAGGTAGCGGCCGGGCCGGTGATTCAGTGCCAGGACCAGGTTCAACAGCGTGGCGCCTGCCGCGGACAGCACCACCATCAGCGGCGGGACGAGGACGAGCGATGCCAGCACGATGGCCACGTCAAGCACCATCTGGACGTAGCCCGCACGCCACGCGAACTTCTCCTGCAGGAGCAGGGCCAGGATGTTGAAGCCACCCAGGCTGGACTTGTGCCGGAACAGGATCAGCAGCCCGACGCCGGCGAGCAGGTTTCCGCCGAGCACGCCGTACAGCGGGTCCAGATGCAGGGAGCCGAACGCGGCAGGGTGCACGCCGGCCAGCACCGAGACCAAGGCGATGGCCGCCCCGGTGCGAAGGGCGAAATCCCAGCCCTTCTTCCAGACTGCGAGGGCGAAGAACGGAAGGTTGACGGCAAAGAAGATGACGCCGAACGGCAGGGGCACGGTGTAGCTGACCAGCAGCGCGAGGCCGGCGGTTCCACCCGTCACGGCCCCGCTCGACTTGAGCAGGAACAACCCCAGTGACGCCGCGAAGGTGCCGGTGAGGATGCCCAGGACGTCCTCAACCACGGAATGGCGGACGGCCGGGGACGGCCCCGGACGCGCCGTCGTCGGCCCTTCCTGGTGCCCGGTTTCGTCCGTGCTGATTGCGTTTGCAGGTGTTTCTGCCCGGGCACTCACTGGGCCGCGCCCGCCTGGGGCACGAACCGCCCGCGGTTGGCAAGGACGGCAAGCACCCTGTCGTTCGTGGCGGGGTCCGCAAGCGTGATCCGGACGCCGTCCGCGGCGTATCCGCGGGCCAGGATGTCGGCCTCGCCCAGGGCGGCGAGGACCTGTTGGCGAAGCTCGTCGGACGCACGGAGCCAGTAGAAGTTCGCCTGGCTGTCCGGCACGTCCCAGCCATGGCCGCGGAGGGCGTCGATGACCCGGCTGCGTTCCGCCGCCACGGCCTCCGTCCGCTGGAGGATTTCGTCCCCGGCCGCGAGGGAGGCAACCGCCGCGGCCTGCGCCATCCTGTTCACGCCGAACGGCACGGCGGTGCGCCGGAGGCCCTCGGCGATCTGCGGCCGGGCGATCGCGTAGCCGATCCGCAGGCCGGCCAGTCCGTAGGCCTTGGAGAAGGTGCGCAGGATGCAGAGGTTGGGGTACCGGCGGTAGAAGTCCAGGGAATCCACGCCGGGTCCGCGCTGGAACTCGATGTAGGCCTCATCCAGCACCACCAGCACGCGCGGCGGGACGGACTGCAGGAACTCCTCCAGTTGGCAGGCGCTGATGGAAACGCCCGTGGGGTTGTTGGGCGAACACAGGATCACCAGCCGGGTGCGGTCCGTGATGGCCGCCGCCATGCCGGGAAGGTCGTGCTGCTCATTGGCCAGGAGCGGCACGGTCACCGAAACGGCGCCGGCCACCGCCACCAGGATGGGGTAGGCCTCGAAGGACCGCCACGCGAACACCACTTCATCGCCGTGGCCGCACACGGCCGAAATGATCTGCTGGAGCACGCCGGAGCTGCCCGGGCCGGCAGCGATTTCCTCCGGTGCGACGCCGAAATGCCGGGCAATGGCTTCCCGGGCCTCCGGCGCTCCCATGCCGGGATACCGGTGGATCCGGCCCGCTTCCGCCGAGATCGCATCCACTACCGACGGCAGGGGAGCGAAGTGGCTCTCGTTGGCGGCCAGGGCGGCCGTCAGGTCAGTCTGCGCGCCCTTGCCTGCCACGTAAGCGGGGAGCTGGGCGACGGCGGCACGGAGTTCCGGCGCGGCGGCTTCGGGAAGTGTGGTGGTCATGGACAGCATGGTGGGGCAGCACAGGACGTCTGCGCAACACAGCTGTCCCTTGTAGGACAGATCCGGCCCGAGTATGCCCGGGAAGTGGCAAAATGCTCACTATGCACCACATTGATGCCCTGGACGCCGAGATCCTCCTCACACTCGACCAGGACCCCCAGGCCACCGTCCTCTCACTGTCCCGGACGTTGGGCGTGGCCCGTAATACGGTGCACGCCAGGCTGCGGCGGCTGGTGAACGACGGCAGCCTGGCTCCCTTCAGCCAGCGCGTGCGTACCGCGGCCCTGGGGCTGCCGCTGGTTGCCTTCATCTCGATATCCATCAGCCAGTCCTCCAGCGACGAGGCCGTGGCGGCGCTGCAGACCATCCCGGAGATTATCGAAATGCATGCCACGACCGGGGACGCGGACCTGCTCGCCAAAGTGGCCGCGAAGGACCCGGCCGATCTCCACCGGATCACCAACGCTATGCTGGCGATTGACGGCGTCGTCCGCACGAGCACCGCGATGTCACTGGTGGAAGTGATGCCAACCCGGACGCTGCCCCTGCTGCAGGCCACGGCCCGGAAATAGCGGGGCCGCCGTCAGGCGAGCTGGTCCAGGGCGTCGATGAGCGCGTCCACGAAAGCGGTCAGGATGGCCGGCTGGGTGCGGCCCGTCATGGTCTGGATCTGGCCCTGGCGCTGCCGAAGGACCGGGTGCTCCAAGGTGACGGTCACCAGGTCCTCCTTGTCCCGCCGGTCCAGTGACAGGCCACCCACCAGCGAAACGCCCACCCCGGCCCGGGCGAACTGGATCACCGGATTGATGTGATCACTTTGCAGCGTAATAGTAGGCGTGAGGCCCTCGATCTGCATGGCAAGATCGAACAGTTCCCGCTGGCTGGCGCCCGGCGCGGTCACCGCCAGCTTGTACCGGCACAGGTCCTGCAGGGTTGCGGTGGGCTGGGCCGCCAGCGGATGGTCCGGCGCCACCAGCGCGAACGCGACCGGGGTAGGCATGGAATGCTCCACCGTCACCTTGGACTGCGGCCCCAACGAGAAAACCGCGGCAACATCCGCCTCGCCCTCGGCTACCCGCCGGGTTCCCTCCGAGGAGCCAACGACGTCGAGGTGGAATTCGACGTCGTCATGCTGGCGGCTGAAGTTCGCGATCGCGGCAGGGACCCAGACCCGGGCGAAACCTTCGGCGCAGGCCACTCGGAGCGTGCGGGTCTTCCGCTGCATGGACACCAGCAGTTCCTCGCGGACCGCAGCCCCCTCGGCTTCCGCCCGGCGGACGTAGGCGAGCAGGAGGCGGCCGGCCTCGGTGAGCTCCACACCCCGGGCGTGCCGGTTGAACAGCGGTGTGCCCAGCGATGTTTCCAGCTTGTTGATCTGCCGGCTGATGGCGGACGCGGACACGTGCAGCCTGTCGGCGGCCTGGGTCAGCGTGCCGTCCTGCGCCACCGCGTCAAAGTACAGCAGCGCCGGGGTGAGCATGTTCACTGCAGCGCCTGGCCGGCGGAGAGGTTTGCTTTTAAGTCAACGCTCATCGACAAAATGATACTGGTTGTTTCGGATCCCCGGCCCTAATTTGGAACTCACGTTCCAACAGCAGAGGGTGAAGATTTATGCAGCAGCGCGAGCAAATTGTGGCGTCAGCGGGGGATTATGTGGACTCCGGCAGCTTTCAGGCAGACCTGGGGAGGATCGTGTCCTACCCGTCGGAAAGTTCGACGCCGGAGGGCCGGGTTGCGCTGAAGTCATACCTGGATGAGATGGTTGAGCCGGCGCTGGCCAGCCTCGGTTGCTCGGTGGAGCGGTACGACTCCTGGAAGGGCGGGAACAATTCCTTCCTCCTGGCCACCCGGGAGGAGGACCCGGCGCTGCCCACCGTGCTCTGCTACGGGCATGCCGACGTGGTGGACGGCCAGGCGGAAGCCTGGACCAACGGCCGCGGGCCCTGGGTATTGCGCGACGAGGGAGACCGCTGGTACGGCCGGGGCTCGGCAGACAACAAAGGCCAGCACTGGATCAATATCGTGGCCCTGCGCCTGCTGCTGGACCAGCGTGGCAGCCTGGGCTTCAACCTGGTGTTCCTCCTGGAAGGAGCCGAGGAAATCGGTTCTCCGGACCTCGCTGATTTCGCACGAGAGCACCGGGACGCCCTGCGGGCCGACGTCTTCATCGGATCCGACGGGCCGCGCCTTGCTGCCGGCAGCCCCACCGTGTTCCTGGGCGCCCGGGGCGGTGTGACATTCCACCTCACCGCGGACCTTCGCAGCAGCTCCTACCACTCGGGGAACTGGGGCGGCCTCCTGCGCAACCCGGCCACCACCGTGGCCGCAGCGGTGGCCTCGCTGGTGGACGGCCACGGCATTATCAAGCTCCCCGAACTGCTGCCGGCAGGGATCCCGGACTCCGTGGCCGCCGCGCTGGAATTCATCGACGTGGTTCCCAATCCTGGCGACCCGGCGTCGGACCCGACCTGGGGCGACAGTTCCCTGAGCCCGGCCGAACGGCTGTACGCCTGGAACACCCTGGAGGTCCTGGCCCTTGGTGCCGGCAACCCGGCCAAGCCCGTCAACGCCATCCCCGGCTCGGCCCGTGCCACGCTGCAGCTCCGGTTCGTCCCCGGTACCGACACCGCGAACCTGGAATCCGCCGTCCGGCGCCATCTCGACGCCGCAGGATTCGGCATGGTGGAGGTCCAGGTGGGCAGTTCCTTTGCCGCCAGCAGGCTGGACCCGGACAGCCCCTGGGTTGCCTGGGCCCTGGCGTCACTGGCAAAGACCACCGGGCGCAGTCCTGTCCTGCTGCCAAACATCGGCGGTTCACTGCCCAGCTATGTTTTCTCGGACGTCCTCGGCTTGCCCACGCTGTGGGTCCCGCACTCCCACCCCGGCTGCCAGCAGCATGCGCCCGACGAGCACCTGCTCAAGTCCGTTGCCCGGGAGGGCCTGCAGATTGCCGCGGGCCTGTTCTTCGACCTTGCCACCGTCGCCAGCCCGGCGGACAGTCCAGCGGGCGGCACCGCCCGCGGCGCCGCCGTTTCCGCCAGCTCCGTTTCCTGAAAACCCTTGGAGTCTCCATGACTATTCCGCAGCAGAAGAACCAGCCCGGCCCGGCCCAGGACCAGGCGGCGGGCACGCAGTCCGGCACCCGTGGAATCATCGCCGCCACGATCGGCAACGCGCTCGAATGGTTCGACATCGCCATCTACGCGCTCCTGGCCATTTACATTGGGCGGAACTTCTTCCCAAGCCACGATCCCGCCGTCGAACTCATCCAGGCCTTTGCCGTGTTCGGTGTCTCCTACCTCATCAGGCCGCTCGGCGGACTGGTGCTGGGCTCCTTCGCCGACCGGCACGGGCTGAAGAAGGGGCTGACCGTCACTATCCGGCTGATGGTGCTCGGCACTGCGCTGCTGGCGTTCATGCCCAATTACGGCACCATCGGCGTCCTGGCGCCCGTGGGGATTGTCCTGGCGAGGTTGATCCAGGGCTTCTCGGCCGGCGGTGAATTTGGTGCCGCCACCGCCTACCTCATCGCGCAAAATGGCAAGCGCAAGGGGTTCCTGGGCAGCTTCCAGTTCGCCAGCCAGGGACTCGGCAGCCTGATCGCGGCAATCTTCGTGGCCGTCCTGACCACCGTCCTCACTGACGCCCAAATGACCGAATGGGGCTGGCGCATCCCGTTCCTGTTCGGGCTGCTGGTGGGTCCGGCCGGCTTCCTGATCCGGAAGGAGATGAAGGAGGTCCCCGTGCCCAAGGACGCCGGGGACGCGCAGCACTCGCCGATCCGCGAGGTATTCGCCACCCAGAAGACGGGGATGCTGATCGCCGGGGGTGCGCTGGCCGTCTCCACCGCCCTGAACTTCATCCTGCAGTACATGCCGACGTTCGCCATCAAGGAGTTGGGGCTTGAACCCGGTATCGCCTTCACCTCGCTGATCATTACCGGCGTCATCCTGACTTTTGGAACGCCTGTGGTGGGGCACCTCTCGGACCGATACGGCCGGTTGGCCATCATGGTGCCCACCGTGATCGTGCTGCTCATCGCCGTCGTCCCCTTGTTCCTCTGGGTGATCAGTGCCCGGTCGTTCCTGGTGCTGGCGTTGGTGATGACCATCCTGGGCCTGCTCAAGGCGGCCTACTTTGGGGCGCTGCCATCGGTCATGTCCGATTCCTTTGATCCCCGGACCAGGGCAACGGGGCTTTCCTTCAGCTACAACACGGCGGTGGTTGCGTTCGGCGGCTTCACTCCCATGATCGCCGCGTACCTGGTGCAGCAGACGGGCCAAGCGGTGGCGCCAGGCTACTACCTGGCCATCATCGCCCTCATCAGCCTCGCAGCCCTGGCCGCCGGCGTGAAACTGCGCGGCATCAAGTAGCCGTACCAGGCGCCCGCCGGTAGTTCGCCACCGGTGGGCGCCGCCCCACCCGGCCACCGGTGGGCGCCGCCCCACCCGGCCACCGGCGGGCGTCCGCGACGATGCAGTCCGGAGCCTCCAGCCGGCGAACGAAAAAAAACGGAACAGCACAATTTCTCTCATTTAGGATTCGTCAAAGCCTTGACTGAAATTGTCAGGCGCTGATAGACGTTAAGGGCAGAAAGCGTTTCCTCGCAGCAATCCTCCTCAAAATCACTCGTGAGGGGACTGTCCCACTGTGAATGAAACGTTCCAAAATGGCTGGGCGGTGCCCTGTGCTGCCGCCGCATCAAAGGAGATGTTCTTTTGGCAAACCCCTCAATGTATTCCCCGACGGCCCGGACGGGCAGGGCGCCGAAGGCTGCTGCTGCCGCCCTGGCGGCTGCAGCGATTGCCTTCACCGGCCTTCCATCCGCGGCTGCGGACCCTGCCGCGCCGGCAATTCCCGCAACGCCGGCAAGTCCTGGCACCCCGGCTGTCCCGGCTGTCCCGGCAGGGCAGCAGCTGAAGCGGCAGGTGGAGAGCCTTGACCGGGCCCCGGTCGCCGTCCTGACGGACCAGGGCGTCTCGCTGGGGTGGCGGATGCTGGGCCTGGACAAGGACAGCGTGGGCTTCCACATCATCCGCGACGGCGTCCAGATCACCGACCAGCCCGTCCGTGGCACCACCACCTACGTGGACCCCGCAGGTACGGCGGACTCCACGTACGTCATCAAGACCGTGGGCAACGGCGACGGGCAGGACAAGCTGAGCGCCGGGTTCAGTCCGCTGGCCCAAAACTACCTGCCCATCAAGCTGGACAAGCCGGCCGACGGCGTCACCCCGGCGGGGCAGGCCTACACCTACAGCACCAACGACTCGAGCGTGGCGGACCTGGACGGTGACGGCGCGTACGAAATCATCCAGCTGTGGAATCCCTCCAACGCGAAAGACAACTCCCAGTCCGGGTACACCGGAAACGTCTACGTGGACGCCTACAAGATGGACGGCACCAAACTCTGGCGCATCGACCTGGGCCGCAACATCCGCGCTGGTGCCCACTACACCCAGATGCTCGCCTACGACTTCGACGGCGACGGCAAGGCCGAAGTTGCCTTCAAGACCGCTGACGGCACCACGGATGCGGCGGGGGCCGTCATTGGCGACCCGGCGGCTGACTACCGCAACAGCGCGGGTTATGTCCTGTCCGGGCCCGAATTCCTCACGGTGTTCAATGGGGCTGCCGGCACCATCATGGACACCGTTCCCTATGATCCGCCCCGCGGCACCGTCACCGCCTGGGGAGACGGCTACGGCAACCGCGTGGACCGGTTCCTCAGTGCTGTGGCATACCTCGACGGCGAGCATCCGTCCATGATGTTCAGCCGCGGCTACTACACCCGTACCGTCCTGGTCACCTATGACCTGGTGAACGGCAAGCTGGCCAAGCGGTGGAAGTTCGATTCCGACGCTGCCGGGGCCGAATACAAGGGCCAGGGCAACCACAACCTCTCCGTGGCGGACGTGGACCAGGACGGCAAGGATGAGTTCGTCTTTGGCTCCATGACCATCGACGACGACGGGAAGCCGCTGTACAACACCAAGCTGGGTCACGGCGACGCCATCCACACCGGCGACCTCGATCCCTCCCGGCCCGGCCTCGAAACCTTTGCCGTGCACGAGGACATGCGGTCGAGCGGGAACCGCGGTGCCACCTTCCGTGACGCCGCCACCGGTGAGGTCCTGTGGAGCATCCCGGCCTTCAAGGACACCGGCCGCGGCGCCACAGGAGACATCGACCCCCGCTTCCCGGGTTCGGAGAGCTGGGCGGTGGGCGGCGACGCCGCGTGGAACTCCACCGTCGGCTACCTGATGTCCGCCAAGGGTGAGCGGATTTCCGACAAGATTCCCGCCGCCAACTTCATGGCCTGGTGGGACGGCGACCTGCTGCGCGAGATCGTGGACCACGATTTCGACGCCGAGGCCGGCTATGGCGTGCCCACCATTTCCAAGTGGAATTGGGAAACCGAGTCCAGCGACCGGCTGCTGACCGCCACCGGCGCCCGCACCAACAACTACACCAAGGGCAACCCGTCGCTGCAGGCGGACCTCCTGGGCGATTGGCGCGAAGAGCTGGTGTTCCCGTCGGCTGACAGCACCGAGTTGCGGATCTATACCAGCACCTCACCCGCCGACGTCCGGCTCCGCACCCTGATGCACGATCCCATGTACCGGACCGGCGTAGCGCGCGAGACCGTGGGCTACAACCAGCCCCCGCACCCGAGCTTCTTCCTCGGCGAGGGCATGCAGGCCCCGGCCATGCCGGCGGTCTACTACGCGGGCAAGGCCAAGTAGCACGCAGAGGGAAGCGCGGCCGCTCCGCCCCATCCGGGGGCGGGGCGGCTGTCTTTTAAGTACTCGGCCGTGGATGCATGATCCGCATCTGGTCCCAGGTCCGCTCCGAGGCCGCAATGCTCCGGGTGGACCGTTCACGGTCCAGGGAGGCCAGCTCGACGGCCACCGCCTGCACTGCGGCAACAGCTCCCGTGAGCGAGGGGAAGAAGCCCGCGCTTTCGGCCGGGACCACGATCTTCTGGGCGGCGTGCGCTGCCACCGGCGAACTTGCGGTGTCGGTGATGCTGACGATCCGGGCCCCGAGCTGATGGGCGATGTCCACGGCTCGGACTGTGCTGTCGTAGACCCGCCAGAGGCTGATGGCAATGACCAGGTCGTCCGGCGTCAGGCGCGCGACGGCGTTGGTCAACGCTGCCACATCCGCATCCAGCAGCCGGACGTCATAGCCGGCGATGTTGCCGTTGTGCTCCAGCGCCTTGCCCGGAATGGCGTAGCTGCCGGCGGCGATGATGAGGGTCTGCCGCGCACCGGCCATGGCCTCCGCAACGGCATGGATCACGGCGGGGTCCACGGTCCGCTCCAAGTGGGCCAGGTTGGACCGGTCGGTGGTCAGGGATGCCTGCGCCGGGCTGCTCGCGTGGCCGTTGTGTTGTGCGGCGATCTCCACGGCACTCAAGGACGCCAGGAAGCGGGAGCGGAGTTCGAACTGGAATTCCGCCCAGCCCTTGAAGCCGAGCGTCTGGGCGGTCCGGGTCACGGTTGAGGCGTTCGACGACGCCGCGGCGGCTATGTCGCTGACGGAGCCGTAGGAAGCCAGCCGCGGCTGGGAACGAAGGACGCCCAAGACCTGCAGCTGGCGGGCCGCGAGCTTCCGCCCCTGGGCCTGGCCATCGAGCCATTCGGTCAAGGTGGCGCTGTTAACTTCTTGTTTCACCTATTGACCTCCGCAAGTGATGCACGTAACTTCAATCTACATGCACAGATCTGTGCAAATCCTAAAAACTGTACAACTTGGCCCACTTCGGCAGGATTCCCAATGTCTCTCACAGCACGCCTGGACCGGCTCCCACTCAGTCGTCCACACTACAAGCTCCTCCTCATCGGAGGGCTCGGTTACTCCTTTGACGGCATGGACGGCGCCGTGGTGGCCTTCCTGCTGCCGCGCATCCAGGAGATCTGGGGCCTGAGCACCGCAAGCCTGGGCCTGGTGGGCTCGGCAGCGCCGCTGGGCTTCTTCTTCGGTGCCATCCTGTCCGGCTGGCTGGGTGACCGGTTTGGCCGGAAGAAGGTCATGCTGTGGGCGCTTGCCTTCTACTGCGCCATGTCCGTGGTGGCCGCCGTCGCCCCGAACTTCGAAGTCTTCCTTGTTGCCCGGGTCCTGGCGGGACTCGGCGCCGGCGCGGAGAGCGTCATCATCGCCCCGTTCCTTTCGGAGTTCATTCCGCCCAAGCGGCGCGGCTGGTTCATCGGGACCCTGGCCGGGTTCTTTTCGTTCGGCTTCGTGGCCGCGGCGCTCATCGGACGGTTTGTGGTTCCCGTGGGTGACGACGGCTGGCGGTGGGCCCAGGTCATCACCGCCGTCCCCATCCTCCTGCTTCTCTGGTGGCGCCGCAGCCTTCCCGAATCACCCCGCTTCCTCATGAGCCAGGGGCGCGCGGCGGAGGCTGAACAGGTAGTGGAAGGGTTCGAGCAGAAGGTGCTCCGCGCCACCGGGAAGGAGCTTCCGGCGGTGGAAGCGGGCGGGGAAGACATCACCAAACACGGGCAGAAGATCAGCATCTGGAACGCCCTGAAGGTCATGTGGTCTCCCGCCCTGCGCCGGAGGACGGCGGTGATCTGGCTGATCTGGTTCGTGATCACCTTCTCCTACTACGGGTTCTTTTCCTGGATCCCCACCCTGCTGGTGGGGCGCGGAATTACCGTCACCAAGAGCTTTGAATACTCCATCATCATCTACCTGGCGCAGATCCCCGGCTACTTCTCCGCGGCCTGGCTGTGCGACCGGATCGACCGCAAGAACACCATCGCCCTGTACCTGGCGGGCTCGGCCCTCAGTGCGTTCTGGCTGAGCCAGTCCAACGATTCCGGGATGATCCTGGTGGCCGCGGCAACCCTGTCCTTCTTCCTCAACGGCACCTACGCCGGGGTTTACGCCTACACGCCGGAACTCTTCCCCACCTGGATGCGCGCCACCGGGGTCGGACTGGCAAGCGCGGTAGGGCGCGTGGGCAGCATCCTGGCGCCGTCCATCATCGGCGTGTTCGCCGCAACGCTCGGCTTCGGCGGCGTGTTCACCATGACCACGGTGGTCCTGGCAGTGGGCGTGATCGGAGTCGTCATTTTCGGAACGTCCACGGCGGGCAAGTCGCTGGAAGACATCAATGCCCGCACCGAACCCGAGCAGCCAGCCATGTCGGGAGGCGGCAAGTGATTCAGGACCCGGACCCCGCCTTCCAGGACATCTTCGACCACCTCCGCCGCGAACCGGGCGTCATCCTGTTCACCGCGCTGCGCTGGCTGCCGGGGTCCTCCGTGCTCCGGAGGGTCTTCACCAGCCATCCCGTGCACTACCCGCTGGGTGCCGAAAAGTCGGTGGAAATCTCCGAAGGCTGGCTGGACACCGTCATAGCCAAGCAGCGGCCGTTCCTCGCTCCCGGTTCCGCCGCACTCGCGGAGGTGTTCACGGACGTCGCCCTGATCCAGTCCCTGGGCTGCGGCGCGGTGATCAACATCCCGGTGACGAGCCACGGCGAGGTGGTGGGCGTCCTGGCGCTGCTCGACGCCGAGGGGAAGTACACCGGCCACAGCCTTGACGCGGCGTCGGCGGCAGTGTCCGCTGCTTCCGAACGGCTTGCCGCAGCCTTCATCGATTCAGACCAAACCATCCCGACAGGAAAGGACGCAGTCCTCCCGTGACCTACTCCACCGAACCGCTCGTCATCAGGAACGCCCACGTCCTGGATATCCACGCGGGCACCTACTCCCTGGCCGACGTTGTGACCTCTGACGGAAAGATCCGCAGCGTTGGGTCTGGTGCGGAAGCGCCGGACAATGCGCGGGTTATAGATGGCACGGGCAAATACGTCATCCCCGGCCTCATCGACGCCCACGTCCACGTGGTGGCCTCCAGTGCGGACTTCCGGTCCTTGACCTGGACGCCCGCCTCCTACGTGTACGCCCAAACCGCGAGGATCATGCAAGGCATGCTGGGCCGGGGCTTCACCACCGTGCGCGACCTCTCAGGCGCCGACTTTGGCCTGGCGAAAGCCCAGGCCGAGGGGCTGCTGGAGGGGCCGAAGCTGCACTTTTGCGGGCGCGCCCTCAGCCAGACCGGTGGCCACGGCGACATGCGCCTTCCCGGCGAGGACCACGAACCCAACGGCCGGGGATGCTGTGGCATCGGGCGGGTGGCGGACGGCGTGGACGCCGTGCGCGCCGCCGCCCGCGACGAGCTCCGCAAGGGCGCCCACCACATCAAGATCATGGCGTCCGGAGGGGTGTCCTCCCCGACGGACCGGATCGACTCCACCCAGTACTCACTCGAGGAGATGCGGGCCGCCGTCGAAGAAGCGGAAGCGGCCAACCGCTACGTGGCAGCCCACGCCTACACGGCCCGGGCCATCAACCGCGCCCTCGAATCGGGGGTCAGGTCCATTGAACACGGCAACCTCCTTGACGACGAGAGCCTGCGGCTCTTCCTGGAAAAGGATGCCTTCCTGGTGCCCACCCTGGTGACCTACTGGGCGCTGAAGGAAGAAGGCAAGGAATTTGGCTTGACCGAGGAGATGTGGGCCAAAGTGGATTCAGTCCTCAGCAGTGGCCTGGAAGCCATCGCCCGGGCGCACGAGGCCGGAGTGAAGATGGTGTACGGCTCGGACCTGCTGGGCGGGATGCACCGGCACCAGAACGAGCAGTTCCGGCTGCTTGGCAAGGTCCAGCCGGCCATCGACGCCATCCGGTCCGCGACCACCACCGCCGCCGAACTGCTGGGCCGCCCGGGTGAACTGGGAGTCATCGCCCCCGGAGCGGACGCTGATGTGCTGGTGCTCTCGGCGGACCCGGTGGAGGACATTGCCGTGCTGGCAGACATCGCCGACCACCTGGAATACGTAGTCCAGGATGGGGCCGTCGTCGGCGGACGCGCCTGACGCTCCTGCGAACGGAAACGGGCGACGACGGCACCTGGCCAGGTGCCGTCG